>NZ_AP025281.1:1531865-1838239 GCF_024347195.1 Aliamphritea hakodatensis
TCATTTTCCGTTGCAACAGCAACGCTGACAGAGGCAAGTTTTGGCGGTTTTTCTGGGGAGGGCTGGGAGCCAGCCTGGATGCAGGCACTAAAAAAGAGAATCGTCAGAATGAGTGCTGATCGCATAGTCATTGCCTTTGTACAGGTGTTAGAAGTTGTTATTGCACGAGGTGCAGTATTAATGCACCGCTGTAAAAAGAAAAACCATACACTTCTAAATATACCCAATATGGTGAATAAGGAAAGGTTTTGTCAGGTTTTTGTACATTATTGACGTGTTTCAGTTCGAACTTCTTATGGAATACCTCTGTTTCGGGCGGTCAGACCGGTCGCTAAATTTTTCAGAATTAACCGGTTTCTTTGCGTAACATTGCTGATTTCACTGCGTTAATTTAGGGAGCTTTATCAGTGGAACAGATTGTCCCGTTAATTCTGGAGTCCGGCCGGACCGCCATAGATATGGCACTTTACCTGTTAATGCCGGTGATGGTTGTCATGCTGGCGCTGATGAAGTTACTGGAAGCCAAAGGTGTGCTGGCCTTTATGGCGAACCGGTTGTCGCCCCTGTTAAGGGTGTTCGGTATTCCCGGGATGGGGGTATTCGCCATTGTGAAAATCCTGTTTGTCAGTTTTTCAGCCCCGGTTGCAACGCTGGCAGTGATGGATAAAGACGGTACTGCCCGGCGCTCCATTGCCGCAACGCTGGCCGCAGTATTGACACTCTCTCAGGCGAATGTGGTGTTTCCGCTTGCAGCGGTAGGGCTGGATCTGGGCATGATGATGCTGACCTCTGTGATTGGTGGGCTGGTGGCCGCCAGTGCGACGTATTACTGGTTTGCCCGGCAGCCGGTGTGGCAGGACGGTAATCAGGAAGATCAGGCGGTAGAAGCTGCCCGGCAGACGCCGAAAAGTATTATGCAGATTATGTCTGACGGTGGTCAGGAAGGTATTAAGATCGTTATCAGCTCGATTCCGCTGCTGATCCTGGCAATCTGTCTGGTGAATGTACTGAAGCTCACCGGCGCCATTGAAGGAATCACCTGGTTATTGTCACCCTTACTGGAGTTGCTGGCATTGCCGGAAGCCGCAGTGCTGCCGATAGTGACCAAGTTCATTGCCGGCGGAACCGCCATGATGGGGGTGACGCTGGATCTGCTGGATCAGGGATTGCTGACGGTCACTGATCTGAACCGTATCGCCGGTTTTGCAATTAATCCCTTTGATGTGGTGGGCGTGGCCATCATTATTTCTGCCGGCGCCCGTGTGCGGCAGGTGGCCAAAGCCGCCATCATGGGGGCAACGGTGGGGGTTCTGGTCCGGGGGGCGTTGCATTTGCTGATCTTCTGAACCGTGATCTGCTCCGGTACTCACGCCCACCGGCTGATACCGGGGCTGACTGGTTTCGGATACCGCACTTTCTTTTTGCTGAAAACCACTGGGTGTCAGACGTTACCCGGTGTACACTTTTTCTGAATTTAAAATAAGAACCTTTAAAAGAAACTCAGTGTGTATATAGACTCCAAACTGCCGAATGTCGGTACCACTATATTTACCCGGATGTCGCAACTGGCGGCGGAATACGGTGCAATTAATCTGTCTCAGGGTTTTCCTGATTTTGACTGCCCGGACGCGCTGCGTGAGCGGGTAAACTTTTATCTGCGTCAGGGGCTGAACCAGTATGCCCCGATGACCGGCGCCCCTTCTTTACGTCAGGCTATTGCCGAAAAAGTGCAGCGCTGTTACGGCGTGCTCCCCTGTGCAGACACTGAAATCACTGTCACCAGCGGTGCAACCGAAGCCATTTTTGCGGCGATCAGTGCTGCAGTCAGGCCCGGTGATGAGGTTATTGTTTTTGACCCGGCCTATGACAGTTATGAACCGGCCATTGAACTGAATGGCGGTATTGCGGTGCATTTGCCGCTTAACAGTGAAGATTTCAGCCTGCCGCTGGCGTCTCTGGGACGGGCGATCAGTGACCGAACCCGGATGGTGATCATTAATTCGCCCCATAATCCAAGCGGTGCTGTACTCAGCCAGGCAGAGCTGGATGAGTTGGAAACGCTGCTAGCCGGCACGGAAATACTGTTGCTCAGCGATGAAGTTTATGAACATATTTATTTCACCGGCCATCAGCATCACAGCGTGCTTGCACGGCCGGCGCTGGCAGCACGCAGTTTTGTGGTCTCTTCCTTTGGTAAAACCCTGCATACCACCGGCTGGAAGCTTGGGTATTGTGTAGCGCCGGCTGAACTGAGCAAAGAGTTGCGTAAGGTGCACCAGTACCTTACGTTCAGTTCGGTGCACCCTATGCAGTGCGCGGTGGCCGATTATCTGCAGGCACAACCGGAACATTATCTGCAGTTGCCGGCTTTTTACGAGGCCAAGCGGGATTTGTTCTGCTCCCTGATGCAGCAAAGTCGTTTCAGCTTTACCGGGACAGCGGGGACTTATTTTCAGCTGATGGATTATTCAGCGATTGATGACCAGCGTGGTGATGTTGAATTTGCCGACTGGCTGACAGAACAGGGCGTTGCTGCGATTCCTGTTTCAGTGTTTTATCAGCAACCGCCGGCACAGAAACTGATCCGTTTCTGTTTTGCCAAAGAAGACAATACCCTTGAGAAAGCGGCGGAAATATTATGCAAAATCTAGTTCAGGAAGAATTGACGGTGGTGCTGGTTCAGCCGGATATCAAGTGGCAGAGCCCGGCACAGAACTGTGACATGTATGCGCGCCTGCTGGATGAACATTCAGCCAGCGCCGATGTGGTCGTTTTACCGGAAATGTTTGCTACCGGTTTTTCCATGGACAGCCGTAAGGCCGCTCAGACGATGGACGGTGAAACCATTGTCTGGATGAAACAGCAGGCCGCACAGCGTGATGCTGCAATCACTGGCAGCCTGGCGATCATTGAAAACGGTGAATACTACAACCGGATGCTGTGGGTGGAACCGGACGGGAAGGTGCAGCATTATGACAAACGGCATCTGTTCCGGATGGCAGGCGAACACGAACGTTATCAAAGCGGTCAGGAGCGGGTCATCGTCAGTTTCCGCGGCTGGGATATCCTGTTGCAGGTCTGCTATGACCTGCGCTTTCCGGTTTATTCCCGTAACTGCAATGACTATGATCTGGCGTTGTATGTTGCTAACTGGCCGGCGGTTCGCCGCTATCCGTGGCGTACCCTGCTGGCGGCCCGGGCGATCGAAAATCTCTGTTATGTGGCCGGTGTAAACCGGGTAGGAACAGATGCCAACGAACTGGAGTACAGCGGTGACAGTATGCTGCTGGACTTTAAGGGCGAAGTGCTTTGCGATTACATGCAGGGCAAAGTGTTCTGCGCCAGTAATACCTTATCAAAAGGTGATTTACTGGCGTTTCGCGAACAGTTTCCTGCCTATCAGGATGCCGATGACTTCAGCCTGAAGCTGTAACCGTAGGCTGATCAGTGAAGGTGGCGGCGCAGGTTCTTCTGATAAGTATCTGTTTCCGCCAGGCAGTCCTGATAGCCTTCAAATGCGCCGTGCTGATGGCTGTGCTGTTTCAGCCGCTGCACCGATTCCTGCAGATTCAGGCTGAGCGGATAATATTCAGCGGCACTGCCTTTAGCCAGGTCAATCAGCCGGTAGTGAATTGACAGTAAAAAATGCAGTTCCAGATCGGTACGGCCACTGCGGCGGCAACAGCCCGCGAGCTGGTGACCGGCGGTGATGAAGTGTTTCAGGTGAGTAAAATCCTGCTGGTTTGTCTGGCAGTCGAATACCAGCCACTCAGCGGCTTCAAAGCTGCAGCCCAGAACACGAAAAGCATCGGCCCACTGTTCAGCCTGTAGAAAATCATCACCCTGACGCATCCACTCATGCCAGTGGCTGAGTACCTGAGTTTCATCCTGAAGAAGCTGCTGGCGATGGGTTTCGCATAGAAAGCGCATAGTTTGTTATCCGTAAATCTAAATGATAACGATTATCATATTTATATGATGCCGCAGTGTAAAGTGACATATGTCATTTTTGCGTGTCTTAAGGGTATAGACGGGAAAAAATTTCAAAATGGGGTTTGTTGTAATTGCAACTGACCACTTGGTAAAAGCCGGGCTAATCAGGTGTGTAACAGCGCTGAACATGCCGCTAACCTCTGAAAAAAATGTTACTTTGATAATGGATGAAATGTTTTAATTTTTGATATAACTTATTGAAATATTAGAATTATATATTCAAAAAAGTTGTAAATCTGAGGTTCTGAACAATACTTAGTATCAATGTTTTTTATGGAATGGACTCGGGCTGAGACCGGCAACCACTGCCGGGTGATTCAGGGTTGAAGTGTGGTTTACAGGTCTGGCCGGGTATGGGGGTGATGTATGTCCAGGGGGCATGCCAGACACTACGAAGGTCATCATGGCCTGTCTGTGTTTGGAAAAGATTTAGTGCGCCGCTGCAGCGCACACTGTGAGCTATGCGATGCGCAGGGGGTCAAGCTGTCGGTATTTGAAGTGCCACCGGTGCTGACAGAACCGGATTATGATCATTGCATTATGATCTGTGATACCTGTCAGAAACAGATCATGCGACCCGGACTGATTGATCATAATCACTGGCGCTGCCTGAATAACTCAATCTGGAGTGAAGTTGTACCGGTGAAAATGTTGTCGGTGGCTATGCTGCGTTACATTCACCGGCAGCATGCCTGGCCGGGAGCTCTGCTGGAGCAGGTGTATCTGGATGCTGACGAAGAAAACTGGATTGAACAAATTGAAATTTGTTAGTTTCGGTTTTTTTGCAATTATTCCCTGTTTTAAAAACTGCTTAAAAATCAGTCACGCTTACATTTTCTTCAATGCGTTAGCGCTGTCTGAGCTATTAGCAAATAACAAACTGATTGAATTTAGGCCTTAAGTATTCCCGGCGGGGGTCGATAACCCGGCTATCGAATACAAACTTACAGGGCCAGCACGATGGACATTTCACAACTACCGTCCTCGAACTTATTCAGTCATCCGTTTTCTTCTGACCGTGCGGAAGGGCGTAATGAACGTCCCGAAGCCAATGTCCGGACTCAATCGGAAGATGTATCCCGTAGCGGAAATTCCCGGGCTGTTGCTGCATCGGAGCGGTTTACCTCCGCAGAAAGTTTTTCCCTGACACTGGAAACCAAAGAAGGTGATAAGGTCACGATTCAGTTCAGTGGTCAGGACAGCTTCAGTGCCAGCATTGCCGGTGTAAAGAATCAGAACGGCCAGGCCGCCAGTGTTTCGCTTGAGCAATCTTCCAGCAGTTCCTTCGGTTTCAGTGTTGAGGGCGATCTGAATGCTGACGAGCTGGATGCCATTACCAATCTGGTAAAAGACATGACCGGCATTGCCAACGACTTTTTTTCGGGCAATGTACAGGATGCTTTTAATACCGCCGCTAATTATCAGATGGACGGTGCTGAACTGGCAGCGATGGACTTCCAGCTGACCCGCAGCCAGACCTATACCAGTACAGCCATGTATGAAAACGTACAACAAATGAACGATCCGGGCTTTGGGCTGCAGGGTTTACAGCCTTTACGTGAAGGCCTGACTGATCAGTTGGATAATGCCCATCAGATCATGCAGGATGCGACTGACTTTACCCGCTCGTTGCTTAACAACCTGATTGAGCAAGATGGCCGTTATACCGACGCTAATAACGAAGCACAGCAGCAGCTGCAGAATAATCTGTCGATGCTGGATTCAATGCTGGCAAACCTCGGTACCCAATCTGGGGATGAAACCCAAACACAAGGGGAGCCAAACAGTCAAGCCTGAGCTATGATGAATTTATCTACAGTGAAGCAGACACACTAACCGGCAACTTTCACTCAATGCCGTCCAGTCTGTTTCCGTAAACCGGAATTTTCCTGGGACTGTTGAGGGCGACAAACCTTTGATCGTTGCTTATAACCGCACAAATGTGCGGTTTTTTTTTGCCTGTAATTTTTCGGCTTCCGTGAGGCGGGACAGATCGGGTCGGGTGAGAAAACTTCACCTATAAGATTTTTACTTTTACCTGCATGTTATTCTCTGAATGCTACGGCCACGGCTGATACAATGAAGTAAGTCTGTTTTATTCCCCTGTAACCCGATACTGACCTTTTATGACTTCACTGCCAATCCATGATGTGCTCGATGAGCTGACGTCTGCCTTACGAAATTCGCCTGATGTAATACTCGAAGCACCGCCGGGTGCCGGTAAAACCACCTGTGTACCGCTGGCGTTACTGGAAGAAGACTGGCTGAGCGGACAGAAGATCATCATGCTGGAACCTCGTCGGCTGGCTGCCCGGGCTGCCGCACAACGGATGGCATTTATGCTGGGTGAAAAGGTGGGGGAAACCGTGGGTTACCGGGTGCGGCTTGAATCCTCTACCGGTCCTGCCACCCGGATTGAGGTCGTTACCGAAGGTATCCTGGTGCGTATGCTTCAGGCTGATCCCAGCCTGGAAGGTGTGGGGCTGGTTATCATTGATGAATTTCATGAGCGTAATCTGGATGCGGATCTTGGGTTAGCGCTGTGTTTGCAGGGGCGGGAGCTGTTTCGCGAAGATCAGTCATTACGGCTACTGATTATGTCTGCAACACTGGATGGCGCTCAGATTCAGCAACTTCTGCCGGCTGCGCCGCTGGTGAGCAGTGCCGGACGCATGTATCCGGTGGATGTGGAATATCTGGGGTACAACGCTGATAAACGGCTGGAAGCGCAGGTATCTGCCGCCGTACGTCAGGCACTGGAGACAGAAAGTGGCAGCATTCTGGTATTTCTGCCGGGGCAGGCAGAAATACGCCGGGCCGCTCAGCAACTGGCAGATGTTGAACAGCTTTTTCAGGGCGCCAGGTTACTGCCATTATTTGGTGATCTGGACTTTGCCCGCCAGCAGCAGGCCATTGCCCCGGCCGGAGCGGGGGAGCGTAAGATAGTACTGGCTACCAGTATTGCTGAAACCAGCCTGACCATCGACGGTGTACGGGTGGTGATTGATGCGGGCCTGAGCCGTTATGCGGCGTTTGATCCGAATACCGGCATGTCCCGGTTACATACCCGGCGTTTGTCCCGGGCGGCCAGCATTCAGCGCAGCGGCCGTGCGGGGCGAACGGAGCCCGGTATCTGTTACCGGCTCTGGTCCCGGGAGCAACAGGATCAGTTGGCACCTCACTCCGATCCGGAAATCAGCAACGCGGATCTGGTGCCTTTGGTGTTGCAGCTGCTGTCATGGGGCGTCAGTGATCCTGCCGAGCTGGCCTGGCTGGACATGCCCCCGGCAGGTGCTGTGGCGCAGGCAGAACAATTGCTGGTGAACCTTTCTGCATTAACGGCAGATCCGGCAACCGGTGCCATCAGCATTACTGCGCTGGGCGAACAGATGGCCGCGTTGCCGGTCCATCCCCGCCTGGCACGGATGCTTATTCTTGGCGCACAGCAGGGGCAACTGGCGCTGGCGGCGGATATCGCCGCCTTGCTGAGTGAGCGTACCGGCACCGATAGTTCAGACTTTAGCCGTCATCTTGCCTGGCTGCGGGGGGATATCAGCGCTAACAGCCATAATGCCCCGCAGCGCAAACGTTGCCGGCAACTCGCAGATCAGTTCAGCCGGCTGGTGCGTAAACATAATCTCTCTCAGGAGGATCTTACCGGGTTGCCCCCGGCGGATCATCAGGAAAACTGGTTGGCCATTTTGCTCAGTTACGCCTATCCGGACAGAATTGCTGCGCGGCGGAATCCCCGCAGCCATGATTATCTGCTGAGTAACGGCCGTGCAGCCCGTGTGAAACAGCATGACCCGTTGCAGAAATCTGAATTTCTGGTCATCGCTGAGCAGGGGGGCCGGCAGGGCCAGAGTGTTGATCAGATCTATTCGGCAGTGACACTGAACAGAGCACTGTTTGACGGGCCGCTCAAGGCGCTGACAGCCCGCCGGGACAAGGTTGAATGGGACCTTTCAGGTGAACGTTTGCGCAGTGAGCGGCAGGTGGCAGTGGGGGCGATTGTGTTACAGCGTGCTGATTTGCCGGATGCCGATCCGGCGCTGAGGGTTGGGGCTGTCCTCGGTATGCTGGCGAAACGCGGGCTGCACATCCTGAACTGGGAAGGGGCAGCCGGTTTACGCCAGCGCCTGGCTTTTTTGCATCAGCAGGATTCTGAAAGCTGGCCGGATGTATCGGATGCAGCGCTTACCGCAGCACTGGCTGAATGGTTGGGGCCATATCTGGATAATGTCCGCCAGTTGTCGCAGCTTAAAAAACTGAATTTGCAGGATATCCTGCTGGCCCGGCTGAGCTGGGAGCAGCAGCAGGCACTGAATAATCTGGCACCGGTGAGCATTAAATTACCGGCGGGGAGCAACGCCCGGCTGGATTACAGCCAGCATCCGCCGGTTCTGGCGGTTCGCTTACAGGAAATGTTTGGCTGCACCGCAACCCCTACGATTGGCCGCGGCACAGCCGTTGTGCTGCATCTGTTATCACCGGCCCGGCGGCCCCTGCAGGTTACCCAGGATCTGGCCAGTTTCTGGCAAAACAGCTACCGGGATGTGCAGAAAGATATGAAAGGCCGCTATCCGAAGCATTACTGGCCTGATAACCCACTGGAAGCCGATCCGGGTCATTCACTGAAAAAACGCCGTGCAGACTGACCCCGTTGGTTCAAATGCGTTACACCGCTGTTTAAGTTTAGTACTTAAGTCGGGTAGTGAAGGTGAATAATCAATGAGTAGTATTGCTATGTTGTTAACTCGGAGTTAACGTGCGACGACGTATACTTTTTTGTGCAATATTCACGCAGCAATTGTGTAAAACCCTGTCAAAGTTTCGGGTATTTGGGACGCTGCAGATATTTTTGGTTTTTTCTTTAGTTTTCGTGCCTTAGGCGTTTGGGAACCTGGTTATTGCACTATACTGAGGTTGTGATTCCCGGAGACGGATTATGCAGTTATACCAATACTCAGATCTGAGTGGGCAATTTTCCCTGGAGTATTGCCATGGCCTGTCCATGTTTGGTGCTTTATCTGATGAAAGCCTGACGTTTTTACTGACCCACGGCGACATATACAAACTGGCAGGCAACGACAGAATTTATTCTCTGGGTGACAGTTCAGATATGTTTTTTGTCATCCTCAGCGGCCAGGCGCGGTTTTATCATCCCAAGACAGATTCCGATGATCAGGTTCCCCTGAAAGCTTATTTACCCGGCGAGCAACTGGGGTTTGTGGGCATGATTGGCCTGCAGGCCCGTCATGGTAACGCGGTCATGCAGAAAGAAGGGTTTGTACTGGAAATCTCCAGTGCACTGTTTCATGAACTTTGTGATATTTACCCGGAAGACTTTAAGATCTTCATGATCAATGTGACCCGGGAAATGAGCCGTGAAATTGCTCAGTTGGACAGCATGTGCGGTAACATGCAGTCCACCTGACAGCCATTTGCCTGTTTTGAGTTTCTCCACCACCTGTGGGGTATTCTTCTCCCGATCTGCCAGCGTGACAGGATGAGTAACATCCCGTCATCTCCGACTTTTTACCTGGTCAGATGCCCAGCTTGTCGCGCAGGGTGTAATACCATGCGCCCATTGCGGTATACGGAATCCGGAAGGTACGGCCGCCGGGGAACGGATACTGTGGCAGGCCGGCAAACACATCAAAGCGTTCAGCCTGTCCCTGCAGGGCTTCGGCGATAACCCGGCCGGCAAGGTGAGTACTGGTGATGCCATGGCCGCTGTAGCCCTGGGCATAAAAGATATTATTGCCGATACGGCCAAACTGCGGCAGACGCATCAGTGTCAGCAGGAAGTTGCCGGTCCAGGCGAAATCCACCTTGGTTTGCGTCAGCATCGGGAAGGTTTTCAGCATTTTCGGCACGATCAGTGATTCAATTTTGCCCGGCTCACGGGCACCGTAGGTAACCCCGCCCCCATAGATCAGCCGGCCGTCACCGGACAGGCGGAAGTAGTCCAGCAGGTAGTTACAGTCCTCGACACATTTATCTCCGGGTAACAGCTGTTGCTGTAAATCTTTACTCAGCGGTTCAGTGGCAATCACCTGCGTACCGCAGGGCATAGCCTTCTGTTCAAGCTTTGGCAGCAAACCGTTGAGGTAAGCGTTACCGGCTACAACCACGTATTTGGCGGTAACACTGCCGCGGGCGGTATTTACCCGGGTGATCGCCTGCTGATCAATGCCGGTCACCGCAGAGTCTTCAAAAATCTGACCGCCCAGTGATTCAATTGCAGCGGCTTCGCCCAGCGCAAGGTTCATGGGGTGGAAGTGGCCGCCGCTCTTATCCAGCAAACCGCCTTTATAACGGCCGGTACCGATATGATTCTGAATCTCTGTTTCGCTGAGCAGCTCCAACTGGCGATGGCCGTTGGCCTGCCACAGGGCTTTTTTACCTTCCAGCTCGCGCATCTGCTTATCGTTACAGGCGGCGAAAATGCCACCGTCTTTCAGGTCACACTGAATATTAAATTCCTCGACCAGCCCACGGATGATTTCACCGCCTTCAAATGCCATGCTGGCCATCGCTGTGCCGGTGTCTTTGCCGTAATGTTTGTGGATGAAATCAATATCACGGCTGTAGCTGTGCACGATCTGGCCACCGTTACGGCCGGATGCGCCAAAGGCAATCCGGTTGGCTTCCAGTACCACCACTTTTAAGCCTGCTTTGGCCAGATGCAGGGCGCTGGACAGCCCGGTAAATCCCGCACCGATGACACAGACGTCGGCGTCGATATTATCGGTCAGCGCCGGGCGTAACTGTTTTTCATTGGCGGATGCAGCGTAATAAGATGTTGTGTGGGCCTGGGCAGTCATAAATACCTCTGTCATTCGGTGGGCGAACAGATTCGCCGATCATGCCGCTACAGTATCGGTAAGCCCCCGGGGGCTGATATACCCAGTTGGAGATATTTTGCGTACCAGTCGTCACCGGCGGGTAAAAGCGCTATCGTTTTTCTCCTGCGGCAAAATCGTGCCAGAAACGGTGGAAAATAAGGACATTCAGAATGAATACCGACACGCTGATGATGTATCTGCTGATCTCATTTTTTTATGTGATCAGTCCCGGACCTGCAATTTTACTGGTGATCTTCAACAGTATTTCCCATGGCATGCGGGCGGTGATGATAGGTGCATTGGGGAACATTACCGGGCTGTTTATTCTCTCGCTGGTGTCTGTCGGCGGGTTGGGTGCCATCCTGATGGCTTCAACCACCCTGTTTATGGTGGTGAAAATACTGGGTGCCTCGTATCTGATTTATCTGGGGGCACGTCAGTTGTTTTCCCGTAAACGTCAGATGACGCTTCAGGCAGAAGGAGCAGCTGAACAGCGCAGTGGTTTGTCTCATTACCGGGAAGGATTGCTGCTGGCGGTGACCAACCCTAAACCTATTCTGTTTTTCGGCGCACTGTTTCCGCAGTTTATCGATCTGAATTATGCGCTGGCCCCGCAGTTTTCGGTGATGACCGGTGCCTTCATGCTGTTTTCGTTTATCTCGTTAAGCTGTTACGGCCTGATTGCTCAGTCGGCAAAAGGTTTTCTTACCGGCGGGCAGGGGATGAAATGGTTTCACCGGGTAACCGGCGGCCTGTTCGTCAGCATGGGCGTGGGCTTGCTGTCATTCAAAAGCGCGGCTCAGCAATAGGGCTTCAGCAATCGTACTTCAGTAACAGGGAGTCAGCCTTTAGACGTGCTGCCGCCGGCAATTTTATTGCAGTTTCCCTCGGGGACAAAAATCCAGGCGTTTTTCTGACGGTCTTCGGTGGAGGTGCCCGCGCAGGCCAGACCGTTGGAAAAACAGTCGTTCTGGCCTTTCTTTGCCACCCCGTAACATTTCTCAAATTCATAGACAGGCTTTTCCGGATGGCTCAGGGGCTGAGTGGTCTCACCCGGTGTCAGGGTTGACGATATTTCCAGCTGGGCGCAGCCCTGCAGAGCGGCTGCCGATGTCAGCGCCAGAATGGCTTTGGTTTTGTTGTTCATAGTCAGACTCTTTTCCTGTTAAAGAATGATACGCACGCCAAACAGTACGACATCGCCGTCGCTGTTGTTCTGATTATCGCTGCTCAGATCATAATGATAATAGGCGGTATACAGCCGGGTACGGATATTAAACCGGTATGAAACGCCTAACTGATAGGCTTCCAGCCGGTTTCGGCCGGCCTGCTGAGTTTCACCCTGACCGTAAGCCTGCTGGTAAAAACCGCCGTAGGTCCAGGGGCCACTGTTGTAGTTCAGGCTGGTTACCCAGCCGCGGGTATCTTCCTGAATGCTGTTCGTCAGTTGTCCGGATGTACCGTTAAGGGTGGTGCTGATTCCCAATGCCAGTTTGCTGTTGAAAGTGGCTGAAATCCCCAGGTTTACGGAACTGAGATCATCCCGCTGCTGGCCGGCACTGAGGTCTTCAGCGTTCGCGTAAGTGTAGCTGCCGCCCAGATGCAACTGATGTTCATCCCAGTAGTAATCATAGGTCAGGCCGGTCTGGATTAACTGTTTAAAGCCCGGATTGTCTTCACTGATATCCGGGGCATAAGAGATACCGGTATTGATGCCGGATGCCGAGCGGGGGGCTGCGTAGATCAGTTTGGCAGAGCGGTCGCCGGCCAGAGACGCGACAAATCCCAGCGAACTGAGCTGATTCACAGACGCCGCATCGGCAGCATCAATGAAACTGGTTTGCAGGCCACCGGCCGGATTCAGGTTGCGCCCGGTGGACGGGCCGTATTCCGCAAAGGTAAAAGTATAGTTATTGGGGGCAAATCCGGTCAGGACATCCGGTAATCCCTGACGTTCGCCAACCTCTATCCGGCCCCAGTCTGACTGCGCCAGCAGGCTGTATTCACCCACTTCCGGGTCTGCGTTATTGCTGCCTGCTGAGCTGGATTCAAAGGTAATCCGTCCGCCGTATTTATTGCCACCGGCGGTTTCATATAATCCCAGCAGGCGGATGTCGGCATCGGCGGCCACATGCTCGGTGTTATCCGCCGCATTGCCGGTGGTGAGGTTCAGATAGGCATCGGCAACGACGCTGAAATCCGGGTGTTTTATCAGAATGCCTGCGCTGGCACCGGCAGGGGTCAGAAACATGGGCAACAGGCAAAAGGCTGTCCGGCGGGGGAAAGTAGCGCTTGGCATATGTCACGGGTCCGTTATCAGGTTTCAGGTATTATTCCCCGGTTTCCTGAAATCAGGGTGAATATTCTGCTACGCCGGCGGATGAGTGGCTGTGGAGCGGGCCTGGCTGAGTGCCTCCAGAAAGACCTCAATGATTTCATCCTTGGTGGTCTTTTTCGGCCAGATTGCCCGGTAACTGTTGCGGTATCCGTAGGTATCACTCATCAGTGGGCGTAACTTATTCCCCAGGCCCCAACTGGCGACAAAGTGTTCCGGCAGCAGGCCCAGATACTGGCCACTGAGAATCAGCGTGGCCCGGGCTTCCTGATGGTGCGCTTTGGCATGGCGGTGCCAGTGACGCATATCCGGATGCACTTCCCGGCCCGGCAGCAAACGGGGGGATTCAACAAAGCGGTAATCACGCAGTGTTTCCGGGCTGATGGTTTTTTCAGCCTGCTCATACAGCGGGTGCTGCTGGCCGCAGTAAAGCAGCATCTGTTCATCGAACAGATCCACCGCATTAAGCTCATGGTAGCGCTGCGCTTCAACAGTGATGCCGATATCCACCTGTTTATTCAGCACGGCGGTGGTGACCTCATCGGAACTGAGGGTGGTGATTTCGATATTTACCTCCGGCGCCTGCCGGGTAAACAGATCCAGTGCTTCAACCACAAAGGCGTTATGCGCCCCGAGCATGTGTTCGGCAAAGGCCAGATGCAGCCGGCCATAAATCCCCTGAGCTGAGCGATTAAGGCGCTGGCTGAACTGATCCAGTGCATTGAGCAGTTCCAGCGTGGCTTCATAGACGGTCTGACCCTGCTGGGTAAGGCTGAAGCCACCGCGGCCCCGTTCACATAATCGCATACCCAGACGTTTTTCCAGATCGGCGATGTAGTTGGATATGGTGGAGTTGGCCAGATTCAGCTGCACCTCCGCGGCACTGAAACCACCGGCTTCAGCAACGCTTTTGAACACCCGTAGCAGGCGCAGATCCTGATCTGCCAGCTGTCCGCTGATGGCTGCTTTTTTACGGCCCATGTTTAACTCCGCTGCAGTGAAATAATTACATTTGAATATATAAATGTTTGCTTGGGTAAATAATTATATTAACAAATAAAAATCTTCACTATAAATGTTCACAACGATATTTATCCGGCCGCTACCGGCTGTAGAGAACAATACGCGGAGTAATTCATGGCAATTCAACTGAACGATTCGGGTCTGCTGAAAACCCAGGCTTATATTGACGGTAACTGGACAGGCGGCTTTGAAGGTAAAACCTTTGCCGTGACCAACCCGGCTAACGGTGAACATCTGGCGGATGTGGCTGATCTGGGGGCGGCAGAAACCCGTCAGGCGATTGAAGCGGCATCCCGTGCCATGCAGGAGTGGCGGGCGTTATCTGCGGCAAGCCGCAGCGCTGTGCTGGAAAAGTGGCACGCACTGATACTGGAAAATCAGGAAGATCTGGCCATTCTGATGACGGCTGAACAGGGTAAGCCAATGTTCGAGTCCCGGGGTGAAGTGGGCTACGGCGCATCTTACCTGAAGTGGTTTGCTGAAGAAGGCAAGCGGGTGTATGGCGATATTATTCCAACGCCGCAGACCGATCGCCGTGGCATTGCCATTAAACAGCCGGTGGGTGTGGTCGCTGCGATTACCCCATGGAACTTCCCGAATGCCATGATTACCCGCAAGGTTGCACCGGCACTGGCGGTAGGCTGTGCCATCGTACTGAAGCCGGCGGCTGAGACCCCTTTATCAGCGCTGGCGCTGGCAGAACTTGCTGAGCGGGCCGGTTTACCTGCCGGTCTGTTCAGTGTGGTGACCGGCAGCGATGCACCGGCCATCGGCGGTGAAATGACCTCCAACCCGACGGTTAAAAAAGTGACCTTCACCGGTTCGACCCCGGTTGGCAAGCTGCTGATGCGCCAGTGTGCGGATACGGTAAAACGCACGTCGATGGAACTGGGCGGGAATGCACCGGTAATTATCTTTGACGATGCCGATCTGGATCAGGCCGTGGCCGGTGCGCTGGTGTCTAAATACCGTAACTCGGGTCAGACCTGTATCTGTGCTAACCGTTTGATTGTTCAGGAAGGTATTTACGATGCCTTTGTTGAAAAGCTGCGGGCAGCGGTTGCTGAATTCAGCATCGGTGACGGCTTTGCGGCGGACACCACCCATGGCCCGCTGATTACTGAAAAAGCCGTGCGTGATGTGCATGCCAAGGTGAGCAGCGCAGTGGAAGAGGGGGCGAAGGTTGTCATTGGTGGCGAACCACAGTCCGGTGCCGGCAACTTCTACCAGCCGACAATTCTGACCGATGTTAATCCGCAGATGCGGGTGTTCCGTGAAGAGATTTTTGGCCCGGTTGCGCCAATCTTCAAGTTCAGCACCGAAGAAGAAGCTATTGCCATGGCCAATGATACCGAGTTTGGTCTGGCGGCGTATTTCTATACCGAAAACATGGGCCGTATGTGGCGTGTGGCGGAAGGTATTGATTACGGCATGGTGGGCGTCAACGAAACGGCGATCAGCTCTGAAGTGATTCCATTCGGCGGGGTAAAAGAATCCGGACAGGGCCGTGAAGGCTCCAAGTATGGCCTGGATGATTATCTGGAAACGAAATACATCTGCATGGGTGGTCTGAACCGCTGATGCTGACCGGCATTTTCTGCCACCGGGCATATGCTCCGCTGGCAGAGTGTGCCGCCTGTGAAACTTAAATTTGAGGGACCGGTTATGAGCAATATCATTTATCCGACCACTAACCTGACTAACACCGAAACCCTGACCATTGAGCGCGGCGACGGTGTCTATGTTTACGATAATCAGGGCAATCGCTATCTGGAAGGTCTGGCGGGCCTCTGGTGTACGTCGCTGGGCTACAACAACCGTGAACTGATTGACGCGGCCAGCGAACAGATGGGGCAGTTGTCTTACTCGCATATGTTCGGCGGTAAAACCCACCAGGTGGGCATTGATTTAGCGGCCAAAGTGGCAGAAATGGTGCCGGTTGAGAATGCCAAAGTATTCTTCGGTAACTCCGGCAGCGACGCTAACGACACCCATATCAAAATGCTGCGTTACTACTTTAATGCTATCGGTAAGCCGGAGAAGTACAAGATCATTTCCCGGGACCGCTCTTATCACGGTATTACCGTGGCATCGGCATCCCTGACCGGCCTGCCGGCCAACCATCAGCATTTTGATCTGCCGTTTGATCCGCTGGGAATCCTGCGTACCGATGCACCGCATTATTACCGTGGCGCACTGGCGGGTGAGTCCGAGGCAGATTTTGTTACCCGGATTACCAATAATCTGGAACAGATGATTCTGGAAGAAGGTCCGGAAACCATTGCTGCCTTTATCGCTGAACCGATTACCGGCGCCAGCGGTGTCATCGTGCCGCCGGAAGGCTATTACCAGCGGGTTCAGGAAATTCTGGCGAAATATGACATTCTGTTCTGGGCCGATGAAGTCATCACCGGCTTTGGCCGGACCGGCAAAGACTTCGGCTGCACCACCATGGGGATCGATTCTCCGGCACTGATGACCCTTGCCAAGCAGCTGTCTTCGGCTTACATCCCGATCAGTGCGTCCGTAATCCGCGGCGATATGTACGAAGCGATGATCGAGCCAAGTGCCAAAGTCGGCGTATTCGGTCACGGCTATACCTATTCCGGTCATCCGGTTGCCTGTGCGGTTGCCCTGAAGACGCTGGAAATCTACCAGCGGGATAATATCTTCGGTAAAGCCGCTGAAACCGGCGCTTACCTGCAGAAAGGGCTGGCGAAGTTTGCGGAGCATCCGCTGGTGGGTGAAGTCCGCGGTGAAGGCATGATTGCCGCCGTTGAAATGGTGGCCAACAAGCAGACCGGTGAAGCCTTTGCCGGCGGTGCCATCGGTGCCTTTGCTCAGCAGGCCTGCGAGCGTCATGGCCTGATTACCCGTGCGGTGGCCGGATCTTCGCTGGCGTTATGCCCGCCGCTGATTGCCACTGAAGCGCACGTGGATGAAATCCTTGAGTCGTTCGGCAAGGCGCTGGATGACACCCTGGATCACGTCACTAAACAGGGTTTACTGACTGGCTGACAGTCGCAACCTGTGTGTGATCATTCAGACCCTTGGCCCGTTTTACGGGCCTTTTTTATGCCAGCGGTTAATGTTGTTTGGGTTGTCTTTAACAGAGTTATCATCTGTTTCACTTCGGCTTGTCACAAAACTTATCTAAATTAGCTCAAACACGACGTTTTTTATGCTAAGTGATTGTTTTATGGCGAATCTGACGGTATGAATAGTGGCCCTATAATTTTTGAGGATAAGCAATTGCGCCAGGCTTTACACCAGCTACCGGTTCTGAACGACCCGCTGCACGACAGTTTCGGGCTGAGTCAGCACATGCGCTTTCAGGATAACTATGCGGATCTCCATGCCCGTCCGTTTCCGGTAGCCACCACACCGGTACGGGTCTCGCATATGACGCTGTTGCATACCGGGACGGATCATTACCCCCGTGAACTGAACCACCTGAAAAGCCTGTGTAAGCGCTACAGCATTAATCCGCCGTCAGAAGGGGATGTCTGCTTTTATCAGAATTTTGGTGAGTTTGAAGTCCGCTGGGAACGGCATACCGAGTTCAGCAGCTATACCTTTCTGCTGAAGGGTAAGAGTACCCAGTGCTTTGCTCAGCCGGCGATCAGCCTGTTACCGGATGACTGGATCAGTGAACTGCCCGGTGAAGTGGTTGCGGCGCTGCATATCGAAGGCATCGACAGTGATACCGCGGTGGTGGACAAAGAGACCCTGCGACCCTGCTTTGAAGGCCAGCGGCTGATTGCTTCCCAACTGGGGAATGAAGCGGCCAGCGTGTGGAGTGCCCTGCGGCTGCACAGTGATGGCTTTAACCGGATTTTGCTGGTCAATAACAGCCTGAATGAATGCCAGACCGGCCGGCTGATCCGTACCCTGCTGGAATTGGAAGCCTACCGGAATATGATGTTACTGGCGTTCCCGGTGGCACAGCAAACCAGCGCGCAGGTCAGTGATATGGAAACCGAACTGGCGGATCTGTTACGTCAGATCAGTGGTGAGCGGGTCATCAGCGAAGAACGTGAGCAACTTGAAAAGCTGTCTGATATGGCCGCCGCGGTGGCCGAGCTGATTGCTGAAACCCGATACCGGTTTGATGCGGCCCGTGCCTACTATCAGATGGTGCAGAGCCGGCTGGAAGACCTGCAGGAAACCGAACTCAACGGTCTGCAAACCATGTCGGCATTTATTGAACACCGGCTGGGTCCGGCCTTCCGGACCACCGAAGCTACTAAGCGCCGTCTGGATGATCTCTCCAGCCGGGTAGACCGGGCCAGTGACTTCCTGCGTACCCGGGTGGATATGGCAATCGAAGCGCAGAATCAGGCGTTATTACAATCCATGGATAAACGGGCGCAGCTGCAGTTTCGTTTACAGCAGACCGTTGAAGGCCTGTCGATTGTAGTCATCACCTACTATGTGCTGGCGCTGTGCGGGGTTCTGTTCAACGCAGCGGTGCCGTATACGCCGGGTGTGGATGTGACCACGCTCAAGGCAGCTTTTCTGCCAGTCGTGCTGGCCGGCGTCTGGCTGGTGACCCACCGGGTGAAGAAGCACCTGAAACGGGACGCCGAAAACTGACCAGTCAGTTCTGGCCAGCCAAGTGTTACGTTTTGTAAAGCTGTTTGTAAATCCCCGGGCAGCTACGTAGCATGGGCCCTTTGCAGGTCAGTTTGAGGCACAGGGATTTTCATGGATTCGGTTACGCAGATCGCGCTGGGCGCGGCCCTGGGGCAAGCAGTATTAGGCCATAAAGTGGGTTACCGGGCGGTCCTGTGGGGCGGTGCACTGGCAACCCTGCCGGATCTGGATGTATTTGTTTCCATGGGCGGTGCGGTAGCGGATTTTACCTATCACCGCAGCTTCAGCCATTCGCTGATTACCCTGACACTCCTGACGCCATTGCTGGCCTGGCTGATCAATAAACTCCATGGCCAGTATCCCGATCTGCAGCGTCGCTGGCTGCTGCTGGTCTGGCTGGCACTGGTGACCCATCCAATTCTCGATAGCTTTACCATATACGGTACCCAGCTGTTCTGGCCGTTGCCGGTGGAGCCGACGGGCTCTGGCAGCATATTTATCATTGATCCGCTGTATACGGTGCCGCTGTTACTGGGCGTTGTGCTGGCGCTGGCCTCCCGACAGGCAGACTGGGGGCGGAAGATGAACCGTGTTGGCCTTGCATTCAGCAGCCTGTATCTGATCTGGGGGCTGACTGCGCAGGCGTATGTCACCGGCATTGCGGAAGAAAATCTGGCTGCTTCGGCGGGCAAAAACACGCCGGATAAGGAACTGCTGGTCACGGCGGGGCCGTTCAATACATTACTCTGGCGGGTACTGGTGATGCAGGATGACGGTTATCTGGAAGGCTACTATTCCCTGTTTGATCCGGACCGTCAGATCGAATTTAAGCACTACTCAAGCCAGCCGGAGCTGTTATCCGGATTACAGGATCACTGGCCGGTCAGCCGCCTGCAATGGTTCAGTAAAGGCTTCTTTAAAGTTGAGCATACCGGTAATGATGATGTAATCATCTCTGATTTGCGGATGGGGGCAGAGCCCGCTTATGTGTTCACATTTAAGGTGGCTGAACAGCAGGGCGAAGATATCGTTCCGGTGACCGACCAGCGCATTGAACAGCCCCGTGACTGGGGGTTGGCGAAACAGTTATTGCAGCGAATAGTCAGCCGCGATAACTGAAACTGATCAGACACCGGCAGGAGAAATCCTGCCGGTGTTTTTCAGGGGATTGGCTGTTTTCATTTCACTAGCCCCTTCCGGGGTAAATCTCACTCTGGACGCCGGACGGATATTCCCATAACCTGCCTGTTTGCTTTTATATGATGCGCCGTTCAGGTGCATACTCTTCATGTTGCGCGGGCAGCAAACTGCGTCAGGGATGCGAACCGGATGAATGTCAGAGATACCCTGCTGGGCCTCATTATCGTGGTGGTCTGGGGGTTCAATTTTGTTGTGATTGCCTGGGGGTTGGAAGGTATGCCGCCGCTGTTACTGGGCGGATTGCGTTTTCTGCTGGTGGCCGCACTTGGCTGCTGGTTTGTGGCCCGGCCGGATGTACCGCTGCGCTGGCTGCTGGCCTATGGCCTGACCCTTGGCTTTGCACAGTTCGCCCTGCTTTTTACGGCCATGCATCTGGGCATGCCGGCGGGGCTGGCGTCACTGGTCCTGCAGTCGCAGGCGTTCTTTACTCTGGTACTGGCTGTTTTCTGGCTGAAGGAAGATATCCGCCGTTACCAGTTACTGGCGATTATGATCGCTGCTTCCGGGCTGGTGCTCATTGGCTGGGGCGATCTGTGGTTTATGTCTGCTGAGCTGCAGCAGAATATGACCGCCATCGGTTTTGGCCTGACGATCGCAGCGGCAGCAGCCTGGGCACTGGGGAACATTGTAAACCGGCAGATTCATCAGCATGGCTATAACCGCAATAAGAACGGGGCCATCAGTCTGGTGGTGTGGTCTGCGTGGATTCCGCCGCTGCCGTTTTTTGCACTCTCCCTGTATCTTGAAGGGCCTTTAATAGAAAATGCACTGCTGAATATCGGTTTCAGTTCAATTTTTGCGTTGGTCTATCTGGCGCTGATTGCCACTATTCTCGGTTACAGCCTGTGGGGCTACTTGCTGAGCAGTTACCCTGTCTCGCAGGTTGCACCGTTAACGCTTGGCGTACCGGTTGTAGGGCTGAGCTGTGCTGCATGGTTGCTGGACGAACAGTTAAGCAGCATCCAGTGGCTGGGTATATTACTGGTACTGGCCGGGCTGGGCGTGAATACGCGCGGGCCACAACTGCTGCGCTGGCTACGGCGCAGCGGCAAAACCGCTACCGCAGAGCAGTAAACACAATGAGTTAAATGGCTGCCCCGGCAGCCGGTGAAAGAGTTAAAGAATCACATGCGAATTCTGCATACATCGGACTGGCATCTTGGTCAGAACTTTATGGGTAAAAGCCGGCTGGATGAACACCGCCAGTTTTGTGACTGGGTCTTGCAGCAGGTACAGGAACAGGCCATTGATGCGGTGCTGATTGTGGGTGACGTGTTCGATACCGGCGCCCCGCCAAGCTACGCCCGTGAGCTGTATAACCATTTCATAGTTGAACTGAGCCGGCTGAACTGCCAGTTAGTGGTACTGGCGGGTAACCATGATTCCGTTGCCATGCTGAATGAGTCGAAAACCCTGCTGGCCCAGTTAAATACCCGGGTGATCGCCGGTGTGGGGAATGCTCCGAAGGAGCAGGTGATCGTGCTGAATCAGGCCGACGGTCAGCCGGGGGCTGTGCTCTGTGCCGTACCTTATTTGCGCCCCCGGGACCTGATGACCAGTGAAGCCGGACAGTCTGGTAAGCAGAAGCAACAACAGTTAGGGCAGGCAATCAGTGACTTCTACCAGAGCCGTTATGAGATTGCACAGCAACTGGCCGGGGAGCAAGGCGAAGATCAGCCCCTGCCCATTGTGGCCACCGGCCATCTGACCGCCATGGGTGTGCAGACCAGCGAATCCGTCCGGGATATCTATGTGGGATCACTGGAAGCCTTTCCGGCCAACCACTTTCCGCCTGCCGATTATATTGCGCTGGGGCACATCCACCGGCCGCAGAAAGTCGCCAAGTCTGACACCATCCGTTATTGCGGCTCGCCGATTCCGCTGAGTTTTGATGAACTGCGCAGTCAGAAGCAGGTATTGCTGGTGGACGTTGCTCCCGGCGAAACTGCTCAGGTGATCGAACTGCCGGTGCCGATGTTTCAGCCAATGGCCCAACTGAAAGGGGATCTGGAAGAGATTGCCGAACAGCTTGCCGCACTGGAAACCGCAGGAGAGCTGTCGGTCTGGCTGACCATTGAGGTGAGTGCTCAGGCCTACCTGAATGATTTGCAGCAGCGGATTCAGGCCTTAACCGCCGACTACAACGTTGAGGTGTTACAGCTGCGCCGCAGCCGGGTGCAGAAATCTGAGCAAGCCGGCGCTGAACAGCGGGAAACCCTGGCAGAACTGAACCCGCAGGATGTCTTTGAACAACGCCTCGCCCGGGAAGACTTCAGCAGTGACTCTGAACAGGAACGCCTGCAGCGCTTACGGATCAGCTTTGCGCAGGTGTTAGGTGAAGTCCGGGATAATCTTGATGGTGATGATCCGGTACTGGCAGAACAACTGACCCGTGCGGCCACCGCGGTGACACAGGCACCTGTGACTGAATCGGCAGCGACAGAGCCAACCGGTGAAGAGTCCGAAACACTGACCGACGATGCAACAGAGGTCGAAGAGGTTTCTGAAACGGCTGCAGATGCAGATGTATCAGAGGCTTTGGAACCGGAGCCCGAAAATTCAGAACCGGTAATTGCTGAGGTTTCGTCTGAGCCAGAGCCAGAGTCAGAGCCAGAGCCAGAGCCAGAGCCAGAGCCAGCGCCAGAGCCAGCGCCAGAGCCAGCGCCAGCGCCGGAACCGGTAGATGACCTGTTCGGGAACAGCTTGCCGGAACCCACCCCTGTAACGGAGAAAAAGCCGGCGGCGACACCCGCCGGATCGAAGAAAACGGCATCCGCTGAGCCGGAAGCTATGCAGCAACAGTCACTGATTGACGGATTTTAAGGGCTCAGACGCATGAAAATTTTAAGTTTACGGCTGAAGAACCTTAACTCCCTGCAGGGGGAATGGAAGCTGGATTTCACCCAATCCCCCTTTGTGGACAACGGACTGTTCGCCATTATCGGCGCTACCGGTGCAGGCAAGACTACGTTGCTGGATGCTATCTGTCTGGCCCTCTATCACCGTACGCCACGGCTGAATAACTTCTCTAAAAACAGCAATGAGATGATGACCCGCGGCTGTGCGGAATGTCTGGCTGAAGTGGAATTTGAAGTGCGGGGGCAGGGCTATCGGGCATTCTGGAGCCAGCGCCGTTCGCGGGATTCCGTCACCGGTAACCTGCAGGACGCCAAAGTTGAACTGGCCCGTATCAGTGACGGTAAAATTCTCGCCAGCCAGGTGAATAAAAAGCTCCGGCAGACGGAAGAGCTGACCGGGCTGGATTTCAGCCGTTTCACCAAATCCATGATGCTCTCACAGGGGCAGTTCGCAGCCTTCCTGAATGCCGATGCTAATGACCGGGCAGAGCTGCTGGAAGAACTGACCGGTACCGAAATATACGGCAAGATCTCTGAGCGGGTTTATGAAAAGCACAAAGAAAGTAAGGCTCATCTGGATACCCTCCGTGCCAGTCTGGCGGCCTACTCACTGCTGAGTGTTGAAGAAAGCGCCGACTTACAGGGGCAAACGGAACAGTTGCAGCAGCAGAGCGGTGCGCTGGAACAGCAGATTAAACAATTACAGCAAACCCTGCACCGGCAGCAACAGCTTGCTGACGCAACGGCACAGGTGATTGCAGCCCGGCAAGAGCTGCACAACAGCGAACAGCAGCAACAGGTGCACGGGGCTGATTTTGAGCGGCTGGCCCGGTCACAACCGGCTGAAGGTTTACGCCAGCCTTTGCACAACCTGCACCGGCAACGCGAGCAACTGCAACAGATTCGGCAGCAACACAGCAGCTTGCAGCAACAGACTGAAAGTCAGCAACAGGAACAGCAACAGGCTGAACAGCTGAAGCAGAACAGCGAACAGAAAAGCCAGGCCGCACAGGCTGAACAACAGGCGCTGGATACCTTGCTGACAGAACAGGTCATTCCGCTGGATGAAAAGATCAAAGCCCTGCAGGAACAGCAGACGGCAAAACAGACAGAACAGCGTCAGGCCAGCGAGCAGCTACAGGGGCTGACTAAAGGCTCGGATCAGCAACGGCAACTGGCGGAATGTCAGAGCCGGGAAGCAGCGCTGAAAGACCAACTGACGAAAATTACAACGGTTACGCCGCAGGTCGCCCGTCTGGCGGAGCAGTTGTCCGGCTGGAAGGTAAACTTTGAATCCTTGCAACGGTTACACCGTGAAACCGCAAAAGCTAATGAAAACCTGCGTAACGGCCAGCAGCAGCTAACCGACAGCCAGCAACAACAGGAGGTTCTTAACGCGGAACTGACCCGGGCGGAAGAGCAACTGAGTGGCTTGGATGCGGAGCTCGCCAGCTTGCAGGCAAAGATCGCTCAACAGCCGGTCAGCGCTGATGAGGCGGTTCAGCAGCAGGAAGAACAGCGCTTCAACCAGCTGTATCAGGCACGGGTTGAAATGGACAGCCTGACCGCCGGTTGGCTGCAAAACCAGCAGCGGCAGCAGGAAGGCCAGGCTGCGGATACACAGCGGCTTCAGCAACTGGAACAGCTGAACATTCAGCGCGAAGAGTTCCGCCAGCTTTACGCCACCCATCAGCAAAGCCGGAAAGATTTACAGGTGATGCTGGAACAGGAACGGAAAATTGCCGACCTGACCCAGCTGCGTGAACAGCTGGAAGCAGAGCAGCCATGCCCGTTATGCGGCTCAAAAGACCATCCGCTGGTGGAGGAATACCAAAGCCTTAATGTCCCCGAGACTCAGCAGCGGTTTGAAACTGTTGAACAGGCACTGGAAACAGTGAAACAGCAGGGCATGAACGTTGCCGGGGAGATCAAATTACTGACGACCCGGCAGCAGGAATGGCAAACGCTGCTGCAACAGCTGCAGGCCGAACAGCAAAGCAGTGAGCAACGCTGGCAGACAATCTGCCAACAGCTGAATATCCAGCTGACGATTGGAGATCATCCTGCACTGCAGCAATTCCACACGGACATGCAGGGTCAGCAGGAAGCCTTCCAGCAGGCACGTCAGCAGGTGGTACAGTTACAGCAACAGCAAACAGAACTGCAAAAGCGCCGTGCCCAGACCGATGAGCGGGCGCAGGGGTTGCGTCAGCAGCTGCAGCAGGTGAGTGGCTTCCTCAGCAAACAGGAAGCAGAAGTACAGCGGCTACAAACCAGCCGGCAGGAATACCTCACCGGTGCCGGTCAAACCGTCAGCGAACTGGAAGCGGCTATTGCCTCTCAGGCATTACCGGTACCGGATCTCAACGACGCAGAAATCTGTGAGAACTGGTTACAGCAACAGGAAACTCTGGTTGCAGGCTGGCAGGCCTGCCGTGAAGAGACAGACAAACTTCAGCAGCAGCGTCAGCAACTGCAGGAAGCAATGTCAGAACAGCTGCAGCAACAGCAGCAACTGGAGCAAAAACTTAAAGACCTGCAGACCGAACTCAGTTCAGTGAACACTGCACTGCAGGAGCAGCAGGTAAAACGTCAGGATATTTTCGGAGAAGCGGATACCGCTATTTCCCGTCAGGAGGCAGCCGATAAAACCGCCGCTGCCCGGCATGCCGCTGAACAGGCGCAGTTGAACTATCAGCATCTGCACAGCCAGCTGCAGCAGTTAAGTGGTCAGTTGGCTGAACTGAACAGCCGGATGCAAACCCAGCAAACCGAACTGACGGCTGGTGAACAAAGCTGGCAGACACAACTGGCCGACAGCGTATTCAGCACTGAAGAAGAATTGCTTGCCGCCATGCTGGAGCCGGAAGAGCAGAACCGTCTGAGCGAGTTGCAAAAGCAGATTGAACTCCAGATTAACGCCGCCAAAGCACGGCTGGAGCAGACCGAACAGCAACTGGTTGCTCTGCAGCCGGAAACCGGCGCTGAAGAACAGCAGGCTGAAGGTGAAGTACGCACCCCTGAAGCGCTGGCGACGCAGCTGGAAAACCTGCAAACCGAGCATCGTGAACTGATCGAAGCACAGGGCCGCAACAGCCACCGGCTGGAAGACGACCAGCGCAAACGCACCGAACAGACCCGTTTGCTGGAAGAGATTCAGCAGTGTGAAGCGGACTATGAAGACGTGGGCTATCTCACCAGCCTCATCGGCTCACAAAAAGGCGACAAATTCCGTAAGTTCGCCCAGAGCCTGACACTGGAACATCTGGTACATCTGGCTAACATTCAGCTTAATCGTCTGCATGGCCGTTACCAGCTGAAACCCAAGCAGGATCAGGCCGAAGCGCTGGAACTGCAAGTGGTGGACACCTGGCAGGGCGACGCCGTACGAGACACCAAAACCCTCTCCGGCGGTGAAAGCTTCCTGGTCAGCCTTGCGCTGGCACTGGCACTTTCAGATCTGGTCAGCCAGAAAACCAGCATCGATTCCCTGTTCCTCGACGAAGGCTTCGGCACCCTCGACAGCGCGACACTGGACATCGCCCTGGATGCTCTGGATAACTTAAATGCCAGCGGCAAAATGATTGGCGTCATCAGCCACGTCGCCGCCCTCAAAGAACGGGTACCGGTACAGATAAGAGTCAGAAAAACCAGCGGCGTCGGCATCAGCAAGCTGGATGATCAGTTTGCTTTCACAGACAAAGTAGCTGAAGAAATAGCTTAGTTGGTGGCGCTGGTCGTTGTAGTTATTAAAACCTATACGTGTAAGGTTAACTCTGTTTGGCCTTTAACGATGAGTAATTTGGTAAGGTATACAGGGATGGAATGGAATCATTATTTTTAACATTTTGAAAGGAAGTCGACAGGGATGAAAGATAAGGAAAAGATCGCCGTATTTATTGATGCTGATAATGCGCCTGCTAAAAAGATAGATAATGTATTGTCCGAGTTGGCTCGCTATGGCGTTGTAAACATTCGTAAAGCATATGGAAATTGGAAGAGTTTAAATCTGAAGTCCTGGGAAGATATATTGCATGAGTTTGCAATACAGCCAATTCAGCAGTTTGATCTGACAAAAGGAAAAAATGCTACTGATATGGCTTTAGTTATTGATGTCATGGACGTCCTTTACACTAAAGATATTGATGTCATATGTCTGGTATCTTCAGATTGTGATTTTACACCGCTTGTTACCCGTTCTCTTGCTGATGGCAAGTATGTGATTGGTTTTGGAGAACGGAAGACTCCCCTTGCTTTTGTTAATAGTTGTTCACGCTTCCTTTATCTTGATGATGAATCAGAACCTGCACAGCCTGTACAGAAACAGAGTAAGAGCATTAAGAGCGACACGAAATTAATGAATCTTCTCAGGCAGGCAATCGAAGCTGTTGAAGAAGATGATGGTTGGGCGATGTTGGGGCCTATCGGTACTCATATTTCTAATCATGCCTCATTCGATCAGAGAAATTATGGTTTTAAAAAGCTTAGTGATTTGTTTTTGGCTATCGATCTGTTCGAAATGAAAAAAACAAATGGTTCTGTTTTGTGGGTTAGGGATAAGAGAAAGTTAAGTAGTTCCAATAAACTAACCCAAAAGACATCACGAAGCACTGTGCCTGCCTGAAATTTTTTTAGGGATTTTAATGGTTCATAAACCTGAAGCAGGCACCCCGGTTCCCCTTCTGTGCAGCCGAGCATTGCAGCTGTTGAATGATCAGCGACACAAACTGTTTGAGAGCGCGTAGCGGTCGAGTTTTTGTGATGCCATTCAATGGCGAAACGCACAGGGAATCCGGTCTGCCAGTATTAAAGAGCGAGGCAAACAGTGTGGCCGCTTTTAGATTCTTAAGAACTCTTTTCTACAAGCTTTAGCCGTTTAAAGGTCTTGACTCGACGAAGTCGAAACAGACCATCTCAACCATAAATTCACCACAATAATAGCGACAGCGTCATTAAGCTCATCCCCAAGTAACAAAACGCCCAATTTATAATTTATACCGTTATCTTTGAATCCACGTCGCAAATAAACCAGTTAGCCATCCCCGAGCGGGCGTTTCCCAAATAACCGTCATTCACACTCACTAACAGCAAAGCCCCCAGCGACTATCCTTAATACATAAAGAACCCAGTAACGTCATGGAGGAATCCACATGTTAGAAATGATCGATATTGGCATCGACAATGCCGTCGCATTCCGGATTTCCGGGAAAATCACAGAACAGGATATGACCCGGGTTCTGGATGCCTCCAAAGAAAAAGTAGAACACTACGGAAGCATCGTGATTCTGGAAAAAATAGAATCCTTCCATGGGGTTGAGCTGGCCGCCTTACTGGAAGAATTCCGCTATCTCCGGGAGGTGGGGATGTCCAACATGCGCAAGGTAGCGATTCAGACGGATAAAACCTGGATTGAACATATCGTCCGCATTGAAGATAAGCTCTTCTCAGGCATCGACATGCAATGCTTTGCCATGGACGATGACACAGCAGCGATTGAGTTCCTGAAAGCCTGAGTATATCACTGATAACTATGAGTGAATGGCGTCTTTTTGAGCTGATCAGTATAGTCAGCACGTAATTCCATAGACATTGATAAGTTGAAAATTCATACGGTTGTTTGACTTGTTTGTGATCCGTTGCTAGCTTTCTGAGTAGGCGATTGGCCAGACTGATATCTGCCTTTAAGGGAAGAAGCCTGTTTTCTGAGTCTTATATTGCATTAAGACACGAAGAGGATGACTGTCATGGATTTGACGTATTACCCTTCCATATTTATTTGCCCTCGTAGACATACTGCGTCAGTAACCTCTGATGCGTTTTATGTTGCCCGTAATTTACCCTCAATATATTTTTTTGATTTCTTTGGTTATATCAGAGGAAAGTTTAGATATATCTCTACCTGGCAGAGGAGATACTCAGTATGTCAGATGAAGATGTAATAAGAGTACGGAGAGTACAGGAATCAGATTTTTTACAGGTGAGGGATATAGCGCTGGAGAATCATCAGGAAAGCTGTTTCAAGGAAGTTGAATTTTCTGATGAAAAGTTCAGAAAGATATTTGAGTTAATTATTGAAAGGCCTGATTTGCATGCAGGGCTCATTGTTGAAGAGGGAGGTTATATAAGAGGGTATTTATATGCAACTCTAGGAGAGTACTTTATAGGCGAAAAATCATTGTTTGTTAGCGTGCAAAGTATCTATGTAATTGCTGGTATTCGTGAGAGTCTTGCCGGTGGGAAAGTTACTTTAGGCCTTGTTAAAGCGATTAAGGAGTGGGGGGCATTAAGACATGCTGATTACTTAATGTTTCATGTGACATCTGGTGTTCAAATTAAAAGTACGGATAGGTTTTTTAGGAGAATAGGCTTGAAAATATTGGGTGGAAATTATCTTCTTTCTTTATAGTAATGGTGTTTTTATGTTTAACAATAATAAGAGTTGGAAGTTGTTAATAGCATTTGCACTGGTAATGTTTTTTACCAAGGCTGGTTACGGTAGTTCTTCTGTTATTTCTGATGATGTTAAGTCTGTTCTTTTTGAAGAGGGAATCGAAGCTGCAGCGGCATACATTGATGGCATGGATAGTCCGAGTATTGAGGATATGAGTCTGGCTCTATATTTGTCAGAAAATTATGAAATAAGCCTTAAAAATAAGGGCTTGATGTTACAACAAGTAGGTTTTAATAATAGTGATTCTTTTAAAATAGAAAATATTTTTATTAATAACTCCTTTGAAGAAAATATGAGAGAAGTAAAACGTCTATCAAAAGATAATTACTTCATGAGTAGATTACTTGAAATTGAAAATATTGAATCAGATATTTTTATTAGTAACTTGGTTAGCAATGAGTACATATCGCATCAAATAGATTATTTTGTAGATGCTTATAAGATAGTTACTTCTGATGAAAATTTATGTGATCAATATTTTAATGACTTTCTTATGTATATTGAAATTGTATATCAGTTTAATGAGAAGTATCCATGTGCAAGAGATAATAAAGCATATGTTGATCGTTATAAGAAGTTCATTCCTGCGTATTTCAGTTTCGAGGAAGGGGGGGATATACCAAGGAAGGACTTTGAAAATGGATATTCTTTTTTCTTGAATGATAATTCATACTTTAAGGATTATTTTATGAAGGAAGAATGCTCTAAAATTTACAATACTGATAGTTTTGAATGGAAAGTTTGTAATGTTATTTCTAATGCAGCGGTGAATAATTGTTTATTACCATATTGGAGTATTCTTAATTTAAGAAACGGATGGGAGACTTCCAATGGTTTTAATTTGTGCAGGATAGACTTTATTAAAGAATATATGACCCGGTTAGTTTAATAATTAATGGCAGGTTATTAATATGAGTGAAATTATACTTTATAGAGAAAAATCATATAAAAAGTTTTTTCTTTGTTGTGTTTTAATCTTAATGTCTTTTTTAGCATTTGCTAAAGACTTAGATATTTCTGATGATGTTAAGTCTGTTCTTTTTGATGAGGGTATAGAGGCTGCGGCGGCATATATTGATTCCATGGAGAACCCAAGTGTTGAGGATATGAGTCTTGCTGTTTTTATTAGTGAGGCCTTTGGTTATGACTTAAATAAATATGATAGTTTTAAAAATATTATAAATTATGATTTGAGTGAGTCTTTTAAAATAAAATACATTATGGATAACAATTTATACGAAGGAACATATTTGCTAGATATGAAGGAGATATCAAAGCAAAATATATTTGTTAAAGTTCTATTGAATATGATTTCTATTCCTAACCATACACGGTTGAACGAAGCTTATAACCAAATGTATGTTTTTAATAATATGACGTATTTTATTGAATATGTAGATGCTAAATATCGTGGGCAATACTCTGAATTTTGTGATAAGTATCAATCAAATTATATGATGTATTTTAAGGTGGTGGTCGAGCTTGGTGAAAAATTTCCATGTAAGCGTCTATCGTCAGATGTTTTTTTAAATATGTATGCGTTGTTTGTTCCTGGTTTTTATAATAAGCAGGAATTTAGAAAGTTATCTTCGAATAATATTGAAAAATCTTATAAGTTTTTTTTGAATGATAGTTCATACATTAGTGATTATTTTATGAAAAGTTGCTCTGCAATATTTTCTAGCAACGAGCTTAATTATAAAAAGTGTGCTCTACTTTCAAATATATCTGCAGAACAATGTTCACTAATATATTGGAAGGGCATAAATAATGATGTTTTGAATTGGGAAGGATCAAAAGGTTTTGCTGCATGTCGGCATGATTTTATAAAAAATAATATATAAATGGGGCTGGTTTAATATTATCTAAACTGATGTCTTAAAAAATATTAGTGCTGTTCGACAAATTATGGTCTTAAAGGATTAAGACGTAATCTTATTTATCTCTTTAATTTTTCAAAATTAAGGTTTAAATCATAGACAATAATATAAAAGGACTTTTTTATGTCAAATCTAGGGTTTGTAAAACCAATAACTTCAGCACAAAAAATAATTAATGAAAGAGTTAATCGGTACATTAAGGGTAAGAAGGAACAAGGCCTTAGTTTGGTTGACTCCCTCAATATATCAGTAGGCGCGCAGAGTGAAAATAGCATTGGAGGTTTTACAGGTGCTTATGATCAACCCTATGACAGTGTTTTTAATTCCCAAAGTGACTATCTTTCAGTAATAGGCTCAGAAGCGGCAGTTAAGCAGGACATTGCGCATCAGATATCATGGTCGGGGATAACTGGCTTTACTAATCAGGAAGTGGGTGTGTTTTCTCTTGTACAGGATGGAGTAGACCCCGCGGATTATAGATTTGATACACCCGCAACCAGAGCTTTCGCCGAAGTTGCCCGCTCGGTTATTGCAGATAATCCAGGCTTGGATTTTAGCTCTGGGCTGGCTAAAACAAAATCTGAGTTCAGCCGGACAGACCAGCTACATCAGAGAACCGTTGGATTGACACCTTTGAAGGCTGAAGAGGCATTTAAGTCCATCGTTAACCGGCAGGCCAGCGAATCAGAAAGCAGTGGGCAGTTTAATAATACGGTTGGCCAGAGTTATATAGCAGCACAGGAAAGCAACCGTAAGAATCAGTTCAATAATACCGCCGGTCAGAGTTATCCCCCTGCTCCTGAAGCGTAGCGTGAAACACAGTTTAATAATACGGTTGGCCAAAGCTATACAGCCTCTCAGGAATCACAAAGAAAAGACCATTTTAATAATACTGCCGGGCAAAATTATCAGGGCAGTTCAGGCTCAAGCAGTAATACAACATCATCCCACTGGGGGGCTACTGCGGGCCAGAGCTATGGCGGTAGTGGGAATAGCGGTAACTCAGGAGGGAAGCCTGTTGTTATTGATATGGATGGTGATGGTATAGAACTGGTTTCGTTGGAAGATACAGTGACTTCATTCGATTTTGATAACGATGATTTCAGAGAATTTACTGCCTGGACATCCGGTGATGACGGATTGCTGGTATTTGATGAAAACGATGATAACCAGATTAACCGGGCTGAAGATATAGCATTCGCGATGTTAACCGAGGCCGATGATACCGACTTGCAAGCCCTGCAAACGCTGTTTGACAGTGATGGTAACAAAGAATTTAACAGTAGTGATGAACACTGGGGTAAGTTCAAAATATGGCAGGATCGAAACCGTGATGGCATTGCTGACGAAGGGGAATTTCAGACGTTATCTCAGGCAGGTATTCAGTCTCTCGGTCTGGAGGTCAGAGAAAATTCCCAGACACAACTGAGCGACGGGACGGTTGTGCATGGCCTTATCGATGTTTACCTGAGTAATGGCGAGAAACGATCAGGTGCGGATGTTGCCTTTGCGTATGATCCCCGGGGAGTAAGGACCTCTGCTGATGCACAGGGGAATCTTGTGTATGAGTTTGAAGATGGTGATATAGAAAAAGTGCAGGTGCTCTCTGCTACCCGGAATGATTTTAAGTTTACGCAGCAAGATAGCGAATGGGTTGCTGCTGAAGGTAACCGGTCAGCCAATATTTTAGATGCTGCAGATGTAACCCGGGATACGGTGCTCTCGGGTGATGACGGAGATGACAGCTTGTTGGGCGGCACCGGTAATGACTTTCTTATTGGTGGGGCCGGTGCTGATACGCTGAGAGGTGGCGCCGGAAATGATTGGCTATACGCAGATGCAGACGATTTCTCTGTTAACGGAAATGTATCTGGTGGAGTGGGTTTTGACCGCCTTATTTATCAGGATTATCCGGCTTTAAGTTTAGATGCGGACAGTGTTGGGATAGAAGCCGTACAGTCGGGCTCCGGCGATGATGTGATTTGGGGAAGCCAGAGTTCTGTTCATTATGCGTTTGATGGCGGTGCCGGCGATGATACGTTAACAGGGGCCGGTGGTAATGACTTACTGATAGGCGGAGACGGCAGTGATCGTCTGAATGGATTTGACGGAAACGATGCCATGTTCGCTGAGGAGGGCAATGATTTCCTTGATGCCGGGGCTGGGGATGACTGGCTCAATGGTGGCCGTGGCAGGAATACTTTTAATGGCGGAAAAGGGAGTGATGTTCTGGTCGGAGGCATCCACGAGGATGTTTACCTGTTCAACCGGGGAGATGGCAGGGATATTATCTCAGAATCTTCACAAGAAGGACTCACCGTTTATGACCGTGTTCGTTTTGGAGCAGGCATTCTTGTTTCACAGATAAGTACCTCCAGAGTGGATGATAATTTACTGATACGTGTTGATGACCCAGCAGGGAATGCCAATGATGAAATCATCATTTATCAGGCATTTACTGATGACAGCAACCTTATTGAAATACTTGAGTTTGATAACGGTGAGAGTTATGTATTTGATGCTTCACAGGCTGGTTATTTTGTAGATAACGCGTCGGTGAACGATGCGCCGGTGGTGTCTTTAAATATCTCTGAGCAGTTTGCAAATACAGACCGGCGCTGGCGTTTCACTGTACCGGAAGACCTTTTCACTGATATAGACGGTGATACGCTGACTTTCAGTGCAGCAATGAGTGACGGAAGCCTATTACCTGAATGGCTGACGTTTTATTCTGCGGCACAACACTTTTGCGGACAGCCGCCGCAAAATACCGCGGACGTATTGAGTATTCAGGTTACTGCGACAGATGGTAAAAATTCAGTATCCACTGATTTTAATCTGGTCGTTAACTCACCTGACACTCGCTCGGGTTCTGAGCGTAATCATCATTTTATTACGGAAGAAAATCAGTCGGTAACTATTCCTGCTGCTGATGTATTCAGTAATGATAATGAGAGTATTCCGGGCAACGTTATATTTGGGAATGTTGAAAACGGAAGAGTGGAATTAAATGCTGCGGGGGATATCGTTTTTACTCCTGATGCCGGGTATACCGGTGAAACCTCGTTTACCTACAGTACTACCGATAATCTTAGCGGGGTGAAAAAGGCCTCTGTCAGTATTTCCGTTTCTACCTCCTGTGGGAATGCTCATTATCTTGCTGAGTTCGACGGGATCGTCGGCACTGTTGGTAATGATGAGATTAGTGGTACCAAAGGGGATGACCGGATTATCGGGCAGAAGGGCGATGATATTCTGGATGGCTCGATAGGTGATGATACTTTCTATTACCGTAAAGGTGATGGCAATGACGTAATAGATGAGTTCTTCGGTAGCAACCATCTCGTACTGTTGGATATAAACCCTGATGAGATCACCGTGACACGGTCAAACCGGAATGATGCCGTGATTACGATCATCCCGACGGGTGAAACTGTCACGCTTGAAGATCAGTTTTTCTGGAATGCTATAGAAACAGTAACCTTTGCAGATGGGAGTTTGTGGAGTTACGACGATTTAGAAAGGAATGTTTGGATCAGCGGTACTGACGGTGCGGATAACCTGCGCGGTAGCTCTGAAGACGACCGGATTATAGGTAATAAAGGCGACGATACGCTGGATGGCTCGATAGGTGATGATACGTTCTATTACCGTAAAGGTGATGGCAACGATGTTATCGATGAGTTTTTCGGTAGCAATCATCTCGTATTGATGGATATAAACCCTGATGAGATAACTGTGACACGGTCAAACCGGAATGATGCAGTGATTACTGTCGTCCCGACGGGTGAAACTATCACGCTTGATGATCAGTTTTTCTGGGACGCCATTGAAACTGTTACTTTTGCCGATGGCACACAATGGAACTATAAAGATCTGGAAAATAATGTTTGGATCAGTGGAGCTGATGGCGATGATAATCTTCGTGGAAGTTCAGGCGATGACCGGATAATGGGCAATAAAGGCGACGATACGCTGGATGGCTCGATGGGTGATGATACTTTCTATTACCGTAAAGGTGACGGGAACGACGTAATAGACGAATTCTTTGGTAACAACCATCTGGTACTAACGGATATAAATTCCGATGAGATAACTGTCACGCGGTTGAACCGTAACGATGCAGTGATCACTGTCATCCCAACGGGTGAAACTATCACGCTTGAAGATCAGTTTGTCTGGGACGCTATAGAAACAGTCACTTTTGCTGATGGCACTCAATGGAATTATGAAGATCTGGAAAATAATGCCTGGATCAGTGGAACCGGTGGCGATGATAACCTGCGTGGCGGTTCAGGCGATGACCGGATAGCAGGTAATAAAGGCGACGATACGCTGAATGGCTCGTTTGGTGATGATGTACTTCAGGGGGGACGAGGTAATGATACTCTCAACGGCGGTTTCGGTAATGACCGTTACCAGTTCGCTGAAGGTGACGGGCAGGATGTGATAAATCAGAATGATGTTTCCGGAAAGGATGTATTGGCTTTCGATGGTGATATTTCTGCAGATGAAATCTGGTTCAGACGTCATGGGGAGGATCTTCGAATTACAATTGTTGGTTCAGATGACCAGGTAACTGTGAACAACTGGTACCGTGGGGATTCTTACCAGCTAGATAAAATCGAGACGGAATCAGGCGTGCTGATTAATAGTCAGGTGAACCAGTTAGTCAACGCTATGGCAGTTTTTAGTGCGCCGGAGGGAGTAGATGGTGTCATTCCTCAAACGGCTAAAGACACTTTACAGCCTGTTTTAGCTCAGGCGTGGGAACACAGATGATTCACCGGGGCCAGCCTTTAAAATGTTAGCTATTTAAAGTCTTGGTCCTGCGAAATCGAAAAGGACTGTCTCAATTATGAATAAGGCAGTTAAAGACTATGTTCGGCGTCAGTCTATGGAAGATCACCGTTGGGAGGATACACTGTCAGCCCTTGAGTCAGTAAAAGCAGGTAAAGCAGTTGATGGTGATGAAACAGCTGAGTGGCTCAACAGCTGGGGAGCGGAGAAAGAGCTGCCATCACCTAAGCATTAAGGTTGGCAAGATACCGCTCAAGCGTCTTTTGCAGCCTAGATACCGCCGGGTAGTCACTGAACAGAAAGTGGCGGCTGTTATCCAGATCTTCCAGCGCATCCTGCCGGTCACCGGATGGCAGGCCTTTCAGCAGATACCGGTCGATGGCCAGAATCAGCGGTTCCTTCATCTTTTCCAGTTCTTCCATACGCTGTATCAGCGGCCCCCGGTGCCAGCGGTGGAATATTTCCAGATACACGGTCACTCCTGAGCTGTGTTGCAGGGTGAAGTCCGGGAATATCAGCCGGCCTTTGGGGCGTTTAATGAACGGGGATTCAGCCACAAAGGTCCAGTCTTCAACGGTCTTTTCAAAGTGGCTGGCGAACAGCCGGACTTCTTCCGGCACATAGGCAGACATATGTCGGTAATGGCTGACCAGCTGTGAGGTCTCATCCAGCTTAAGATTTTTTATTGCCCGCTTAGGTTTTACCTTGGCGCTGATCTGCCATTGTTCCAGCAGGCAGATAACCGGGAAGAACGAAGCGATCTGCAGGCCGTACTTTTTAGTGCCTTCCAGCAGGGAAAGGGGCCCGTCGATAACTACGGTGGTTTTGTCTTTGGTTTGCTTAATCTCAGCCAGCAACCGGAAGAACTTCAGGCATTTGAAGATCCGCCGCAGGTTAGCGGCCGACATCTCGTGGGTGGTCAGCGTTAAGGACTGAGTCGACAGTAACAGGGCCTGTACCTGCGCCATGTTGTAGCGTTGCAGTAACTGGCGGGGCGAAAAGTCCCGCTTTATCCGGGTCAGCTGTTCGAATGCCGGCAGGTCCGGGTACAGGGCGGTATCCAGGTCTTGCTGGCTGAGTGCCTGAACAGCTTCGCGATATTCCTCCAGTGTTTGGAGTTCGGTATGTTTTAACTGACTGGCAGCGGCGCTCAGGATGGCATCCCGGCGGCTGCCGGCATCTTCTTCCGCAAGGGTGAATTCGGCGTGATCCATGAGGATCTTGTAAAGGCCCTTGCCGAATTTGAGATTCTGTTGTCCCTGCAGATACAGTTCTGCCTCCGCCTCAATGGTTTCGCGGGTTTTACCGGTGCCTTCGTTAAATACCATCAGCAGTTGTTCGGCAAACTGCAGTAACCCCGGGGCTTCAACATCAATAAAGCCGGGGATGATCCGGGTAGATTTAAGGCTGTATACCTGCAGGTCTTTTGTGAGCATCAGTCTTCCTGCTCCGCGCTGTCCGGTGTCTGGTTCCCGTAGGCCAGATGCTGGCGACGGCGTTCGGAGATATTGGTTTCTGATGAGCCGGCGGAGATCAGTTCATAGAGGCGGGCACGTTTGTCGGCGGATGGCCGCAGGATACGCCCCAGCCGCTGCACGTGTTCCCGTACCGAGCCGGAGCCGGAGACGATAATACCGACACTGGCTTCCGGTACATCAATGCCTTCATTGAGCACCTTGCTGGTAACCAGCACGGTAAATTCTCCCTGCCGGAAACGGTCAAGGAAACGTTTACGTTCAGCGGCTTTGGTGTTGTGGGTAATCACCGGTAACAGAAACCGTTCGCCTATGTCGTAAGCCAGTTTATTCAGGGCGGTAAAAATGATGATCCGTTCACCGCGGTGCTGATTCAGCAGTGCCCATAACTTATCAAACTTGGCGGCGCTGGCTGCAGCAATTTCTTTTTGGGTGCGGAAGGCCTGTAACACCTGCCGTCCGTCCGGGGCCTGTGCACAGGCGCGGAGGAAGTTTGACCAACCGTATGGCGATGAGAAACTGATGCGGTGGCTGCGTACAAAGTCCAGATATTGCTGACGGTTTTGCTGATAGTCCGCCAGTTCTTCTGCAGTCATGGGGACTTCGATCACTTCGGTGTCGTAGAGGGCCAGCACGCCGTCATCAAAGTCATTAATTTCCCGGCGGTAGACTTCGTTGCCGATTAGGCTGTAGAGCAGATGTTCGCCATTGTCGTTACGTTCCGGCGTGGCTGTCAGACCGAGTCTGTAAGGGGCAGGGCTCAGTTCAGCGGCCTGACGGTTAACCGGGCCGGGCAGGTGATGGCATTCGTCAAAGATGATCAGCGGAAAGCGGTCACCGATATATTCCATCATCAGCACGGCGGAGTCGTAGGTAATAACGGTAATTGGCTGCAGGTCTTTGCTGCCACCGCCGTAGACGCCGACGGGCTGCTGAAAGTGTTGTTCCAGCTGGGTGGCCCACTGGATCATCAGATCAATGGTGGGCAAGACGATGAGTGCGGCTTCACCACAGCGGCGAATGGCTTCGATCGCCACAATGGATTTACCGACCCCGGTGGGCAGAATAACTAAGCCCTGACACTGATTTGCCAGCCAGCTGTCCACGGCCTGTTGCTGATAATCCCGCAGGGTGATGCTGAGTTGCTCCGGTACCTGCAAAGGCGGTGTACTGAAAACCTGATCTTGCAGTGCGCAGGTGTTGTTCTGTGTCAGATTTTCCAGCTGTTGCCTGACGATGTGATAGGCCCATGCAGGGGCACGCCAGGCGTCGACCCGGCTGTCGAATACCAGATGATCAGCACTGTGTTCTGTCAGCAGGGATGTATTCCCGCTGAGCAGCAGGGAACCTGCATCAAAGGTCAGCTTCATGGTTGCTTCGGGTTACCGGATCAGATCAGTAAAAAACGCATGATAACAGATGTTTAGCGGGAAGTTGCCGTGCAGCGGGCTGGCTGCGGTCTGGTGTAGAAATGAGGGAGACGGCAGGCTGCGGATGCAGGCCTGCCGGGGGCAGAGATCGTTCTGTTTCTTTCCTGTTATCCAGCCGGCATCTGATAGGTTACCCAGCGGGTCCGGTCGGCGATCTTGTCATAAGCGGCCTGTCCCCGGTAGTTATCTTCAGCGGTGATCCAGCGTACGAAGGGCCAGCCATGATCGGCAGCAGAATGTTCCAATGCCTTAAACAGCGCATCAACGCTGCCGTTGCCCCGGGCTTGGGGGCTGACGAACAGGTCATCCAGAAAACCTACCCAGCCGCCACGCAGCGGGGATTGTATGGCGCGGTAGTGCATCAGGCCAGTAAGTGTCTGTTCTTCATTAATCGCTACCAGGCAGAAGAACGGCTGGTCTTCCGCAAAGATCCACTGCCATATCTGATCCAGTGTTTCCTGTGCCATAGGCATGCCGTAAAACTCGGCATAGCCCCGGTACAGCTGTTCCCATTGCTGCCTGTCTTCAGGCTGTAACATCCGGGTTGTGATGGTCATTGTTTTTAGTCCTTTTTTTGCTCTTTCCTGTCCGGCGGTCGGGGCCGGGTTATTTCTGTAAAGCCTGCATCTCCTGCAGGGACTGATGTTGCTGGCCTTTGGCGTCAAAGTTTTCCGGTGCCAGCCACAGCTGAAATGCCTTTTTAAGGGCCGGCCATTCTTTATCAATCACCGACAGCCAGGCGGTGTCGCGGTTGCGGCCCTTGTAGAGGATGGCCTGACGGAAAATCCCTTCAAAGGTAAAGCCCAGCCGTGCCGCAGCCTTTTTAGACGGTTCGTTGCGGGAGTCGCACTTCCATTCATAACGGCGGTAACCCAGTTCATCGAATACCCGCTGCATCATCAGAAACATAGCTTCAGTAGACACAGGCGTACGCTGCATCAGCGTAGAAAAATGAATATGGCCCACTTCGATTACGCCCATCTCCGGGGTTATGCGCAGGTAGCTGGCCATGCCAACGGCCTTGTTTGTGCTTTCATCGATCACGGTGAAAAACAGTGGGTCCTGTCCGGTGCAGGTTGTTTCAAGCCACTGGTTAAAAGTGACCCGGTCGGTAAACGGTTCACTGAACAGGTAGGTCCAGCCTTTGCCGCTTGGATCGGCCGCGAAGGCGTTAAACAGATCTTCTGTGTGACGGTCAATGTCCAGCGGTTCAAGACGGCAATAGTGCCCCTGCATCACGGTGTGAGGGGGGAAGGGGCGCGGTTGCCAGTTGTCTACAGGTTCGCCAACGGGCATCTGATTGTGATCCTGATACGTCATTTGTGTGTCCTTAAATGTAAGCCTTAACAAAAGGTTATGTTGATAGGGCCCTTTGCCGGGCACTTGTAACTGTTGTCAGGTTAGGTGTTTAATGGGGTAATACAAAGATCCATTATTTTTCAGATACAGGGCCCACTTTGATGCACTTTCGTGATGAATTTCCTTCAGAGTTGTTTCTGCCGTTTTTGTCTGCAGACAGTGGGCCCCAGTACCGGGCGCTGTTCCGCGGTTTTCAGCAAGCGATTCTTTCCGGACAACTGGGACCGGGCAGTAAACTGCCCGCCAGCCGGCCGCTGGGTAAAAATCTCGGGGTGTCCCGGAATACAGTGAAAGCAGCTTATGAGTTGCTGCAGGCCGAAGGCTATATCGAAACCCGGCACGGGGCGGGCAGCTTTGTGTCGGCGGCGGTGCCGGATCAGATTTCCAAAAAAGGTGGTGATGAGACCCTGCAGGACGCCGCACAACCGGTGCTTTCTGAAGTGTCGGCGCGGATTTCTGCCGCCTTTGCCGAACGGCCGTTACTGGGCAATGGTCTGCTGTTACCGGCCACACCCTGTGTGAAAAGCTTTCCCTGGCTGAAATGGCAGCGGCATGCCACCGCAGCAGGCCGTAAAATTAAGTTTGAAGAATCTGTTTCCCGGGCCGGGTATATCGGTTTACGGCGGCAGATTGCGGATTATCTGAACGTTGTCCGGGGGGTAAAAGCCAGTGCTGAACAGGTACAGATCTGTTCCGGTTCCCAGCAGGCGATTTATCTGGCGGCGCTGCTGTTGCTGGATCAGGGGGACGATATTCTGGTGGAGGAGCCGGGCTATTATGGCGTGGATGGCGCACTGGCCGCGGTGGGGGCCAACAAAGTGGCTGTGCCGGCGGATGAAGAGGGTTTTCATCTGGAGGCTGCTTTGCAGCGTTCCGGCAATGCCCGGCTGGCGCTGATGACGCCGTCGCGAAATTATCCGATGGGTTACACCCTGAGCCTCGCCCGGCGGCTGGCGTTGCTGAACTGGGCCCGGGAACAGGATGCCTGGATCATCGAAGATGATTACGACAGTGAGTTCCGCTTTGACGGCCCGCCTTTAACGTCGCTGCAGGGGTTATCTGGCGGTGAGCGGGTGATTTATATGGGCACCTTCAGCCGGATTCTGCATCCGTCGATCCGGCTGGGGTATCTGGTATTGCCAGAAGCCCTGACCGAACCTTTCAGTCAGGTGCGGGCCTATGTGGATGGCGGGCTGTCGTCCCTGCCTCAGATAGCTCTGGCGGATTTTATGGCCAGCGGTGATTTTGCCAGCCATGTCCGGCGTATGCGTAAGCTCTATCAGCAACGGCGGGACATTCTCAACACGCTCGCTGAGCAGCGTTTCGGTGATCAGCTGCAGCGGATTGAAAGCGATGGCGGCATGCATTCTACCTTCCTGTTCAGGGACAGTGTGAAGGTTACAGACCGGGATCTGGCGGCCGCGGCACAGGCCCGGGGGCTGGGGATACGGGCATTATCAGATTTTTATTCCCACAGCGTAGGGCCGCAGGGCATTGTGATCGGTTTTGCCGGTTATGATGAAGCCCAGATGCGCCGGGGGATGGATATTCTTGACGCTGTGTTGCATTCTGCCAGCGCTTAAAACGGGCAGGGCAGGTTCAGGAAAACCCTTGTATTTTTTCACTTCAGACGTATGTATAAACAGGAACCATTTTATGGCTGTTGGCTCAAAGCTCTCAGCTGTAAACAATTCGGGAAAGCTGCCCGGGTGAATCTGTCCCCGGGCTTTTCACGGTATGTAAGGAGATATTTTGGACGCCGTTACTCTCAGTGATAATTTTCAACGTCTGCACGCCTGGTTATCGGCGCAGATCATTGGCCAGCCAGCACTGGTGGAACGCTTGCTTGTGGCACTGCTGGCGGACGGGCATTTGCTGGTGGAAGGGGCGCCGGGATTAGCCAAGACCCGGGCAATCAACAGCCTTTCCAAAGGGCTGGAGGCAGATTTTCAGCGTATTCAGTTTACCCCTGACCTGCTTCCGGCAGACATCACCGGCAGCGATATTTTCCATCAGGAAGATGCCAGTTTCAGTTTTCAGCAGGGGCCGATTTTCCACAACCTTGTACTGGCGGATGAAATTAACCGGGCACCGGCGAAGGTGCAGTCAGCCTTGCTGGAAGCCATGGCGGAACGCCAGATCAGCGTAGGGCAGAACACCTTTCCGTTGCCGGATGTGTTTATGGTGATGGCCACTCAGAACCCGCTGGAACAGGAAGGTACTTATCCGTTGCCGGAAGCCCAGCTGGACCGTTTTCTGATGAAGGTTCTGGTGGCCTATCCGGATGCGGTGGCTGAGCGGGCCATATTGCGGTTAAACCGGCAGGAAGCCGGCGGTGCGTCTGATAACGGCATGGCCGAACCGCCACAGCTGACCCAGACGGATATTCTGGCTGCCAGAAAAGCTATTCTGAATATTCATATGGCGGAGCCGGTGGAAGAGTATATCGTCCAGTTGAGTATCGCGACCCGTCAGCCGTATCTATACGATGCCAGGCTGGCCGGCTGGCTGGAAGTGGGCGTCAGCCCCCGTGCCAGTATCGCGCTGGACCGCTGTTCCCGTGCCCATGCATGGCTGGCCGGGCGGGATTTTGTTACCCCTGAAGATGTGCAGCAGGTATTACATGATGTCTATCGTCATCGCCTGATACTGAGCTTTGAGGCGGAAGCCAACGGTATCGACGCAGATCAGGTAATTGATGCGCTGCTGTCTGTGGTGCCGGTGGGCTGAAGATGTTTGATTTCCTGCGTACAGGGCACCGGGCGGAATCTGCCGTGACTGCATCAGCCAACTCCGGCCCGGAAAGGGGGGCTGATGATGGCATCACGCCGGCTTTTGCCGGTGCCTATACCCGGCTGAACCACCTGATCGGTCTGCAGCAGCACAGCAGCCAGATGAGTCTCTTGAGTGCTCCCCGCAGAGCCGCACAGCTGAGCGGTAACTGGCAGACCCGGATTCGTGGCCGGGGGATGGACTTCGCAGAAGTGCGTGAGTATCAGCCCGGCGATGATATTCGCAGCATGGACTGGCGGGTAACCGCCCGTACCGGTTCCCCCCACAGCAGAGTATTTACCGAAGAGCGGGAAAGGCCGGTTATTCTGGCGGCTGATCTTCGCTCGCCAATGTTTTTCGGCTCTTCGCTGGGGTTTAAATCCGTAACCGCAGCCGCCTCTCTGGCGTTAATTGGCTGGGCAGCACAAAACAGCCGGGACCGGGTTGGCGGTCTGGTGATGGGCGATCAGCTGCACCGGGAGATCCGGCCAAAGAACGGTAAAAAAGGTGTGCTGGGTGTCTTGCACAGTCTTGATGATTTCAGCCGGCGGTTAAGCAATCCGCTGCACTCGACGGAACAAAGTATGCAGGATCTGTTGCTGAAACTGCAGCGGGTAACACGGCCGGGCAGCTCAGTATATCTGGCCAGTGACTTTCATGACTTCAGCGATGAATGTATTCCCCATTTACAGCGTCTGGCGCGGCATGCACAGGTGACTCTGTTGTGTATATCCGACCCGCTGGAGTGGCAGCTACCGGAAGGCAGCAGCCTCTGGGTAACGGATGGCAGCCAGCGACAGTTGCTATCTGCACAGGAGCAGTTGAATGATCTGCTGCCCCGGCGTCTGGAGCGGTTACACGCCTGTACTGGCAGCAGTATTGAACTGCTGGATATCAGGGGAGACGGCCAGGTGGCTGAATTACTGCAGCGGCGTTACGGCCAGTCTGCCGGCAGATTGTCAGGGAGAGCACCGGGGAGAACTTCATAATGGCCGGGGCGACAAATTCAGCAACAGCAGCCGCTGATCCGCTGGCGGAGCTGCGTGATATTCATCTGCCGGAAGCCGTGGGCTACTGGCCGCTGGCATCGGGCTGGTGGCTGTTGCTGGCCAGTGTGCTGTTGCTGGCGGGGCTGATTGTCTGGGCCGTGCGCCGGTACCGCCGCGATGCTTATCGCCGGGCAGCGGTAAAAGAACTGAATAATATTTATCAGCAATATATATCTGACCTGCAGGGCAGCACTGCCCCGGACGCCGGCCAGAAATATCTGCAACAGGTGAACCGTTTACTGAAGCAGGTGTACTTTACTCACGGCGGCAGCCAGGTTGCCGGGCTTAGCAGTGATCTCTGGATCAGTGAGCTGCAACGGGTCGCTCCCGGTGTTTCCATAGACTGTTTTGCAGACCGGCTGGCAGCTCTGTACCGGCCGGAATTGGACGTGTCAGAACCGGATGCTGAGAGGATACAGCAGGAATTACACCGCTGGCTTCAGCAACATAAGCGGGCGCTGTTAACAGCGGTGCCGGCGGGGGAAGCTGTCAATGTTTAGTTTTCAGCTCCCCTGGGTGTTGTTGGCTTTACCTGTGCCAGCACTGATTTACTGGTTTATGCCGCCGGTTGCCCGGCCGGAAGCGGCTTTGCGGGTACCTTACTATAAGCAGTTACAGAATACACAGCAGGCACCGGGCACGGTCATCCGGGGGCGGGTGCCACTGATTCTGCTAATCATTATCTGGTTGTTACTGATATTTTCTGCGGCACGGCCTGTCTGGCTGGGTGAGCCTCAGCCGCTGGCCGCCAGTGGCCGTGATCTGATGCTGGCGGTCGATGTTTCCGGCAGTATGGAAACCGAAGATATGGTACTGAATAACACCTCCCTTAACCGCCTGCAGGGCATAAAAATTGTCATGGATGGCTTTATCAGCCGCCGCCCGCAGGACCGTCTTGGCCTGATCCTGTTTGGCAGTAATGCTTACATTCAGGCCCCGCTGACCTTTGATCATGACACCCTCGGCCAGTTTCTGCTGGATGCCCAGATTGGTTTTGCCGGCCCGGATACCGCCATCGGTGATGCCATTGCGCTGGGCATTAAACGCCTTGCGGACCGGCCTCAGCAAAGCCGGATCATGGTGTTACTGACCGACGGTGCGAATACCTCAGGTGCCATTGAACCGCTGGAGGCAGCCAGAGTAGCGGCGGAACAGGGGGTGAAAATTTATACCCTGGGTTTTGGGGCGGATGAAATGATTGTGCGCAGTTTTTTTGGCAACCGTAAGGTAAATCCTTCTGCGGATCTTGATGAAGCAACCCTGAAGTCAATTGCAGAGAGTACCGGTGGGCGGTATTTCCGGGCCCGTAATATTGAAGAACTCACCGGCATTTACGCTTTGCTGGATGAACTGGAACCCAGCCTGAAGGACGCTCAGCAGGTAAGGCCGCAGCAAGCGCTGTTTTACTGGCCGGCAGGCCTGGCCCTGTTGCTGAGTATGGGCTGGGCGGCGGTGCTGGTGTACCGTCGCAGGATGCCTGCGGAGGTGAAGCATGCTGGCTGATTTTCATTTCATCCGGCCGTTATGGCTGCTGCTACTGCCGCTTATACCCTTACTGCTGGCGGGGTTGTGGCAGTTCCGTTCTTCCCGGGTAAGTTGGCAGACGCTGATTGCGCCGGGCCTGCGGGACTATCTGATCGACGGTCACAGCGGCCGCCTGTCCAAATGGCTGTTTGTAATGCTTGGCTGTGGCTGGTTGCTGGGTGTGCTGGCACTGGCCGGGCCTGCCTGGCAGCGCCTGCCTCAGCCCGTGTACCAGACCGGCGATGCGATGGTGATCGTTGCCGATCTGTCGCCTTCGATGCTGGCACGGGATGTTGCTCCCAGCCGGCTTGAACGGATGCGTTATAAACTCACTGATCTGATCAAAGCCCGGGAAGAAGGGATGACAGCACTGGTGGTATACGCCGGTGACTCTCACGTGCTGGCCCCGCTGAGTGACGATCGCCAAACACTGTTGGCCCTGTTACCGGGGCTGTCACCGCAAATTATGCCGATTCCCGGCAGCCATACTGAAGAGGCAGTGGCACTGGCGCTGGGTCTGTTTAAGCAGGATAACCGCCGGCAGGGCAGCGTAGTGTTAATCACCGACGGTGTGACAGCACAGGCTGCCCGTGGGGTGAATGAACTGTTTGCCAGTTTACCGGCGGGCACGGATTTTTCGTTGTCGGTCATGGGCATTGGTACCGCTGAAGGGGCGCCGATTCCACTGGCGGAAGGATTTGCCAAAGATGCCGCAGGCAAGATTGTGGTTGCCCGTCTGGATACGCAAAGGCTCAGACAACTGGCGGCAGACAACGGCGGTATTTATACCTCGATGCAGCTGGATAACAGCGATACTGACGCGTTAATTAATGCGGAGGCGGGGCTGTTACCCGGGAATGTCTCTGACCGGAACGGTGAGAATCTGCAAGCTGCTGAACAAACCTTTGACCAGTGGCAGGAGGCTGGCAGCTGGCTGGTGTTGCTGCTGTTGCCAATTGCGGCGCTGGCATTCCGGCGTGGCTGGTTGCTGGCGGTGTGTTTTGCTTTCATTGTGCCCGCAGTGCACAGCCCTCCAGTGACCGCAGCAGAAGCCGACAACAGCATTTGGCAAAACCTGTGGCAAACACCGGACCAGCAAGGGGAAGAGGCATTAACAGCAGGTGATGCTGCCTCGGCCGCTGAACTGTTTCAGAGACCCGACTGGCAGGCGGCAGCCCGCTATCGCAACGGTGATTATGCCGCCGCTGCAGAACAGTTTGCCGCAGAAGGCGGCACCCAAGGCTTATATAACAGCGGCAATGCGCTGGCGAAAGCGGGCAAGCTGAATGAGGCGCTGGCGGCTTATGAGCAGGTGCTGGATGAGCAGCCGGAGCACGAAGACGCACAGGCAAATAAAGCCCTGATCGAAAAGCTACTGCAGCAACAGCAAAGCCAGAATCAGCAGGGGCAGCAGGATCAGAACCCGCAGGGTGAGAACCAGCAGGATCAGAACCAGCAAGGTGAAAGTCAGCAGGATCAGAATCAGCAAGGCGAAAGTCAGCAGAGCCAGAATCAGCAGAGTGAGGGCGAACAGGGCCAGCAGGATCAGAACCAGCAGGGCGACAGCCAGCAGGATCAGAGTTCACAGCAGGCAGACTTGCAGAGTCAGGCGGAGCAGCTTAGCCAGCAGGTGGATCAGCAACAGCAGGAAGCTCTGGACAAGCAGCAGGCTGAAGAGGCCGCCGCTGAGTCACAGGCTGAACAGCCGGAAGCGACATCGGCATTGGCTCAGGCTGAACAGCAATCTTCCCCGGAAGATGAAGCCCTGCAGAAATGGCTTGGGCAACTGCCGGAAGATCCCGCAGGTCTGCTGCGGAACAAGTTTAACTATGAGTATCAGAAGAAGCGCCAGGCCTATGAAAGTGGTGACTGGAAACCGGCGCAGGAGCAACGGTGGTGAAACAGTTTTTTGTAAAGATTTTGGCCGCGCTGGCCATGCTGATGTTCACGCACAGTGTACTGGCCGCAGCACTTGAAGCCAGTGTTGACCGTAACCGGATGGCCATGGGAGACAGCCTTTCCCTGACGGTACTTGCCGAAGGTTCAACTGAAGGTGAGCCGGACTTTTCATTACTTGATCCGCTGTTTAAGGTGCTGAACCGGTCCGTGGGGCGCAATACCTCGATCATTAACGGTGATATCAGCCGGACTGTGAAATGGCGGCTGATTCTCAGCCCGAAACAGGAGGGTACGCTGGTCATCCCTGCCTTTGAGCTGGAAGGTGCCCGAAGCGCACCCATTACCATTGAAGTTACCGCGCCGCCCCCGCCTACGGATTCAACCGATGATTTACGGGTGGAGATGGTGCTGGATAAATCGGAGGTTTTCGAGAACGGACAGGTGATTGTCACCCGCCGGTTACTTTACGGGGTGGCGGTTGGCGGGCTGGAAATGCAGCCGTTTGAACTGCCGGGAGCACAGGTCATTGAGCTGGGGGATAACCAGTATGAAACCACCCGCAATGGCCGGCGTTTCGGGGTCTATGAAGTGGCTTATGCGGTGTTTCCCCGCGAGGCCGGTGAGCTGAACATACCGGCACAGAGTCTTGATATTCAGGTTGGCCGGCGGAACCTGCTGAGCGGCCGGCCTGCACAGAAAGTACGTTTGCAAATGGGGGCCGAAACCCTGCAGGTGAAAGCCCGTCCGGCGGAATTTACGCCTCAGGAATGGCTGGTGGCGAATAAACTGGATCTTTCTGACAGCTGGAGCCAGCCACCGGAACAAATCCGTCTGGGAGAATCCCTGACCCGAACGGTTACGCTGGCAACGGTGGGGGCCGCCCCTGATCGCTTGCCCACCTTTGAGTTTGCCGATATCCCCGGGATGAATGTCTACGCCGAGCCGCTGCAAAATACGGAAGATCTCAACAGCCGGGGGGTTATCAATGCCCGCCAGCGCAGTGTGGCATTCGTGCCGGTGAAGCCCGGACTGATTGAAATTCCTGAGCTGGTCGTCAGGTGGTGGAACAGTACGGAAAACCGGGCAGAACAGGCCCGTTTACCGGCCCGGACGATTGAAGTGTTGCCAGCTGCCACAGGCCGTTCCGCGAGTGTACCTGCTGCACCGGCACAGCCGGCAGCGCCGTTACTGCCAGCATCTCCTTTGCCGGAGGCGGAGCCACAGATTATTTATCAGCCTGCGCCGCTGGCTTCCTGGTTACTGTGGGCGAATCTGTTCTGGGCCTGTCTGGCGCTGGTGCTGATTGTCGTGCTCCTGAAGCAACGCCGGCAGATAAGGGAGCTTCAGCCGGTTTCTGAAGCGGATTCGCTGTCTGAAAGGTCTGTGTTAGCGGATGGCTTTTCTGATGTGCAGCGGGCGCTGGCGGGTCAGCAACTGGCGGCGATTCATCAGGCTGTTCAGCACTGGGGCAATCGCTGTTACCGGTCGGGTTTATTGCCAGCCAGCGGTATCACGGGACTGAAGGCCTTAGCCGGTGATGACCTGACAGCACAGCTGGTACTGCTGGAGCGGGCGCTGTTTGCTTCGTCTGAAACCAGCGGCCCGGATCTGGATACACTGGGTACTGGTTTGGCTGAGTTGCATACACAGTTATCTGCGTTGCGATCCGGGCAGCAAAAAACGGCAGGTTTGTCAGCCTTTTATCCCGGCCAGTAACAGGCCGAAAGGGATGCGAATAGTTTGATCCGGATCGGTTTAACGGCGGATTGTGCTTGCCCGCCGCCGGCAAATTTTATATAACCGCTGGCAGACAATTTATATCCGCATACAGGTGCCCTGAGCTGTTTAACAGTGACGGGAGAATCGGGAATCCGGTGTGAGTCCGGAACGTGCCCAACGCTGTGAAGGGGATTCTGTAAACAGGCATTTGCCAGCCACTGAGTGATCTCGGGAAGGTGTTTACAGAAGCTGATCCTGAGTCAGAAGACCGGCCTGTAGGTATCAGAAAAGTGTTTGGACAGACACTTATCGCCACCATATCAAGGGGAATACCTATGGGGCATCCAACAACTGATTTTCCGCATCAGGAAACCATTCGTTTTACTTCACAGGACCGTGACGGTCTGTATAAAACCATTTTTAACCGCCGGGATGTCCGTGGGCAGTTCCGGCCGGACAGCATTCCTGACGAGGTGCTCAGCCGGGTGCTGTACGCAGCTCACCATGCGCCGTCGGTAGGTTTCATGCAGCCCTGGGATTTTATGCTGATTCGCGATGCCGGGGTGCGTCAGCAGGTGAAAGGCCTGTTTGATACGGCCCATGATGAAGCGGCAGATATGTTTTCAGAAGAAAAGCGGGACACCTACCGCTCCCTGAAGCTTGAGGGGATTCTGGAGTCACCGCTGAACATTTGTATTACCTGTGACCGTAGCCGGACCGGCCCGACGGTGATTGGCCGTACCCATATTCCGGAAATGGACATGTACAGCAGCGTATGTGCGGTACAGAACCTGTGGTTAGCTGCCCGGGCGGAAGGGTTGGGGATTGGCTGGGTTAGCATTATGGACCCGGAAAAGCTTCAGGATGTGCTGGGCATTCCCCGGGATATCGTGCCGGTTGCCTATCTGTGTATTGGCTATGTGGATCACTTCTATAAACGGCCGGAGCTTGAATCGGCCGGCTGGTTACCCCGGACACCGCTGGAAAGCCTGCTGCATTTTGATCAGTGGGGGAACCGGGATACCGCCGGGCAGGAAGGGATTACCGAAGCGGTTGTTGCTCAGGCTGATTTTCCTCATCAGCCTTTCTGAGGTCAGGGTGTCGGGGCGGTCGCTGGTCCTGTGACTGATCCGGTAACAATACAGTTACGGCCCTGACGTTTGGCATCGAGCAGGGCTTTATCCGCGCTGTCGAATAAAGCCTCTGCAGGCTGCCCCTGGTATTCTGCAACGCCAATGCTGATGGTCAGCTTTTCGCCGTCAAAACCGTTTTCCTGAATACTTTTCCGGCAGGCTTCGGCCAGTTTTAACGCGCCCTGCAGCGGTGTGTCCGGCAGGAGTATGACAAATTCTTCACCGCCGTAGCGGGCACAGAAATCCTGATGCCGGACCCTTTGTCTCAGCAGTCCGGCTACCCTGATGAGTACCTGATCACCAAAACTGTGGCCGCGGTTGTCATTCAGAATCTTAAAGTGATCAATGTCGATAACCAGCAGGCTGAGCGGGGTTTCCCGGGTACCGGCGTGGTGGGTTTCGCGGCTGAGTTCAGTGTTAAACGCGCGGCGGTTATTCAGCCCGGTAAGTTCGTCAGTCAGGGTCAGGCGGCGCAGTTCGCTGTTGGCACTGTCCAGCCGCTGTCTGGATTCATTCAGTTGCCGCTCCCGTGCTTCCAGTACTTTGAGAGATTTTCTCAGCCGAAGCAGTTGCATCACCTGATTTGCCAGTGCCGTCAGCGCGCGGGTCTGTTCTTCGCTGATGTCCTGTGGTTGGGTATCTACCGCACAGAGGGTGCCCAGCGCCATACCGGCGTCGTCAATCAGCGGTACCCCGGCGTAAAACCGGACGTGGGGCGGGTGGGTGACCATGCCGATGTCTTTCACCCGCGGATCTTTGTGGGTATCGGGCACGATGAAAGGATCAGCACCCATAATGGTCTGGGAGCAGATAGCAAAGCCCCGGGGGACTTCTTCAGGGGCGATGTTATACCGGGCTTTATGCCATTTCCGTTCGCCATCAACAAAGGCAACCATGGCTTTATCCACCCCGCAGACAAAGGCCGCCAGCCTGGCGATATCGTCGTAGGCCTGTTCGGGCAGGGTGTCGAGAATATCGTAATCTTCAAGCGCCAGCAGCCGTTCTGATTCGTTATCCGGAAGAGGGAACGCGTACGTCATATCATTACCTGTTGCTGTGAATGTTTCTTTCCGTGTAAAAGCATTCTTATTGCCTGGATTTTGCCGCCGGGTTTCAGGCTGGCAAGATCTGTATCAACGCATAGTTATCTAATATCTATGAAAATAGATGGCTAATACAGTGTTTATAAATCTGTGCTACCCATAAGGGGTATGTACCCTTTCCGTGGGAGGGGGGTAGTATGGATTTTATTCCGTGTATTTTTGGGTTATCCGGACATCGATTTTCAGGGGCAATGAACATGAGTAAGTCTGTTAAAAAGCCGGCGTTTGACTGGCTGGATCCGTTATCTGTTGACGCACAGCTGAGCGAAGAAGAACGCATGGTGCGCGATACCGCGAGAGAATACTGCCAGGAGCGGCTGCTGCCCCGGGTAACCGAAGCCAACCGTCATGAGATTTTCCATACTGAGATTATGCCTGAGCTGGGTGAGCTGGGATTACTGGGCTCAACTCTGCCGGAACAGTATGGTGGCGCGGATGTGAATTATGTGTGTTACGGCCTGGTTGCCCGTGAAGTTGAGCGGGTCGACAGCGGTTACCGCTCTGCTATGAGCGTGCAGTCTTCGCTGGTGATGCATCCTATTTATAGCTACGGCACCGAAGCCCAGCGGATGAAATATCTGCCTAAGCTGGCCAGTGGTGAGTGGATTGGCTGTTTCGGCCTGACCGAGCCGGACGTGGGTTCCGATCCGAATAATATGAAAACCCGTGCGGTGAAAGTGGACGGTGGCTACCAGCTCAAAGGCGCCAAGATGTGGATCACCAATTCCCCGGTGGCCGATGTATTTGTCGTCTGGGCCAAACTGGACGGTGTGGTGCGTGGCTTCATTCTGGAAAAAGGCATGCAGGGGCTGAGTGCACCGAAGATCGAAGGTAAGTTCTCTTTGCGGGCGTCGGTCACCGGCGAAATCGTGATGGATGATGTCTTTGTACCGGAAGAAAACATCTTCCCGGATGTGCAGGGGCTGGCCGGACCGTTCGGTTGCCTGAACAAGGCCCGTTACGGCATCGCATGGGGTGCGCTGGGGGCGGCAGAATTCTGCTGGCACAGTGCCCGTCAGTATACGCTGGACCGGATTCAGTTTGGTCGCCCGCTGGCGGCAAATCAGCTGATCCAGAAAAAACTGGCGGATATGCAGACTGAAATTACGCTGGGCCTGCAGGCGTGTCTGCAGATGGGACGCCTGATGGATCGGGATGCCTGCCCGGTTGAACTGATTTCCCTGCTCAAGCGCAATAACTGCGGTAAGTCACTGGATATTGCCCGTATGTCCCGGGACATGCACGGCGGCAACGGCATTTCCGATGAGTTTGGCGTGATCCGGCATGTGATGAATCTGGAAGCGGTGAATACCTATGAAGGCACCCATGATGTGCACGCGCTGATTCTGGGGCGGGCGCAGACCGGTATTCAGGCATTCTTCTAATTCGGGCGGGAGGTTCCAATGGGCGCGCTTTCTCACATTCGGGTACTGGATCTCAGCCGTATACTGGCGGGCCCCTGGGCCGGCCAGACACTGGCGGATTACGGTGCCGAAGTCATTAAAGTAGAACGTCCCGGCTGTGGTGATGATACCCGCCGCTGGGGGCCTCCGTTTGTTAAGGATGCCGAAGGTAATCCCGGCGACGCTGCGTATTATCACAGTGCTAACCGGGGGAAAAAGTCGGTGGCGATTGATATCACCAGCACCGAAGGGCAGGCGCTGGTGCGCAAGCTGGCTGCTGAGGTGGATGTGGTCATTGAGAACTACAAGGTTGGTGGTCTGGCAAAATACGGCTTGGATTACGCCAGCCTGAAAGCGGTAAACCCCCGTCTGGTTTACTGCTCAATCACCGGCTTTGGTCAGGACGGACCTTATAAGCAGCGGGCCGGTTATGACTTTATGATTCAGGCCATGGGTGGCCTGATGAGTGTTACCGGTGAGCCTGAAGGGCAACCGATGAAGGTGGGAGTGGCGCTGGCGGATGTGATGACCGGCCTGTATGCGGTGACGGCTATTCAGGCGGCACTGTTGCACCGGGAACAGTCCGGTGAGGGGCAGTACATTGATATGTCTCTGCTGGACGTGCAGGTCGCCGCGCTGGCCAATCAGGCGATGAACTATCTGGTGGCGGAGCAGCCGCCGGCCAGGCTGGGCAATGCCCATCCAAATATTGTGCCCTATGAAGCCTTTGCTACAGAGGATGGCCATATCATTCTGGCCGTGGGCAACGACAGCCAGTTCCGGGCCTTCTGCGAACTGGCCGGTGCCGCGGACCTTGCGGAGAATCCGGCGTTTGCCACCAATCCCCAGCGGGTTGCTAACCGGACGGATCTGATTCCGCTGATTAAACACCTGATGAAACAGTACAGCAGTGACTGGTGGCTGACTCAGCTGGAAGGTTGCGGTGTGCCGTGCGGCCCCATCAATACACTTGATCAGGTGTTCAGTGACCCTCAGGTACAGCACCGGGAAATGAAAGTGAATCTGCAACATCCCGAAATCGGCTCCGTGCCCGGAGTGGCCAATCCGGTGAAGTTCTCCGGTACACCGGTGACCTGTCAGTCGGCATCGCCGTTGCTGGGCGAGCATAGCGATGAGGTGTTACAGAATCTGGGTCTGGATGCTGCAGAGATTGCCAAATTACGTCAGGACCGGGTTATCAGTTAACGCTGAGGCCGGGTTATTCATACTGAAAACCGCCCGCTGGCGGTTTTTTTATACCGGATACTTTTGCATACAGTTGCCAGGAGCATCTGCCGTGCAGAAGTATCATAGCGAATTCAGGAGATAAGATGTTGAATTTACAGGATAAGGAACTGTTTCGTCAGCAGGCATACATTAATGGCCAGTGGCTGGAGGCTGATGAGTCTGCCATTAACCCAGTATTAAACCCCGCGAACGGCGAACAGCTGGCGACGGTCCCGGATATGGGGGCGGCAGAAACTCAGCGGGCGATTGATGCGGCCAATGCAGCCCTGCCTTTATGGAAGGCAAAAACCGCTAAAGAACGGGCAGCAGTACTGCGCAAATGGTACGAGCTGATTGTCGCTGCCAAGGATGATTTGGCGCTGCTAATGACCGCCGAGCAGGGCAAACCGCTGGCGGAAACCGGTGGTGAAGTGATGTACGGTGCCTCATTTATTGAGTGGTTTGCCGAAGAGGGTAAGCGCACCTACGGTGATGTTATTCCGACCCACGCGGCGGATAAGCGCATCATGGTTACCAAGGAACCGATCGGTGTGGTAGCAGCCATCACCCCCTGGAACTTCCCGAATGCCATGATCACCCGTAAAGCGGCCCCTGCGCTTGCGGCCGGCTGTACCATGGTACTGAAACCAGCAGAAGATACACCGCTGTCAGCACTGGCGCTGATGGTACTGGCTGAGCGGGCGGGTATTCCTGCCGGGGTGTTGAATGTTGTAACCACTAAACGGCCGGTAGAAGTGGGTAAAACCCTCACCGACAGCCCGGTGGTGCGTAAGCTGTCATTCACCGGTTCAACCGCGGTGGGCAAACAACTGATGCGCCAGTGTGCGGATACAGTGAAGAAAATGTCGCTGGAGCTGGGCGGTAACGCACCGCTGATCATTTTTGACGATGCTGATCTGGATAAAGCGGTACAGGGGGCGATTGCCTCGAAATTCCGTAATGCCGGCCAGACCTGTGTCTGTGCCAACCGTGTGCTGGTGCAGAGCGGCGTGTATGACGAGTTTGCGGCGATGTACGCAGCTGAAGTGGCGAAGCTGCAAACCGGTAACTGTCTGGAAGGTAATTTCCAGCAGGGACCAATGATCAATGGTCAGGCGGTAGAGAAGGTTACCGGCATGTTGAACGATGCCGTGGAGAAGGGCGCACGGGTGCTGTGCGGCGGTCAGGCCCATGAACTGGGCGGTAACTTCTTTGAACCGACGGTGCTGGCCGATGTGACGCCGCAGATGCGGGTGGCAAAAGAGGAAATTTTCGGCCCGATTGCCCCGCTGTTCCGTTTTGAAACCGAAGCTGAAGCCATTCAGATGGCAAACGATACCGAGTACGGTCTGGCGGCGTATTTCTTCAGCCGCGATCTGGGCCGGGTATTCCGGGTCTCAGAAGGCCTGGAGTACGGTATGGTGGCGGTGAATGAAGGCATTCTTTCCACGGAAGTGGCGCCTTTTGGCGGTGTTAAAGAATCCGGTGTGGGCCGTGAAGGTTCCAAATACGGCATCGAAGATTATCTGGAAATTAAATACACCCTGCTGGGGGGCATTAACGGTTAATCAGAATTACTTCAGATAAGTATTCGGTAAAAAAAAACCACCTGTTTGCTTTGGCAGCAGGTGGTTTTTTATGGGCGCTGTCCGGTAAGAATGATCCTGTGGGGTTGGTGGTCTTGCTTTTCAGGCTGATTGTTCAGATAGTTATTCCTGAGGCTCTGTTGCTGTGGCGGGTTGGTGCAGCCGCGGGTCGTAGGTGTTTGTGCCGCTTGTTAATCTAATGCTGTGGGGATACGGCCGGAAGATTTTTAGTTTCCGCTGGGAATTGACAGAGGCAGGTACGCATAGCAAGCAGCAGAGATGGAAGCCAGGGATGCGCTTCATGTTACGGTTCTGCACAACCAGGGATGGATAATGAATAACTACTTAGCAGTCAAATGTTCGTACGTATTTCTGAGCATGTTTTTGCTGGCATGCTCTGTGATGCCGGAAGCAGCTGCGTCAGGCTATCAGCCGATGGCTCCGGCGGTAAAAAATACCGACCGGGCGCGTCCTGTTCCCGCAGATAAGCATGCTGAGCAGGGATTTTCGTACCGGTTTTCAGAGACGGTTGAGTACTCGGATAAGTTCAATGTTTATCTTGTTGGGCAGCACTGCTACCGGGGTGGCCCGGTGCGCTTTTCTGTACCTGCAGAGCATTTTGTGATCAGTATGGGTAATCAGACATATGAAATATTCGGCAGAAGCGTCTGGGATCGGTTTTATACGGCTTCCCACTGGAACCCTATCCTCAGCAAACTGCAACTGGAATACTGGGTGATCGCATTACAGCGTGATGCCTGTGCCGATGTGATACTGGATACCCGGTATAAAACTGCTGAACTTTTGCGACAGGCCCGTGGCAGCGACGTGTTGGTTAAGGTGTTTGATGATGCGGATGAAATGATCGGTACATTTTGGTTACAGCTAAGGTGATTTTCCGGGCTGGCCGGTTGTCCGGTTTACTGCACTGGCTATACCGGTTCAGACAGGTAAGTGGAATCACTGTCGGGATTTCCTGTCATACTCAAATATGCAGCCAGATCAGAGGCGAGGGTTATGAGATACGTATTATTGCTGGTGATGACTCTTTTATTATCGGCCTGTGCAAGCCTGAATAAACAGCAATGTCTGGACGGTCAGTGGCAGGATATCGGCTATGCAGATGCCATGAAAGGCCTGACAACTGCCCGCTATGACGAGCACCGCGAAGCCTGTTTTGATTACGGTGTCAGCCCGGATTTCGACGCTTACAGCGCGGGCCATCAAGCCGGCGTACCGGATTTCTGTACCGCTGAGTCGGGCTTTAAAGCAGGCCGCCGTGGATACGATTATCAGGGATTCTGTACCGACTACGATGAGCAGGCCTTTCTTGACGGGCACGCCGAAGGGCTGGAAATTTACCGGATCGAACGGCAGATCAGCACTGCCCGGCAGTTTCTTTACAGCGCCGACATGGATTACACCCTTGGGGGCGGTTTTGGTGAAGCCTACTATGAATTCAAAATTGAGCGGCTTGAGTTAAAGCGGGATGAGATGCTCGAACGCAGTCGTTATTACCGTTCAGCTAAATAAACTGACACACAGAAGGACATTTTACGTTTATGGATCAGGAAGCAACGGAAGCCCGCTGGCAGAAATATTATGCACAGGTCAGTGCGCAGCCACACCGTAAACTGACTGCCATGGCTGTGAAGGCACTTGCCCCGGCGCTGCAAAAAACCGCGGTCGACTGTGGTTGTGGCACCGGCAGTGACATTGCGTATCTGCTGGAACAGGGGTTTGATGTACAGGGTTTTGATATCCGTGAAGAACCGCTGGATGTGTGCCGACAGCGTTTCAGCGGCTGTCCTCAGCTAAGGCTCACCCAGGCAGATTTTATGGGGTTTGAGTATTCGCCGGTCAGCCTGATTGTTGCAAATTCAAGTTTGTTTTTCTGCCCGCAACCGGGGTTTCCCGACGTCTGGCAACGGATGATGGCTGCACTGCCGGCTGGCGGTATCTTCAGCGGTGATCTTCTGGGCGTAAATGACAGCTGGGTTAACAGCCCGGATCATGACGTATCCGCTTTCACTGCCGCTCAGGTAGATGAGCTGTTTACCGGCTTTGAAATTATCTGTCGTAATGAGCGGGATGAGCCGGGGCAGACGGCCCTCGGGCGAAGTAAGCACTGGCATATGCATACGGTCATTGCCCGTAAACTTGCTTAAGGCTCTTATCAGAACCAGATAATTTCTGTGGCGGTGATGTTGGCATCATCCAGATCAATTATCCGGTAGCCCTGCCGGCTAATGTCCAACTGGTGAGCCGCCCAGAAATCCTCGTGATCGACGTTATCCTCCGGTTGTGCATGCTGTGCGTAGGCGAAGGTGGACGGACAGGTGAGGATGCGCACGCCGTTCACTGTCTGATCGCTGTCGTTGTGGGTGTGACCGGCAATCACAGCTTCTGTGTTCGGAGCATCTTTCAGGATGTTCAGTAACGCATCCGGATTGTGTAGCTGGCACCCTGAAGAAGGGCAGACTTTCCCCGGTGTGTGATGTAAGGCGGCCAGCACCGGTAAATCACCGGCGGATTGCAGCTGCGCTCTGAGCTGTTTCAGATCTGAAGGATCGAGTTGGCCGAATTCTTCGCCGGGGATGTGTGAATCCAGAAACAGCAGGTGCCAGCCCCGAACCGTGACTGCCTGCTGATAGCTGATCCTGAGTTTATCCGTAAAGGCGCTGGTCATGTTTTCCGGCAAATCATGGTTACCCGGTAACACATAAACCGGACAGTCCAGTGGAACCATACAGTCTGCGAAACGCTGATAACTTTTAACTGAACCGTCTTCGCTGATGTCGCCGGTAACGACGATCAGATCAGGTGCCGGTTGCAGGCTTTGGATGCTGTGTATGGCGGCGGTGAGGGATTCACCGGTATCAACGCCGTACAGTGTTTCTCCGGGAGATTGTGTCAGGTGTATATCACTGAGTTGCACGATGCGTAGCCGGGTCATATCCATGTCCGCTGTAGGATGAAACGAAGTGGCAGTTTAACTTTTTAACTCGATTTCAATAAACACAAATTCATGTTCGTTGGCGTTAACCACATTGTGTCTGATACCGGCAGGGCGGTAATAGGATTCGCCGGCGGTTAATTCAGAGAACTGTTCTGCTTCCTGTTCCTTGCCGGGTTCACCACGACAGGTTTCCAGCAGCAGCCTGCCACTGGTTTGCGGCACGACGATGTATGCCATTGTGTGGGTATGCCAGCCGGTTTCAGCGAAGGGAGCAAAGCGCCATTCCGTCACGATAACCCGATCGTTGTCTGTCTGTATCCGGCTTTGTGCTTTCAGTCTGCTGTGTGGCATGGCCTGTCCCTCAACTGTCCGTCGTTTTAGTCAGGCATTCAGCTTACGCCTGTTTAAAAACTGATCAGTAGGGCCACGGTTGTGTTTGCCAGTAGTACCAGCGACGGATGATGTTAAAACGAAAAAGACTTTTTTAAAGTGGAAGTTTCATCTTATACCCACCGGTAATTTCAAAGCCCTGTTTCAGGTAGAAATCGACCGTGTTCTGAAATTCCTCAACAGGCGGCGTACACAACTCCAGCCTTTTCCATGCCTGAGTTCTGGCATAGTGTTTTGCTTGACGGAGCAGGGCCTCGCCTGTTTTCCGGCGGCGGTATTCCGGTAAAACGTAGAATTCCTGAATGATGCCAAAACAGCCTTCTGTGTATAGGGCATAGCTTTCACACAAGGCGATAAAGCCAATGATTTTATCCCCGTGCCAGGTAGCTAACACCCGGTAGCGCTGCTCTTCAAGAAAGCGTTTGCACAGAACAGTCGTCTGCGGCAGATCGACATCGAAGTGCTGAGTGCCGGTGCGTTCAATGATTTCATTGGTCAGGCAAACGGCCAGTTGAGCTATTTCTGCAGCATTGTCAGCATTTACAAAGTTGATATTCACTCGGGTATCCATACGCATGTCTGAGAACAGGAAAGCTGTCAGAGTAAAGGCTTTTACAGGCACTAAAAAGCCCCCGGGGATCTTTTCCGCAGGGGCTTTTTAGTCGTGCTTTTTGACGGTCAGCTAAACGTAAGTATTAACGACCGGTTTTAATATCAGACCAGGTACGGTTCTGAACCTTGGCAATTTTTGGCGGCGTGGCGTTCCCCAGGAACAGACGCTCGCGTACTTCAGTGGTTGGGTAGATATTTGGGTTGCCGGTGATTTCCGGATCAACCAGTTCATTTGCCGCTGAGTTAGGGTTGGCGTATGCAACGTATTCAGTGATTGGTGCGATAACGTCCGGACGCATTACAAAGTCGATAAACTTGTGCGCGTTTTCAGCATTTTTGGCATCCGCCGGAATCATCATCATATCGAACCAGATTTCAGCGCCTTCTTTTGGAATGGTGTATTCAATGTTTATGCCGTTCTCAGCTTCGATCGCACGGTATTGTGACTGGAAAACGTCACCGGAAAAGCCGATAGCCACACAGATATCACCGTTCGCCAGGTCATTGACATACTGTGATGAATGGAATTGACGAATATATGGACGAATGTTTTTTAACAGCTGTGCTGCTTCAGCATCTGTTTTGTAATCGCTGCGTTTGTTGCTGTTTGGATCCTTACCCAGGTAATTCAGCACCAGTGGCATAATTTCGTTCGGTGAATCAAGAACGGTGACACCGCATTCTGCCAGCTTTTCGATGTTTTCTTTCTTGAAGATCAGGTCCAGGCTGTCAACCGGGGCGTCTTCACCCAGCGCCGCTTTAACCATGTCAACGTTGTAACCGATACCGGTTGTACCCCACAGGTATGGCAGGCCGTATTTATTGCCCGGGTCAGCGCTGGCCAGGGTTTTCAGCAGAGACGGATCCAGGTTTTCAAAGTTAGGCAGCTTGCTGCGGTCCATTGGCTGGAAAATACCAGCGGCAATCTGTAAGCGCATAAATGTAGAACTTGGCACTACCAGGTCGTAACCGGAGTTACCGGCAAGCAGTTTGGCTTCCAGTGTTTCGTTACTGTCGTAAACGTCGTAGGTCACCTTAATACCGGTTTCTGCTTCGAAACGCTCAATGGTGTCTTCGGCAATATAATCAGACCAGTTATAGAAGTTCAGCACTTCTTCCGCCTGGGCAGAGAGGGTCATGCCGGATAAGCCAATCGCCAGTGACGATGCGATAAGTTTCAATCGGGATGGTAAAGCTGTTTTCATTATTTTCTGCCTCACGTTTGGTGCCTGCGAATGATGCCGGCGAGTAGTTAGTGCCGCAGGGTATGATCTGCGGCACGGTTTCTTTATACGTTCAGTAACAGGAATTCACGCTCCCAGGAACTGATCACCTGATGGAAGGTTTCAAATTCTGCCCGTTTCACGCCGATGTAGGCGTCGATGAAGCGTGACCCCATGATTTCACGCAGTTCCGGACATTCTTCCAGCAAGCGCAAACCCTCTTCCAGTGAACGGGCCAGTTCGACGGAGTCACCGTCTTTAACGGCCGGACCCTCAGTGGGTTTGGTCGGTTCAATTTTGTTAACCAGCCCCAGATAGCCGCATGCCAGGCTGGCGGCAATGGCCAGGTACGGGTTGCAGTCTGCACCCGGGAAGCGGTTTTCGATCCGGGTTGCCGCCGGCACGGCTTCCGGCGCACGCAGTCCGGTAGTACGGTTATCCACGCCCCATTTCATGTTCACCGGTGCGGCAATATCCGGCGCAAAACGGCGGTATGAGTTCACATTGGGTGCGTAGAAGCTGATGGCGTTAGGGGTGAATGTCTGCAGGCCACCCATGTAGTGGTAGAACATGTCACTGTAGCTGCCATCTTCGTTGGCAAAAACATTCTTGCCGGTTTTAACGTCGATCAGGCTCTGGTGAATATGCATTGAGCTGCCTGGCTCAGCTTCCATCGGTTTTGCCATGAAAGTTGCATAGATGTTGTGCTTCAGTGCGGTTTCCCGCAGGGTACGTTTGAATACGAATACCTGATCCGCCAGTTTCAGGGCATCGCCATGCAGGAAGTTGATTTCCATCTGCGCAGCGCCGGATTCGTGAATCAGGGTGTCCACATCCAGCCCCTGTGCATCACAGTAGTTATACAGGGTATCGATGATTGGGTTGAATTCGTTCACCGCATCAATGCTGTATGACTGGCGGGCGGTTTCCTGACGGCCAGAACGGCCGGTGGCCGGACGGATTTCGTAGTCAGGATCAAGGTTCTTTTCGATCAGATAAAATTCAACTTCCGGTGCGATTACCGGACGCAGGCCTTTCTCTTCATAGAGTTTCAGTACCCGGCGCAGCACGTTACGGCTGGAAAGCGGGTGTGGGTCGCCGTCGAAGGTGAAACAGTCGTTAATGACCTGAGCGGTGGGTTCGTCGGCCCAGGGGACGAGGCGCAGAGAGTCCGGGTCAGGGACCAGTACCATATCCTTATCGGTCGGATCGACAATGTCGTCGTGGTTTTCCGCCCATTCGCCGTTAACTGTCTGTACCAGAAGCTGTTCGGGAATCCGGCCACCTTTCTCTGCCAGGAACTTATTCGTTGGATAGAATTTGCCCCGGGCATTACCGGTCATGTCCGGCATGGTGGATTCAACTTCAGTGATACCGTGTTCTTTGAGAAACCTTGCTACGGCTTCCATAAATCACCTTCTTATAATGTCTTGTCGAGGAAAGTGGCTGCCAGACGTATTCCGGTCAGGCCAGCTTTCAGCCAATAATTGTGTTAATAAACAGTTTGTTAGCATACAAGTACAAGAATAGCTTAGCAGTAATAAAATAGTCCTTATATGCCCCCTGGGGGATATATTTTTTATCTGCTGTTTGCTGTTACGCACCTGTCTGCTAACTGAGTGATTACCGGATGATTCTTGTTAATCCGAAATATCATTCGAGTTTTAGAGTATTTTATTGATTGCCTTAAATCAATACGGAAAGGTGAAAAAATTATTGGTTTATGGCGCTTGTAAGTATGTTTTTTTAGAATTATTATTCGGTTTATTGGTTTTTGGTGGAAGTTGTTTTAAGCACTTTTACTGGCTATTTGATAAAAAATAATGATAATTCAGCAGCTTGTCAGACGTGCCTGACAAATTTGCCCCGCAACACTCGGAGACCCGCATATGACATTGTCCGGATACGAACCTTCTTATTACTCGGCCACTGCGAACGTATCGCCGGCGCTGTCCGGTATTCAGGGACAGCCTTTGCGTGGTGAAACCCAGGCGGATGTCTGCATCGTTGGCGCGGGCTTTACCGGGTTGTCTGCCGCGCTGCATCTGGCGCAGAAAGGCTATTCAGTGGTGTTGCTGGATGCGGAAAAAGTTGGCTGGGGCGCTTCAGGCCGAAACGGTGGGCAGGTCTGTCAGGGGCACAATATGGATCATGAAGACATGATCGATAAGGTGGGTCGCCAGGCGGCAGACAGCCTCTGGGATATGTCGGTTGAATCCGTGGAACTGGTCAAGTCGCTGATCGCTGAGCACGGGATTGAATGTGATCTCAAGCAGGGCGTGTTGCATGTAGCAGCAAAGCCCGGGCATGTGGAAGAGATCCGTGAAAGCGTTGAATACAAACGCAACGTGATCGGTTATCAGGATATTGAATATGTTGATACCCCTGACGTGCAGAGCATGCTGGGCACTGACCGTTATCACGGCGGTGAACTCTGGAAAGAAGCAGTTCACCTGCACCCGCTGAATTATGCGCTGGGGCTGGCGGAGGCGGCAGTTAAGGCCGGGGTACGTATTTATGAAAATACCCGGGTGACTGACTATACCCAGGGGGCGGATCCTCAGGTGAATACGACCCAAGGCGTGGTGAAAGCCAAATATATCCTGCTGGCCTGTAACGGTTATCTGGGTAAGCTGGAACCACGCATTGCCGGTAAGATCATGCCGATCAACAACTTTATTATCGCCACCGAACCTCTGTCTGATGCGCAGTGCAGAGCGATTAACCGTGAAGATTACGCAGTAGCGGATTCCCGCTTTGTGATTAACTACTTCCGCCTGTCCGGCGATAACCGGCTCCTCTGGGGCGGCGGGGAGAACTATACCGCTAAGTTTCCGGCGGATATTCCATCCTTTGTACGTAAGTACATGCTTGAGTTCTACCCGCAACTGGAAGATGTGAAGATCGATTATGGCTGGGGCGGGACTCTGGCAATTACTCTGAACCGGATGCCGCATTTTGACCGCATTGATCAGAATGTGTTTGTCGCGCAGGGTTATTCAGGCCACGGTGTGGCACTGGCGACGCTGGGCGGCAAGCTGATGGCGGAAGCAATCAGTGGCAGTGCGGAGAAGTTTGATACCTTTGCAAATGTTCCCACACCGACATTTCCCGGTGGTACTTTATTACGATGGCCGGGATTAGTGGCCGGAATGCTGTATTATTCGTTACGTGACCGCTTTTTTTAACGTCGATCAGTCTGGCTGACCCTGAATATGCCTGGCTGATCCAGCAGGTATATTTGGAAGCATGAAAACAAAGCAGAATCTATCACCCAGAAATGCACCGGTTCAGGGGCGCTCCAAGCTGCGCTCCAAACAGATCATTGATGTCACCGGTGAACTGCTTGAACGGGTTGGTCTGGATGATCTGAATACTATTCTGATTGCCAAGGAAGTAGGGATATCTATCGGTTCCCTGTATCACTACTTCCCGAACAAACAGGCCATTCTCTATGCGATGGGGCTGCGCTGGCTGAATGAAATCGATGCAATTCTGCAGGAGTTTCAGGGCTGGCCGGTGGAAGAATATGAGCTGGAAGAGCTGGTAGATAAAATGGTTCAGCTGAACCTTAAAGCCTACCGCAAGCAGAAAGCCATGCTGACCCTGGTGCAGGCGATGTTTTCAGTGCCTGAGCTGCGGGAACTGGATACCCAGCATGATGAGCTGGTCATCAGCAAAATGGCAGAAATATTTAAACGCATGGGGATCAATGCCCATGTAAAAGAGCGTGAACGTCTTGCCCGGGTATACCTGGAAAGTACTCATGCGCTCTTCCTGACAGTGGTTAACCAGAAAGGTGAGCGTGCCAAGCGGACCCTGCAGGATCTTAAATTCATGGTTTGCAGCCTGCTGCGCCAGTATCAGGAAACCTATCGCTGATCGGCATACCGGGCTGCAAATATTTCATAATGTAATGCGGCCCGGAGTATCCCGATGTCAAAACTGCAACGCCTGCCAGCTTCTGTTGGCAATGCTGAATCCACCCCTATCGCTGCTGAAAAGCTGATCAGCGGTAATCCCACCAATATGCTCAACAATATGTTTACCAACGCGAAGGAAAACTTCTTTTGCGGCGTCTGGTCATCGACAGAAGGAAAGTGGGCACTGAATTACAGCGAAGATGAGTTCTGCTACATCATCAGCGGTAAAGCCGTGATTACCGATGCTGATGGCCACAGCGAAACGGTTGAAGCCGGCGATGCCTTTACCATTTCAGCCGGTTTCAGCGGCAGTTGGGAAACCATCGGTGAAGTGAAGAAGTTTTACGCGATTTACGAAGATTAAATCTGTTTCAGTACCGGTAAACTGAAAAATAAAAGCATATCCTGCGGGGTGTGCTTTTTTTTAGCCGTTTTGTTGTGAAGAAATTTTGTGGCTGTTTTGCCAATGTATTGCCATTCTTGTAGTTAGGTTTTGGGAAGCAAGGACGTTTTCTGAAAAAGGCATTGCCAGGCTTTTCGGGGTGTTTAGGGGTGGTTTTGAGGGGTTCGGTCTGACCGGATACCGCAGCAGAGAATCACCGGATATTCGGGCATCTGGCGAGATAAGCGATTGAATGAGGCAATGAATATGAGAAGCCAAATCTACTGGATTCTGAAGTGTGATGTGAATGCAGGCATGCAGGCGGGCCTGAATGCTGTGGCGACAAAGTTCTGTGAACGCACAGCAGGAGAAGAAGGCGTTGTTGCTTACGAATGGTCACTGAGTGAAGATGGCAAGCGTCTCCATGTCTATGAACGCTATTCAAACAGTGATGCTGCGCTGACCCATCTGGGAAATGTGGGGCCGATGCTTGATGAACTGTTTGCGTTAGTTACGCCCAGAGAGATTGTCTGTTACGGCAATGCCAGTGAGGCTTTTCGGAATGCCATGAAAGATTTTCCGATGTGTTACATGAAGACCTTTGACGGTTTCCATAAATAAGGTTACTGACACCACGGTCAGTGAAAAAACTTGTCAGAAGTTTTGCTTTAACGGTGGTTTTTAGAAAGGTTCCTGAGCGCAGATAACCCTGTTTCTGCCATTCTGTTTGGCGTTATACAGCGCTTTATCTGCACGCTTGAGAATCTGTTCCGGTGTTTCATCCTGTACTGAGATACAGGCCTGCCCGATGCTGAGTGTAATATTCAGTTCAGGCTCCCCGTTAACGGACAGTGGTTGCTCACCGATATCCAGCCGTATCCTTTCTGCCAACGCCTGCCCGGCGATCTGACTGGTATGGGGTAATAACACCACGAACTCATCGCCCCCCAGGCGACCGGTAATATCTCCGGTCCGCATCAGGCTGTTAAACCGTTCGGTAATGGCGAGTAACACCTTATCGCCAATGTCGTGGCCGTGGTTGTCATTAATATCCTTGAAGTTATCAACATCAATCATCAGCACAGAAAACACAATGCCATGGCGTTGTGCCTGACTGAATTCCCGGTCGAGCACTTCGTTAAAGTAGCGCCGGTTGTAGAGCCCGGTAAGGGGATCAGTATTGGCCTGCATACTCAGGTATTTGTTTTCGGAAATGGTTTTCTCTAGCGAACGGACCAGAGCGACGTATTCAGAAATGTCCCGCACGGCTGCCAGAATCTGTTTTCCGTGCCGGGTGAGGATATTATTGAGACGAACCTCTACCGGTATTTCCCGACCGTCTTTATGCAGGGCGTGAATGTCCGTCCGGGTACGTTTCATGTTGCGCAGGTTGCTGTTCTCTGCCTGTGCTTCACGCTGTAATTTGTGATTATGGCGGTAAGCCGGCGGGACCAGGTCATCAACATTCATATTCAGCAGTTCATCATTGCTGTAGCCCAGCAGCAGTGTTGCTTCTGTATTGGCACGAACAATCAGGCCATCCAAATTACTTTGGATAAGGGCGTCCGGAGACATATCAAACAGCGCCTGGCTTTCGTCCAGCGCCAGCCTGGTAGATGCATACAGCTCATCCATTCTTAACAGATTACTGTTCAGCTGCTGCTCCATCTCCATTTGCTGGGTAATATCGTTATGGGCGCCCAGCATGCGGACCGGTGTACCATCGGTATCGCGGATTGCCATGCCCCGGCAGCGGACCCATACCGTAGAACCTGAGGCGTGCTTATAGCGAACAACCTGATCGTAAGGGTGGTCCGGATCGGCCAGGTGTTTGTTAAAATTGTCCAGTGCCAGCGCCAGATCTTCCTGAAAGATCAGATCCTGCCATTCGGATGCCAGATGCTTTTTGTGTGCCGGATCTATTCCCAGAGTCTGCCAGAAGGTTGCGCTCATCCATTCCTGTTCGGGATCTTTCAGATCCCAGTACCAGAGGCCATCCAGCGAGGCTTGTTCGAGAAAATCGAAAGTATTGGTGTCGGACTGGATCAGCGCGTAAAGCTCCTTGCGGAGATAATGCTCAGTGGGATCGCTCATAGAAACTGGCTAAATTTTACTCAGGCGGGAAAAACGGCGGACTATAACAAAATCCGTGCCATAAATAACTCGAGCGAAAATGTTAATGTGAAAAAGTTATAAAGGTGGTCGCTTTTTGACAAAGCTGCCGTCAGCGGTTTTTTTAAAGAGTCTGCCGGCTTTTATGACAAGAGGCCACCGGCAGAAAGGAGGGGAATCAGGCGATGGTTATATAGCCCATCAGTCCGGTTTTCATGTGTTCAATAACATGACAGTGGTACATCCAGCGGCCCGGGTTATCGGCAACGAAGGCAATCTGAACCTGTTCATTCCGTTCCATCAGTACAGTATCGGTGAAGAACGGATCGATCTTCTTCTGATTAGAGCGGATGACCTTGAACATTACGCCGTGGATATGAATAGGGTGGCGGTGCGGCGTGGCATTTTTAAGGTCAAAAACATAGGTTTTGCCCAGCTCCAGCGTTGCCAGCGGGGCCGGGATGTTATCTGCGCTCATGCCTGTCCAGGGAATGCGATTGATCGCCCAGAACCTTGGCATGGCTTTGCCTTTGCTGTCGGCCGGTGTGACTGCGCCTTCCCATTCAAAGGTAAAGCGTTTGACTTCGGCACTGGCCAGATCCGGTTCCGCCAGCGGATTCAGGGGGGGCAGAGGCGCCGTTTCTGCAACCGGGTGCCTCAGCGGCGCGGCAACCGTTTTCAGGCGCAGTAACTCCCGGTACGAGCGTTTGCCTCTGCCGTTTTCAATGACGATCTCCTGTCCGGCTGGCGGGGCTTTAATGGCAATGTCCACGCGCATACCGGCACCGATAGAGTAAGTGTCCAGTGGCTTGGGTTCCGCCAGGGGATTGGCGTCGATACTGATGATATACGCGGGGTAGTCTTTCACGCGCAGTTTATAGACCACGGTGTTATCCACGTTGGCGAAACGCAGCCGTAACCAGCCTTCAGCCGGCACATCTATGGAGGGCTTATTGACGCCGTTTACCGTTGGGTAGTTACCCGGGGTGCCCATACGGGCTGCATTTCGCGGGGTGGTCAGGGCTTTAAATGAGCCGTCTTTATTCAGATGCCAGTTCTTCAGCATCAGCGGCAGATCTGCGGCGTATTCGTCCGGTGAGAACTGTTCATTGTCTGCTTCTTCCACAATTAACAGGCCGACCAGCCCTTTACCCAGTTGCTCAACACTGTTCACATGGGGGTGGAACCAGAAGGTGCCGGCATCCGGCGGGGTGAAATGATAAACAAAGGTTTCACCCGGCATGATCGGCATCTGGCTCAGGAAGGGCACGCCGTCCATCTTGATATCAATCCGTATGCCGTGCCAGTGAATGGTGGTCGGTTGCTGAAGCCGGTTGACTACCCGTATTGTGATGGGCTTGCCCTGTTTTGCTTTCAGTGGCGCATGAGGGTATTCACCATTAAAGCCTAACCCCGGGGTAGTGGTGCCGGGTCTGATTTCAAAATCGGCCGGTTCAACGGTCAGGGTATAGTCATACTCGCCGTTTTGCTGCATACGGGTGACCGGTACGCAGCCGGTGAGTACAGCACTGGCCAGCAGGCCGGTTTGCAGGCTGGTTTTCAAAAAGTCGCGGCGGTTGACGCTCATGGAGAATCTCTGAATTAAATATAAATGGGAATTATTTGCGTTTTATAGGGCCGGGTCAGTTTTGTCAAACTTCTTAGCACGGTTTTGACGCCTGAATGAGGTATAAGACGTCAGGTACAGGCCATGAGCTGAACGTCGATGTTGCTCTGGGTAACCCGCTATCGGTGGATATACGCAGCGGGTTTCCGTTTCTCTCTGCCCCGAAGTGCTTCAGGCGAAGTGGTTTATATGTTGATTTGATGGGGTATTTCAGGAACTGAGGGCTGGATCGCAGTGATCCCGTACAGTACATCGAGGAAGGTTTAATACAGAGACGGCTAGCAAGTAAGCTGTGTAATTATTTGGGAAGTATGGAGTTGTTGCAGTAGCTTAGGCTGTAATGACTCGGTATCAGTAATCATGGAGTGATTGTCAGAGATGTTAGAGATCGTATTTGTTTGCATAGCGGTACTGTTTATAGCTTTACCTGCTTTTTTTGCAGTTAAACTGACTGAGCGCGAACGTTCTAAAAACGTTGAAAAGTGTGCGTCGGAGATTTCTGCCGGAAGTAAATACCAACAGAATGAAAAGGTTGAAGTATTTGAAGGTGTTGCACATAGCAGTGCAGATGGAAAAAAGGATGGTTTTTCGACAAGAGGCATCTGGATTGGCGGTGTATTTGCTGTAGGGATTGGATTTGTTTATTACATAATTCTTACTGTCTACTCCATTTATGTAACAGGGTCAGATGTTGATCTGGCACTTTCTGTTGTTCATGCTCACCAAGCGGGATTAGGGCGCTTATCCAGTCTGTTTATCATGATTACTGCTGGCTATTTAGCGGCCCGTTTATCTGTTTCGCAATGTTATTTCAGCGCTCTTTTGGTTGCCATGATAGTTATCTTAACCATGTTCAATATCCCCATTGTTATCTACAGTATTCATACGAATCCTTTTATAGTCATAGCTGGCGGGCTATTTGGGGCCTTTATGTATTCAAAATTAAGAAGGTCTGAGCAAGTTAATATTGGCTAGTCGTTCGTGTGAAAGTGTTGAACTGAAGTATTCCACATTCTTTCCATTTTACTGCTGTTATAGTAAGTCACTTCGGAAGCAGTTTTTGGTAACTGTCTGAACATTCATGAGTTATAGCTGTCACGAGTTACTATGAACTTAAAAGACAAAATAAAGCATTTTTTTACCCAAGAGCTGTCAGTCAGTGATACTCAGGATACGGCGGACAGGTTACAGCTGGCTGCTGCTACCTTGCTTATTGAGCTCAGTAAGGCTGACTATGAGCGTGATCCGAAGGAGCAGGAGGCTATAGAGGCCGCCCTGAATAAGTGTTTTGATCTTGATCCTGAGCAGCTGAAACAAGTGATTGAACTGGCGGAACAGCAGAGCAGTGACTTAACATCACTGTATCCGTTTACCTCTCTGGTCACCGACAACTACGGCCCGGAACAGCGTTTTGAGTTAGTGAAAATGTTATGGCAGGTTGCGGCGGCTGATGGTGAGATCAGTAAATACGAAGATCATTTAATCCGCAGGATTGCGGACCTGATTCACCTGCCGCACGGCGAGTTTATCCGCGCTAAACTGGCGGTGCTTGAGGCAAAAAATCTCTGAATCACTTGTACGTCTGCCCCTGTAGCAGGACAGTTCTGAGTGTCGGAAACTTCGGTGACTGACTTGTTTCTGTCACCGGAAGTAAGGGGTACCGACAGCGAATCCTTCATCCCATTGGCCAGAGCCGGTTGATGGTGTTTTTTTCCCGCTCAATTTTTTCACCGGTCAGGTTATTCCAGACCATGATGCCGGTACGCCTTTCGATATAGCTGGTTTTTACCTGGTAGGCTTCAAGCTCGCCGTCGGCCCGCGCATTGGGCATTTCGAATGCCCACATTTTTAGCCGGCCGTTCAGCTGTTCTGCCAGAATACATTTGAAAAAGTGACTGGGGATGGGGATTTCCACACCGTTATCGTCATGCTGGCCGACGGTTTCTATCGGGCTGTCGTAGTCAAAGACCGGCCCGGTAATCACATAGGTTTCAACCACGTTTTCCAGTTGATTTAGCTTGCGAATGGCGGTTTCCAGGGTGCGCCATTTTCCCCGGTTCAGCTTTGATGCCTGAGGCGACATGTTAGATAGCAGAAAGGTTTCGCTGTTCTGCACATGGGTGTCGTCCATGTCGGCGCTGGCGACCAGATGGCCGCGATCATAGCCGGAGTTGCTGTAATCACTCAGGTCAGCCCTGAATTCCGGAGGAATCCGGAAGTCAGGCCGGAAGTTATTCAGCCGGGTGACACCGTCCATGTCGGTTTGGCCCGGATCAACAATTTCCAGTGCCCATTTTGCCTGTCGGAAGTAATAGGAATAGCCAACGGTAAAAAAGCGGTTATATAAAATCTGGTCAGCTGCCGGGCAGCCATAGCGGGTTTCAGGTTTCAGTGTGTTCAGGTTCATAGGCGTTTTCCTGAGTAGTTATTACTGAAGAGTATTCAGATTATGGCCTGAGAGGGCTGAATACCAGCAGAGATTACCCAGAATAGGGGCTGATTAAGCGTGCTGAATGTGCTGTTTAATGTGTGTTTTTTGGGGGGTAGCGCAAAACTCTTGTTTAGCGGCGAATAATAGGGGTTAAGTCTTGCGTCGCAGGTATGGGCATGTTTGACTATGCGCCGCTTATCAGAATTGTCGCGGCAGATGTTGATCACGGATGTGCAATATTTGAGGAACTCTGGATGATCCCGCGCCTGATAACGATACCATCACCTGAGGTGATGGATACCACATTCTAATAAACGGAGTTAATCATGAGATATCTGCTGGCACTTGCGGGATTGCTGCTGCCACTGATGCTGCCAGGGACTGTTTTTGCCGGCCAGTGTTCTTATTGGCTGTCTGCCGGTGACAGTGAGCCTTACCCGGTTGAAGAGATTTCAGCCTTTGCCGAAGACGAAATGCGCCCACGGCTGAACCGCGCCAAACAGCGATTCAATGTTGCTTTTATCCGCCAGTGCGACGGGGATGAAGCGCGCTTTCAGCTGGAACTGCTGACAGAGAATCTCTACATTCTCGGCATTAACGGCCATACCCTTCCGGAAGATATTGTACGCTATACCAATGAGCCGTTAACTATCAGCCGGGAACGGTTCGAAGCCAGCTTTGAAAATGCGCTGTGGTTTGGCTCTTTATCCCGCCGTCAGAAACAGGCCACGCTGAAAATGCTGGCGTTTGTTATTTCTGAAACTGCCCGGTTCAGCGATGTGGAAACAGCCGTTAACAATGTTTTCAATCAGGGGTGTTTGTATGAGTGGCTGGAATATGCCAGCCTGCTGCGTCGCTGGAAGACCATGTCTATTTTTGCCAACAGCCGGGGGCTGGCCTATGGCAATCAGTATACTGGCGGCGCCCGGGCATTTTTACTGGCACCGATAACGGCGAAAATGGTCAGCGAATATAATCAGGCTGTCAGTCAGGGATGGGAAGTGGTCCGCTACGATTATAACCGGCGGGAAACCGACCGGCCGGTACAGATCGGTAAACCTCACTGTCCGGCCAATCTGGCTGAATCCTGATTTTTCCAGGGATGCTTTAACTCAGGATGTCTTTTTAATCAGACCTTCTTTTTTAATCAGATATAGTCGAGTATTTCAGCAACCGGTTTCCGGCATTTTTGCCGCCGGTTGCTCTGTTCCTCCGGGTAGCCCACCGTGACCAGCATCACCGGCACTTCGTCAGCATTAAGCTGAAATTCTGCAATTACCCCTTCTATATCAAACCCGCTCATAGGGCCGGCTGCCAGCCCCATGCTTTCGGCTGCCAGCATCAGCGTCATGGCTGCCAGCGAGGCTGAACGGAAGGCTTCATCCCGCTGTAACTGTGGGTTGTCCGTGTGGGTCTGGGTGGCGGCATCTACCCAGCTCTCCTGCAGCTTCGCCGGTACGATACCGGCATCCACGGAAGGTTGCAGCGCCTGTTGTAACTGGTTATGTGCATTCAGTGTACCGCAGATAATAAAGGTGACCGCCGCGCTGGCAACCTGTGGCTGACCATAGGCCTGCGCCTGGAGCCTGGCTTTCGCCTCCGGGGACTGAACCGCAATGAAACGCCAGTTCTGCATGTTGTAGGCGGAAGGGCTTAAACCGGTCAGCCGGATCAGGGTTTCAATGGTGTGCTGTTCCAACTGCCGGCCGGGCTGATAACGGCCGGTTGAAATGCGGTTTTCCATCAGTCCGGTAAATACCTGTTGTGGTAAAGATGTTTGTGGCTGTGAAGTCATGTCGGTGTCCTTTTTATGTTCAGTAGTTTTCAGTAGCTTTCAGTAATTTTCAGTGGTGTTCAGGCAGTTGTTTTTGCTAAAGGATTGTCGCTTATGGTCCGGGTCTTCGGCTCAGCCGCAGGCGTTTTGGCCGGTCTGTTCTGCATCAGGTAAACGCTGATCAGCACGGTTATGAAACCGGCCATTCCGGTGGCAGAGATGCTTTGCCCCAGGAATGTCCAGCCCAGTACCACGGCGGTAAGAGGGCTGAACAGTCCCAGTGATGAAACAGCTGCCGGAGACAGTTTGCTGATGCCCCGGAACCACAGCGCATAGGCCAGAACCGCGCCAATCAGGCAGAGGTAGGTGTAGCCGCCGATCTGCACAGGGCTGAGTGCCGGCAGAGACGCTTCAGTGAGCAAGCTGACCGGCAGCAACATCAGGCCTGCCAGCAGCAGTTGCCAGCCGGTGAATGCCAGCAGTGGCATCTGGCTGCGCCACTGACGGGCCAGATAAGTACCGCAGGCCATGCTCAGTGCACCGGCCAGAGCAGCGGCTATACCTATATTGTCCCAGGCGGCATCGGGAGAGAGCAGCAGTACGGCCATTCCGCCAACCCCGGTGATACTGGCAAGGAGCGTGATCAGCGCCGGTTTTTGCTGTGCCAGCCCCCAGCAAAGCAGGATGACAAACATTGGCTGAATCGCCCCCAGTACCGCTGCAACCCCGCCGGGCAGACGGTAAGCAGCAATAAAAAGCAGTGCCTGAAACAGCCCCAGATTAAGTGCTGCCAGTATTGTCAGCCGCCACCATTCTTCTTTGCGTGGCAGATGACGGCACAGGCACACCAGTAAAATACCCGCAGGCAGAATGCGCAGCATGGCTGCTGTCAGCGGTCGGTCGGCGGGCAGCAGTTCAGTGGCAACAATGTAGGTCGATCCCCAGGTGACCGGGGCAATTGCTGTGAGAAATATATCCCACCAGAGTGCCGGTCTGGCTGTTGAGTTGTGCATCGGGTTCACCTTAGCGGTTGGATTTAATTTGTCTTGATATCAAGATAAATGGTATTCTTATGATGATTTGTCTTGAAGTCAAGATAAATTTATCGATAATGGTTTTACTGTTTAATGTCAGCCTTGTCTGACGGTTATGGAAAATTCATATGACGGATAAGCATTCAGACGCGGGCGGCGATGCCGTGGATAACATCATTGCCCAGTGGCGGGCTGAACGGCCGGACCTTAATCTGGAAGGGATGGCGACCATCGGCCGGGTAAAGCGTTGCGCGGCTTTACTGCAGCCGAAGCTGGAGAAAGTATTCAAAGAGTATGATCTGAATTTCTGGGAGTTCGATGTACTGGCAACTCTGCGCCGTTCCGGTGGGGATTGCTGCCTGTCACCTACGGAGCTGTTTTCCACCATGATGATCACGTCCGGCACCATGACCCACCGGATGAAGCAACTGGAATCCCGCGGGCTGGTGGAGCGGTTACCGAATCCTCAGGATGCCCGCAGCATGCTGGTGAAACTGACAGACGAAGGTTTTGCCAAAGTGGATGCGGCGGTCACCGCGCATACCATCAATGAACAACAGATTCTGGCGCAATTACCGGCTGAGAAGCTGGCGGCGCTGGATGAAGCGCTGGTGGATTTGCTGGCGGTGCTGGACGCGTAAGTGATGATGTCAGAAACCCTGGCGGTTTCAGCGTGGGCGGTAAAACCGGACTATGCTGACAGCCATTATGAGTAAACAAAGCGTTGAAAAAGAAGTGACTGCAGCGTTCGCGGGAGTAACCCTTGGTGCGGGCACTGGCCTTTGGGAAGCTCAGGCGATCGATGATTACGCCTCTGAAGACGTACGCCGAAGTAACCGGGAGCGGGATCAGAGAGCAGACTGGAAGTTACTGGATTACGATGACCTGCAACGTTGCCACAGCAGTCTGTCTTTCTTTGATACTGAGGGGATGAAGTTTCATCTGCCGGCTTACATCATTGGCAGTATACGGGGAAAGGTTGATGATCCGCTTTTTCACCTTATTCAGCTGGATGAGTATTCGCTGTCGAAACTTGCGTCTCTGAGTAACATGCAACGGCAGTCCGTTGTACTGTATTTGCAGTGGTGTCTTGAACAGCAAGCGTACAGCTTTGACCATATCTCCATCACGAGAGCTCTACGGGAATACTGGCAAAACTGACGCAGTGGCAACCGGGCAGCCGGCGCGTTACCGGCTTCCCGGAAGGCGTACCGCTTGTTACAGCACCTGCCAGCCTATGGCTCTGCTGATGGCAAAGCTGAATTCATCGGCGACCAGGGTCCATAAACGGTTGGCCTGTGAGATGTCTAATGAGGGAAGGTTTCTTAGCCGCAACCGGGCGATAAGTTTCTGCTCATCCATCAGGGTACGGGCATCATCTTCTTCATATTCGCCGCTTTGCTGCTTTTCTCTGAGGAAGGCAATGTCGCTGAACATATCTCTGCCTATGTATTCAATGACCCGCCTGACATCTTCCTGTGCGGTGCCGTTTTCTAGTGTGGCGGAGGCAATTATACGTTCCAGAACGGAATCGAAATCTACGTTGTTAATAATCATGGCATACTCCAATGCTGCGCATAAATTGCTTGGCAGTCGGTCTGGCTGCCGGTGCAAGTATTGGTTTGATGACAATCACAGACGTGGATGTGAGTTGCGCCGCTGAAACCGGAGACGGATCGAAAGACGGGGGCAGAGCTGTCAGGTTAGCTCTGAGATCGATACCTGGGTCGGTTCCGGGCATATGCAACATCCTTTTGCTGTGTGTACGAAAGGTTCAGCACCGGCTCCCTGCCAGATCATATCTGAACCCCTGTATAGCCTAGATCAGAATCTGCAATTTTTCCCTGCGGATTACTGACGGCTGGCTGTCAGTGCCCAGATACCCGCTACCGACAGCAGGCCACCACCGCCCAGATTAAATGCCCGGTGGGCGCGTTTGTTACTCAGTAACTTTCGGGCCTGCGCGGCAAAAAGCGAGTACAGGCAGGCGTTTAGCGTTGCAAGCGTGACAAAGGTAACCGCCAGCCACCACATCTGAGTGGTAGCACCGGCACCCGGGGTAATGAACTGGGGCAGAAAGGCGACGAAAAAGATAATTCCTTTGGGGTTAAGTGCAGTGACCAGCCAGGTATCGCTGAACAGCTTCCAGCCGGAGACGGTGGCGTCTGTGGGCAGGTCTGTGGGATTAACGCCGGCTCGTAGCAGCCTGATACCCAGATACAGCAGATAAAGCCCACCGATCCATTTAACCACCGTGAACCAGAAAGCCGATTGCGCCAGCAGGGTGCCCAAGCCCAGCAGAGACAGCAACAGGGCAGTTGAATCCCCCAGCGCGACGGCTGCAATCAGCGGCCAGCGGGCTCGGTTACCGTGGGAAACCGAATAGCTGATGACGGTAAGGATTGTCGGGCCGGGAATAATCACCAGAATGCCGGTGGCGAGTACAAAAGCCAGCCAGGCTTCCAGGCTCAGAAAAGTGTTGAAAACAAAAAAAGAATCAGGGGTCATAAGGGCTTACCCATCCTTGAATGATTTGATAATCGCTTTATGAATCCCCAGATTCCTTTACCCGTCAAGGATTTTTTATAGGTCAGTTTGTCAGGGTGCCGGCTTGATAGTCCGCAATGGCCTGCTGAATTTCTTCGGCGGTGTTCATCACAAAAGGGCCGTGATGGGCGACCGGCTCATTCAGGGGCTTGCCGCTGAGGACCAGCATGCCGGTACCGGCGTGCGTGCTCAGTTGCAGATCATCTGCATCGCTGATCCTGGCCATCTGGCGGCTGTTAACCGGCTGGCCGGCAATATCCGCCTGGCCTTCGTACACAAAGATCAGCAGGTTTTCATCGCGGGCCGCGTTCAGAGTCAGGCTCTGGCCGGCACTGATCTGCAGGTCTGCCACCCGGGTCGGGGCGGTGGTCTGCAGGGGGCCACTGAAGGTTTGTGAATTCAGTTTCACAGAACCGCTGATGACCTTGATACTGGCCGGTGCGGTACCGTTCTCTGCCGGAACCGGTTGCCATGGCAGTTCACTCCGGGGAATATCCTTCCAGGCGGCCGGTTGCATCTTGTTAGCCGCAGGCAGGTTGATCCACAGCTGAAAACCGTGCAGGTGGCCCTGTTCCATCAGCGGTTTTTCACTGTGAATGACCCCTTTACCGGCAGACATCCACTGGGCTTCACCCTGGCTGATGCCCCCTTCATTGCCCATATGATCCTTATGTTCAAAGCCGCCGGCGCGAATATAGGTGAGGGTTTCCAGACCCCGGTGGGGGTGGGGCGGAAAACCGGCAATGTAGTCATCCGGATTATCGGAATTGATCTCGTCCAGCATCAGAAACGGATCGAGACTGTTGTCCCGAAAACCGTGTATGCGTTGCAGTTTGACGCCGGCACCGTCGCTGGATGGCCGGCTGTTAATGATTTGAATATGCATGCGGCAAACCCCTGTTATGAGTATATGTTAGCTACTATAAGTTCATAAAATTCGTAAGTTAATCGCGAATAGTTGTATGATTTATTCGGTTTAATAGAACGAATGCCGGGAGTGAATGATGCGGGTAACCCTTGAACAGTGGCGAATGCTTAAAGCTGTGGTGGATCATGGCGGCTTTGCCCATGCGGCGGCTGCGGTACATAAGAGCCAGTCGAGCATTAACCACGCAATCCATAAAATGGAAGATCAGCTTGGAGTGAAGCTGCTGCAGGTCAAAGGCCGTAAGGCATACCTCACGGATGCCGGTCATTTACTGTTGCGAAGGGCGGAAGGCTTGCTGGACAGTGCCCAGCACATTGATGATCTGGCCCGCAGTCTCTCTGCCGGGGAAGAGCCGGAAATCGGTCTGGCGATTGATCAGATTATGCCTGCTGTGTATATCACTGAAGTGCTGGAGCAGTTTGCCAGCGAATATCCGAATACCCGGGTGCAGCTGTATGAGACGGTTTTATCCGGTGCCCGGGAAGCGCTGGAAGAAGGTGCAGTGGATCTGGCCATTGCCGGTGCCGGGATGCCGGGATACCTGTCGGAACCGATGACCGGCGTGGACTTTATCGCGGTTGCCTCTCCGGCCCATGAGTTGTGCAATATGGGGCCGCTGAGTATGGATGATTTACGTAACTACCGGCAGATTGTTACCCGTGACTCCGCCCTGCAGGATAAGGTGGACTCCGGCTGGCTGAAGGCCGAACAGCGCTGGACGGTGAGTAATCTGAGCACGGCGGTGGCGATGGTGCAGCGGGGTGTGGGGTTTGCCTGGTTACCGATGACAAGAGTCGGCACGTTAATCCTCAGTGATGAGTTGCGTATCCTGCCACTGGCCAAGGGCGCGATTCGCAGTGCTACGTTACAGATGTACTACGCACAGGGTGAACAGAGCGGACCGGGGGTGATGCGGCTGGCGGAATTACTGAAAGAATTCTGCGTCATGCAGTGTCCGAAATACGATGTGCCAATGCGTGCTCAGATTCTCGAAAAGGTGAATCATGATGAATAAGTTACTTTAAGTTCTGTTTAATCGAATGGTTTGTGCGAATTTTCGCGATTTTGTTTCTTTTAAAACAAACTAATATGAATTCCATCACAACATGTTCAGACAATGCAGACGGTTACATCAGGCTGCATTCACAGAGGATAAAACGATGGGATTACTGATAAACGGCAACTGGCACGATGAATGGTACGACACTTCCGGTGACGGTGAGTTTGTCCGTGAAGATGCCGGATTCCGTCACTGGATTACCCCGGATGGCAGCCCGGGTATCAGCGGTGGAGACGGTTTTGCGGCGGAAGGCGGCCGTTATCATCTGTATGTTTCCCTGGCCTGTCCCTGGGCACACCGGACGCTGATTTTCCGGCACCTTAAAGGGCTGGAAGATCTGATCAGCATATCCGTGGTCAGCCCGGACATGCAGGAACATGGCTGGACCTTCGATAAAGCCAGTGGTTCAGACGGTGACGCCCTGTACAGCTCAGAATACATGCACCAGATTTATACCCGGGCCAAAGCGGATTACACCGGCCGGGTAACGGTACCTGTACTGTGGGATAAGCAGCGGGAAACCATTGTCAGCAATGAATCTTCAGAAATCATCCGCATGTTCAATTCGGCCTTTAATCACCTGACCGGTAATGAACTGGATTTCTTCCCGCAGGATCTGCAAAGCGCAATTGAAGCCGCTAATGAATGGGTCTACCGGGATATCAATAACGGCGTTTACCGGGCTGGTTTCGCGACCACCCAAGCGGCCTATGAACACAACGTGCTGGACCTGTTCAGTGCACTGGACCGGCTGGAAAGCATACTGAGCGAGCAGCGTTATATTGCCGGTGACCGGATTACAGAAGCGGACTGGCGGGCGTTTACCACGCTGATCCGTTTTGATGCGGTATATCACGGCCACTTCAAGTGTAACCTGCGTCAGCTGCGCGAATACCCGAATATCAGCGGCTATGTACGGGAGCTTTATCAGCAGGGTAATGTGGCGGCGACCTGCAATTTCGAGCACATTAAACGTCACTACTATTACAGCCACACAGGCATCAATCCGACCCGGGTTATTCCGCTGGGGCCGGTGCTGGATTTTGATCAGCCCCACGGCCGCGGATAAATTTCTCCGCCGGCTTTGCAACCTGAACTGATCACGTATACTGGCCTCTTTATGCCGCGGGCACGAGTTTAAAGAGGAGTACGGACGATGGACACGCAGGGAGCGTTACAGCAATATTTCGGTTTTGATCAGTTCCGCCCCGGGCAGCAGCAGACGGTAGATCAGCTGTTGCAGGGGCATTCCAGCCTGGCAATATTCCCCACCGGTTCCGGTAAATCACTGTGTTATCAGCTCAGTGCGCTGCAATTGCCGCACCTCACCTTAGTTGTTTCTCCCTTGCTGGCCCTGATGAAGGATCAGTTGGAGTTCCTGCACAGCAAAGGCATTCCCGCGGCCCGGATTGATTCCGGCATGAGCTTCGAAGAGAACCGGCAGGTGATGGCGGATGCCCGAAGCGGCAAGCTGAAAATTCTCATGGTGTCTGTAGAGCGGTTTAAGAATGAACGTTTCCGCCAGTTCATCGCTGGCATTCCTCTGTCGATGCTGGTGGTGGATGAAGCTCACTGTATTTCTGAGTGGGGGCATAACTTCCGGCCGGACTATCTGAAACTGCCGGTGTACCGTGAAACTCTGAATATTCCGCTGGTTCTGCTGCTAACAGCTACCGCCACCGAACAGGTAAAAGTGGATATGGCGGCCAAGTTTGCCATTCAGCCTGAACATATCGTGCAGACCGGCTTTTACCGGCCGAATCTGGATCTGAGTGTCTGGGCGGTGGCGGAGCAGCAACGTCATGACCGCCTTTTGGAAGCCCTGCAGCAGTCACCGGGTGCTGCGGTTGTCTATGTGACCCTGCAGCAAACCGCCGAAAAAGTTGCTGAGTTCTTGCAGCACCGTGGCCTGAATGCCGCTGCTTACCATGCCGGTTTTAAAGATGAACAGCGCCAGCAAGTGCAGGATGACTTTATGGCCGGGCGGGTGCAGGTGGTCGTTGCCACCATTGCCTTTGGCATGGGGGTGGATAAGTCCGACATTCGCTGCGTGGTGCATTACGACCTGCCTAAATCCGTTGAAAATTACAGTCAGGAAATCGGCCGGGCCGGCCGTGACGGTGCGCCATCCAACTGTATCGCACTGGGCAATCTGGACGGCATCAACACCGTTGAGAACTTCGTATATGGCGATACCCCGGAGCCGGAAGGCATTCGCTATGTGCTGCAGGATATCGCTGACAATATAAACCCGGAAGGCAACTGGGAAGTACAGTTACTGGGGCTGTCGAACAGCAGCAATATCCGCCAGCTGACCCTGAAAACCCTGCTGGTACAGCTGGAGCTGCTCGACGTTATTCAGGCTAAATCCGTCTATTTCGCCGAATTTAAATACAAGTTCCTGCAGGATCAGCAAGAAGTTCTTAATCGCTTTAACGGAGAACGGCGGGCATTCCTGCAGGCCGTGTTTGCCCATACGCAGTTTAAGCGGGTCTGGGGTGAACTGGACATGCAAGCTTTACTGCAAAGCTATGGCGGCGACCGGGACAGGGCGGTGAAGGCGCTGGAATACCTCAGTGAGCAACAGCTGATTGAACTGCAGAGCCGGGGCGTTACCGAAGTATTCGGCGTAAACCAACAGGCCCTGTTACAGCCAGAACTGGCGGATGAACTGCAGCAGTATTTTGCAGAAAAAGAACAAAAAGAAATTGCCAGAATTGCCGCGCTGGTGGGCTTCTTCGAAGAAAATCGCTGCCTGAGCCATCAGTTGGCGGAGTATTTTGCGGATCATCAAGCCCCCGCGCAGTGTGGCCACTGCTCCGTATGCCGGGGAGAGCCGGCCACACTGAGCCGTTCACGGCAGGTGAACTGGCCCGAAGACACCCAGTTAGCTGAATGGCTGCAGACGCTTGCCGGTAAGCTGGCTGCAAACAGCCAGACGAATCAGGTTTTAACAATCCCGCTAGCGTGCCGATTTCTGGCGGGCATCAGCGTACCGGTGTGGACAAAGATCAAAGCACGGCAACTGCCGGGCTATGGTAGCTGTGAGGATATGCGCTACGGCGAAACTGCTGAGCGGGTGCAGGGCATTGTGGCTAAGATTCAGATAGGCTGATGTACCGGCTGTAATCCAGGCAATAAAAAACCCGGCATGTGCCGGGTTTTTTGTGTCTTTACTAAAGCATTTAACTGTTTAGTAAAGCTTAGTAGTCGTACTTAGACGCAGAGTAGATTGCGAATGCTTTTTCCCAGATCTCGCCAACTTCGCCGTTACCGACTGGCTTACCGTCCAGCTTGGTAACCGGTGCGATTTCTTTAGAAGAGCTGGTGATCCACAGTTCGTCAGCGTTGCGAACTTCGTCCATAGTGATGGTGCGTTCTTCCAGCTTCAGGGAACCGTCAGCCTTGATGCTGTCGATGATGATGCGACGGGTGATACCCGGCAGAATCTGGTTGTCCTGAATCGGAGTGATGATCACGCCGTCTTTAACGATGAAAGCGTTGCAGGAGCTGCCTTCAGTAACTTCGTTGTTCGCGTTGTACAGCAGTGCTTCATCGCTACCGGTAGAGTAACCTTCCTGGAAGTGCATGACGTTGCCCAGCAGTGCAGTGGACTTAATGTGGCAACGCTGCCAGCGCAGGTCTTCGGTGCTTACCAGGCTGTACTGGGTAACTTTAGTACGGTCAACCGGCTCAGGATCTTTGATCGCGAAGCAGAAGCAGAATACGGTTGGTTCAACACCTTCCGGGTAAGGGTGGTAACGCTTAACGTCAGTACCGCGGGAAATGTGAACGTAAACGCCCAGGTTTTCACCCATGTCGCTGTTACGTGCAACCAGATCGTCCAGCAGTTCTTTCCAGCCTTCGATGGTGTTGCTGTTCTTGATCTCGATAGCCGCCAGGCCATCAGCCATACGGTTAAGATGAGGCATCAGGCCTACAGATTTGCCGTTATAGTACGGAATAACTTCGTAGATACCGTCACCAAACAGGAAACCACGGTCCAGTGGTGAAATGCGGGCTTCTGCCAGTGGCTGGTATTCACCGTTTAAGTAAGCAATGCTCATGTTAACTTTCCTCTCAAACTATAATTCTGTGGGGGCGTATCCCCGCCGACCTTCCTGTGGGTAAGGTCTGCCAACGTCCTGACACGTTTTAGGGGTACACCTGGATAAACCTGGCAAAGGCAAGTACCAGCTAGCTATCAACCAGCTAAATTGCTCAAGCATTACGCGGTCCGGGACTCCTCACTGCCTGACGGCAATCCGGGATCACTGTGCAATTGCGGCCTTAACAGGTTGCGTCAGACACTGACGCCTCCTAAATGATACTGTAGACATATACGGTCGCGAGACGACGGGAAATGAACAGCTACAGATCGGGGCAGTACTCCGGTTTGGCTTGTGGCCGTATTCCGAAGGCAGAACTGCCATCATACTTTTTGAGTGCGCAGCAGTGTGTTTGAAAAATGGATATCTTTCAATAGGCAAAAATACTTCAGAATATAATGCTGCCAGCAGATGTTTTTTAGAATTATATTCTGCTTATTTAACAAGTTTAGATAAAACGCCTGTTGAAAATCCGCCGGATTACTGTCGGGCGTCAGGCCGTCTGAATGGTATCCGTCATGATCTCCCGGCTACTGTTGGCAAGTAGCTGTGGCAGGATGCGATCGTCGTCTAACCGCCAGCTGCAGTTAAAACTCAGTGCCGGTGCCGCCTGATCAATGTTCAGCTCCACCAGCTGTTTGTCGTCCAGTAACTGGCGGACAATCGGTTCGGGCATCAGCGCCACGCCGATACCCTGTGCCACCATGGTCAGCAGGCTGGCCACTGAGCTACAGGTGTGGAATACCGGTGCATCTTCATAAAAGGGCTGAAACAGTTGTTGCAGATAACCCCATGGGCGGGTTTCCCGGGGGAAGCTGAGTACCGGATAGTTCACCAGATCAGCAACGGAACGGATGCTGGCGTCACTGATTAATCCGGGTGCCGCAACCCAGCACTGCGGATAGCTGCATAAGGGTTCGCTGACCAGCTCGGGAATGTCGTTCTGATCCGACACCATGAGGGCCAGATCCAGTTGGCAGTTGGTGAGCTGTTTGACCAGCGTGGGGGATACATCACTGATCAGCTCGAATGACATCAGCGGATACTGAGCCTGCCAGTGCCGCAGCAGCGGTGACAGCCACAGGTGTGCCAGGGTGTCGGCAATGCCGATACGCAGGCTGCCTTTTTCCGGTGCGTCTTCACGAATCTGCTGTTTCATTTCCTGGCTGATGGCGATCAGCTTTTCTGCATAGGGCAGTAGCTGAACGCCTCTCGGACTGAGCCGGGTGCCGCTTTTGTCACGGATAAACAGTTGCGCACCCAGTTCGTTTTCCAACGCGGTAATCCGTGCCGAGATCGCTGGCTGAGTGGCGTGCAGATGCTGAGCCGCCGCATGGAAGCTGCCAAGCCGGGCAATTTTAACGAAGGTGTTCAGATTGCGTATGCGCATGATTATCCAGTGAATCAGACTGATGATTGGAGTATGCCATTATCATCAGGTTGTTAGAAGCTGATCTGTCTGTAACGGATGCTGATTTTAGTGGAGTGTGGAAGGGCAGCACAACTGACTGTAGAGAACTGAAAAAGGCAGCCCGCGCTGCCTTTTTTGTATTTGCTGATCCGGGGATCAGTCCGTGGTAATGGTGAATTCAGCCACCGGATGCTGCTTGCGTAGCACTCTGTAAGCGCTGCGCAGTTCGCCGCGGTCCACGTAGCAGCCACGCAGGTGACGTTCACCGCTGCCGGCTTCAAATTCGGCACGGCCGTGGGCGATGCGGTGGTTATCGAAGACGATGCATTCGCCGGCATTGAGGCGGAAGCGCATCAGGTAACGTTCGTCCTGCAGCATGTGGCCGAAGGCACGGAAAGCCGGGTAGAAGGTATCCAGAGTGGCCTGTGGCAGATCGAATACATCGCTCAGGTGCTGGCTGTAGTTAATGCCGCTGACTTCGCCGTTGTTTGGATCGATTTCGATAATGGTCTGCCGGGCTCGAACGTCCTGATGGTCCGTGGTGTAACGGAACGGCACGCTGACGGTAGACAGCAGTTCAAAGTATTCCGGGTACTGCTCACGCAGGGCGTTGGCAACGCTGGTGGCGTCCACAAACAGGCTGTCGCCCCCTTCGGCATTATTTACCCGGCAGTGAAGGAACTGAATCCCCGGGGCCAGTTCTTCCGGCGGCAGGTCGGTGTGCAGTTCCAGCGCTTTACTGGTGTAGGCGAGGTTTTCCGGATTCTTCTTCGACTTAACGTCGAAATGGTAGCCGGAGAATGACGGCCGCACGGTGCCGATCAGTTCGCAGGTTTCCTGCAGCCCCTGATTGCTGTCGGGCATGTCGGTGATCAGGGCAACGCCTTCGTCCAGCATGGCTTCCAGCCAGTCGGCAACTTTAGCCGGGTTGCTCATGAGTTCAGGCTGACTGAAGCGGGCCATATTCGGATAGTGTTCGGCGTACCAGGAACGGCGGGCACGGATAGCTATGTCACCGTGGCCCTGTCCCTGATGCCAGTTTGCCAGCCATTGCAGTGCGTAGCGGCTCTGATGACCGCACGGCCACTGTACCTGCAGCGCGTCAGCTTCAACGGCGGCGGTGAGTGGCTGCAGGTTATCCGGCTCGGCCAGAATGTCGAAGGTACGTTCCTGGGTTTCTTTGTCCCAGGATGTCTTACAGTTATCCCGCAGCCAGTAATAGTTAAAGTAGGCCTGTGCGCCCTGAATGTTAACGGTTAAACCATTTTGCTGCAGTTGAACAGCAGCGCTGCCTGGCATGTGAAGATGCGTTTCAGCAGAGGTGTTAAGCATGACTGTATTCCGAAGTTGTTTTTTTGGCGTTTAGTCGGTGGCGTTTTTAGAAAAGCCGCGTCGTTATTATTTTTATATTATCACCGTAATGTAAAAGAGTGCTGTATAGTCTGTCAATGCCTAAAATAGTCGATCATCAACAACGCCGTGACGCCATTGCCAGAGCGGCCAGCAAAGTCATTGCCCACCGGGGACTGGAAGCAACCAAACTGACTGATATCGGTAAGGAAGCAGGGGTCACCACCGGGGCAATCCGCCATTATTTTGAAGACAAGGAAGCGGTGCTGATTGCCGCGCTGGAATACGCCTATACCAGCAGTGTTGAGCGTATGCTGGTGCAGGCTGAACAGCAGCCTTATCAGTTCGACCGGGTTTTACTGCAGGTGTTGCCCAGTGATGCTGAAGGGCGGGGCATGGTATCTGCCTGGCTGATCTTCTGGGGGCGTTCGCTGACCGAACCCCGTTTGGCGGAACATCAGATCGGTGTGCACAATCGCTGGATTGAACTGGTACAGCAGCAACTGGCCATTCACTGCCAGCAGCACGGGCTGGAACTGACTGAACCGCCACTGGATGTTGCTGAGGCCTTGACGGCGCAGATTAATGGTCTGATGATTCGTACCCTGATCGCCCCGGACGACTGGTCGGCACTGCGCTTACATAAATTACTCAGTGACTATCTGCGTCAGTCGGGGTTAATGCCTTAGCTCTGGAATCAGGGCACCCGTTGTGAGTGTTGTTAAACAATGAAAAAAGCCTCTGCCCGTATCGGCCTGACGAATCCTAAATCCCCAACAAACGTGGGCGCTGTGATGCGTGCTGCCGGTTGTTTTGAAGCCGACGGGGTGTATTACACCGGCAGCCGTTATGACCGCGCTGCCCAGTTTCATACCGATACTAAATCCGCCAGCCAGCGAATCCCCCTGACGGGTGTCGACTGCTTACTGGACGTATTACCGGAGCTGGACGACGATACGCAGCTGGTGTGTATCGATCTGGTGGAAGGTGCCACTTCGCTGGCAGAGTTTGAACATCCGGTAAAAGCCTTCTATATATTTGGTCCGGAAGATGGCAGCCTGAGCCAGGCGGTCGTAGACCGGGCGGATGCCGCGGTTTATATTCCTACTGTCGGTTGCCTGAATCTGGCGGCCACTGTTAATGTCGTACTCTATGACCGGCAGGCCAAGCTTGGTGCGGCACAAGCCGGTGATGCGCTGATTCGCAGTAGCCGCGACCGCAATAACAGTGTGAGCTTTCAGGCCGGCTGATACCGCGCAGCGGTTGTGTAACCTCCCTTCACGGGCATTATCAACGGAACGAATATGACTGTAGCTGAGAACCGTGCCGCATGGCTTGAAACCGAATTAACCCGGGTAGACGGACAGTCTCCCCGTGATACCGGCTCCGCCCCTCTGGGTAAACATCTGAAAATGGCGGGCAACCCCTTTGTGTTTTTACGGGGCGCTGCCCAGCTGTTCTATGCGGATATACAGGCCGGTTATCTGCAGCTGCCCGAAGCACTTTATACCCTGCCAAAAACCCGCATCATGGGGGATTGCCATACCTCCAACTTTGGCTTTTTTACCGAGGAAGGCTCCCACGGGGAGCGGGTGGTGTTCGCCCCGAACGACTTTGACGATGCCTGTGTGGGGCATGCCGTCTGGGATATGGCCCGTTTTGCGGTCAGCCTGGTGCTGTGTGCTGAGTATTGCCGGGGGCTCTCGAAAGGGGAATTTCCGCAGGTGCCTGGTGACAAGGATTATGCCGGTAAAGCCCGGGTAAAAGCCGATGCCGCTGAGAAGGCCGTTCGCCGGTTTTTAGAAGGCTATCAGCAGCGCTGTGACATGCTGATCGCCAGCCCGGATTATCATCAGCAGGTGCTGGCGGACTTCCCGGATGATCATATCCTCAGCAAACCCTTCAATAAAGCCCGGGCGAGAGCGGCCGGTGGTGCAGACTTTCTGATAAAAAGCGCGCTGGCCAAGGCGGTGGATGTGGATGCTGTAACGCTGCGCTTCCGTGACCGGGCAGATAAGTTTCAGCGCGTAAGTGCAGACACATATCAGCAGCTGGAACAAACGTTCGCCCCGTACATGGATGATACCGTGCTGGACATCGTTGCCCGTCTGGATGCAGGCACCGGCTCGGTGAATATGGGCCGTTATTACCTGCTGGTTGGCCCCGCTGATTATCAGGGCCCGCAGGATCTCAGCCTGTGCCACATTGTTGAAGTGAAGCAGCAGCGCAAAGCCGCCCCCCTGTTTTATTTTGATGACCTCAGCCCGGTGAACCGTTTAAACCCGGCTCACCTGACGCTGGAATGCCAGCGGCGGATGCAGCGCTTTCCGGATCTGGTGCTGGATGAAGCAGAATATGATGGCCAGCACTGGCTGGTGCGTTCCCGCCATCATGCGAAGGTAGGGCTGGACCCGGAAAATGTTGCACTGGGCAAAAAGGCCCGTAAAGGCGGCTTTGAAGAATATGCTGAAACCTGTGGTCATGCGCTGGCACTGGCCCATGGCCGGGGCGACCGGCGCTCAGTCCGTTTTGAGCAGGCGGTCACCGGCGTACTGCCGGCGCATAGCGAAGCTTTTGTGCAGGCCTGCATGGAATATGCACAGCGGGTGCGGGAAGACTGGACGTTACTTAATCAGATGTTAGCCCGGGAGGTGTAAATGCTGGCAGAGAACTACCGCTTAATGGCTGAGTACAACCGCTGGATGAACAGCAAGCTGCTGGACGCCGCCGGGCAACTGACCCAGGCAGAACTGAAGCGGGACAGCGGCGCATTTTTTAATTCGATTCTGGGGACATTCAACCACCTGATGGTGGGGGATATTATCTGGCTGCAACGCTTTGCTGAACATCCCGCCGGTGAACCGTTACAGAGTGTCAGGGAGTTTAACCGGCCGGCGACTCTCAGCCAGATGCTGCATGATAACCTTTCTTCCCTGGCACAACAGCGCCGTCAGTTGGATAACATGATCTGTGCCTTCTGCACGCAGCTGACCGACGAAGATCTGGCGCATGAGCTGGAATACCACAATACCAAAGGCGTTGCTTTCAGCCGCCGTTTTGCGTACTTGATGCAGCACTTTTTTAACCATCAGACCCATCATCGGGGCCAACTGAGTACACTGTTCAGCCAGCGCGGTGTGGATATCGGTGAGACCGATTTGCTGGGGGTCATGCCCTGAATTTTCATGATCACTAAAGACGGAGGCGATGCCGTGCAATACACAGGATCCTGCCATTGTGGCGATGTAAAATTTGAATTTGAAGCCCCGCTGATCAGCGGCGGTGTGCAGTGTAACTGTTCCATCTGCACCCGAAAGGGCGCGGTTATGTCGGACTTTTTGCTTACGGCAGAGCAGTTAAAAATCACCGCAAAGGCCGATGCCCTGAGCCTGTATCAGTTCGGTACCATGGTGGGGAAACACTATTTCTGCAGCCGCTGTGGCATTTATCCCTTTCATGAAACCCTTCGCGCTCCGGGTTCTTACCGGCTTAATCTGAACTGTGTGGACGGGGTTGATGCCGGCAGTCTGCCGTTGCAGATGTTCGACGGTAAATCTCTTTGAACCTGCCAGATGGCATAAGCGTTATTCAGGCAGGCCCTGAGGATGCTCATGAAGTCGCCCGGCTGGTCAGGGCGCTGTTACTGGAGCTTGAGCCGGGTGCAGACGCTGAGCTCAGCGCTATGAATTTGCCGAAGCAGGCGAAGGATATGCTGGCTGATCAGCTTATCTATGCGTTCTTTGCCCTTTATGCCGGGGAGTTAGTGGGGGTTATTACCCTGCACCGCTGTGCTGCTCTGTATGCAGGTGGGGTGTTTGGAGAAGTCTCTGAGCGGTATGTTGTACCTGGCTACCGTTCGATGAAAGTTGGCGAGCGGTTGCTGGACAAGGCTATGGCATTTGCAGCGAAGCAGGGTTGGCAACGGCTGGAGGTCGGTGCGCCGCCACTGGCTGAATTTCCCCGGGCTCAGCAATTTTATGAAGCGAACGGCTTTATCTGCACCGGCCAGCGGTTACGCAGGCTGGTATAAAAAAACCACCGCAATGCGGTGGTTTTTTTATACTGCAGTGTCGGTTTAACCGAGGTTAAACACGCTGGTGAGTTTCTGCTGACGCTCCGCAAGGCCGGACAGGGCTTCGCTGCCCCGGGCGGTTTGCTGGGCATCGTGGGCACCCTGTTCGGCCATGTCGGCGATACGCTGTACGCTGGCAGATATTTCCTGGCTGACCGATGTCTGTTCTTCAGCAGCCACCGCGATATGCTCTGACATATTACGAATCTCAGACAGCTGGCTAACCATGTTCTCCAGAGAGTGTCTGGCCTGTTCGGTCTGGTCAACACTGGACTGGGCTTCCTGACGGCTGCTTTCCATAATGGTCACGGCTTCTTTTGCCCGGGTTTGCAGTTTGTCGATCATCGCCTGAATATCTTCAGTGGAGTCCTTGGTACGGCTGGCCAGGTTGCGTACTTCATCCGCCACTACCGCAAAGCCGCGGCCCTGTTCACCGGCACGGGCGGCTTCGATTGCAGCGTTAAGCGCCAGCAGGTTGGTCTGGCCGGCAATGCCGTTAATCACTTCAAGGATCTGGCCGATGTTGGCGGAGTCTTCATTGAGCTGAGTAATGACCGCAGAAGCCCGGTCAATTTCACTGGCCAGACCATTAACTACAGTAATGTTTTGCTGCATCAGGGCACGGTTTTCGCCGGCAGTGTTATCAATGGCGGTAACCTGTTGCTGGGCCTGTTCGGCACTTTGTGCGACTTCTTCCGCCGCGGCAGACATCTGATGAATGGCAGTCGCCACCTGAGTGGTATGCTGGTTCTGTTCATCCATCAGTTGATTAGTACGGTCGCTGATGGTGGCGGCTTCCCGGGCGGATTCGCTGATCTTGCCGGAGGCACTCTGGATATCCCGGATAATGCTTTCCTGCTTGCTTGCAAGATCGTTCACCCACTGAGATAGCTGACCGAATTCGTCTTTGCTGGTAATGCTCAGGCGTTGGCTGAGGTCACCGTCGGCAATGGTTTTCAGGATCGACATCACCCGGTTCAGCGGCGTGCGGATGTTATGGCTTACCCAGATGGCTATGATGATGGCGATGATCACGGATGCGGCGCTGATAATGATGCTGGCGGTCTGGCTCAGGCTGACGGTGTCACGGGCATTCAGTGTGGCGGCATCCGCAAGGGCCTGAGAATCAGCCCGCAGCTGGTTAACGGTGTCGTTGGTGCTGTTGATGGTGGCCGAGAGCTGTTCCAGCAATGCGGCGATCTGCAGTTTCAGTTCAACCCGCTTTTTATGTACCTGAACAACGCCGTCCGGTGCGGTTGTGGCCTGCTGAATAATGGCCAGGGTTTCCAGCAGATTGTCGGCGGACGCACTGCCGGAAGCCTTCAGCTTTTCCAGCCGGTCCTGCATGGCTTTCAGCCCGTAACCGGTAATGTTGAATGAGCTTTCCAGCGGTTTAATAACGCTCAGATCTTCACTTTTTAACAGCCGGCCGATGTCGCTGGTGACCGTTTGCAGGTTGCTGGTAAGAATCGGACCGGCATTCTGCTCAGCCAGATTTTCACCGTATTCCGTCAGATCGTTGATATCCACGGTGAAGAACTTGAGTTCGTCCAGCAGGTCACTTTCCAGCTGTTTAACATCAGCTCCCAGTAACAGGTACTGACGGTGGCTGCTCATGGCCTGCTGTGAACTGCTGAAAAATGCATTGGCCTGAGGGTCGATAACACTGATCGCTTCACTGACCTGCGGATACTGCTTACTCAGATTGAGCAGGGCTTCCCGCTGGGTGTTATAGCCGGCCTGTTGCGTGTTCAGGGCGTCTTCCTGAGCGCTCAGGGTAGTGTCGTTCTGGCTACTCATGAACTGCATCAGGGCTTTGTTGGCGGACAGCAGGGCGACTGCGATATCGGCACTGTGGGTGGCGATCGGGGCAATTTCACCGGTGGTCCGCTGAAACTGGGTATCAACGGCGTCCAGGCTACGGTATGAGGTAGTGCTGATGACCAGCAGCAACAGAACAAGCAGCGCAAATCCGCCACCGATACGGTGGGTAACAGAGAGATGCATAACAGCTCCTTAAAGCTTTTTATTGTTATGGGTGCAGGTCTGGCTTCTTGTGAAAGCACCGGCCTGTACGCAATCCATTGTTATGACGTTCCCTGTAATATTTACCGGCTCAGTATAAGGTTGTTAAATGATCATTTAATTAAAACAACCTCGCACTTTGGGTTTTGACTGCCCAATCTGGGTTTTTTGGTCGTGAATGGGCATGTTGAGAAAGACTCTGTCGTAAAAGATAAAACCACCGTTTTAGCGGTGGTTTCAGTGTGGGGCTTTTCTGCAGAAGCGTGCTTTAATCGGGCTTACCAGTGACCGGTGTTTTCCATTGAAACCCATGGCTCTGCCGGTGCCAGTGATTCACCTTTCTGCAGTAGTTCCACAGAAATGTTATCCGGTGAGCGGACAAATGCCATGTGGCCGTCCCGGGGCGGGCGGTTGATGGTGACGCCGGCGTCCTGAAGTTTCTGGCACAGGGCGTAGATATCATCCACCTCAAACGCCAGATGGCCAAAGTTGCGGCCTTCATCATAGTCTTCCGGGTCCCAGTTATACGTCAGTTCCAGTAACGGGCTCTGGTGTTCCCGGGCGTGGGCTTCGTAGTGAGGGTCAGCCAGAAAGCTCAGGGTGAAGCGGCCACCTTCGTAGTCGTTACGTTTGATTTCAGTCAGACCCAGCAGGTCGCAGTAGAATTTCAGGGATGCGTCCAGGTCTTTTACCCGAACCATGGTGTGTAGGTAGCGCATGGTGGCCTCGTTGTTTTTATGCGAAGGGTGAGAGTGGCGAATGTTCGCTGCGGCTTTGGCCGTCTCTTGTCATGTGCCTGATTCTACATAAGTTAACCGCAATAATGCAGTGCCGGGCTGATCAGAAAATCCACCAGAGGAAGGCAACAGCGGAGACGGCGGCTGCACCGCAGAGGCTCAGTAAGTACAGCGCCATTAGCAGGGTGTAGTACCGGATGGCCAGATAGCCGGCGGCGATGGCAAATCCTGCACCGGTAACGGTTTGTAACCAGCCGGGCCAGAGTTCCGGGTAGCTGCTTAGTGCAATGTAGGTGAGCCCGGCGAGTGCCAGCGTCAGCAGCAGGTCTGTAGCAATGTGGAGCCCGCTCTGATCAGGCTGTCCGGAGGCTGAGTCGTCCCGGATAAATATGGGCTGGCCGGGGTGTTTGTCGTCTAAGTGCAGCGTATAGCGCGGGTATTTCCCATTCATAAGCAGGCCTTTTCTGTCACACATTTGTCAGTATAGAAGGGCTTTGCGCAGGTGAGGGAAAGTGTGGATGTTTTTATGTGAAGCTTTTGTGAAGGGCTTTTTATTACCGGCTTAGCACAGATACAAAAACGGCCGCTGAATGCGGCCGTTTTCTGAGTGGCGGGGCAATTATGCCATGCCGATAATTTTGCGCAGTTCCAGCAGAACGGATTCGCCTTCTTCCATCGGTAAGCCGTCTTCTGTTAGTTCGTTCAGGCGGGTAACGCCGTCAACACTGCCAAGGCCGGACAGGTATTCCAGAATTTCCAGTGGCTTAACCGCTTCCAGCAGATCGATGTTGTTCCACAGGCTCAGGAAAGACATGATGCCGTAGGCACCCCAGTTGGAAACGTCGGCGATACACAGTTCGTCAACGCGGGTAGACGCAGACACAATGTCCAGATCTTTCAGAGCTTCAGTAATGTTACCCATGCCGATTTCGTTACCGCCGTCGCCGATACCGATGGTCGGGCATTTAGCGTTATTGATGAAGGTATCGAAGCAGGCAGTGCGTGGGCTGATGCTTTCGCCGCGCATGTTGTAGTAACCGCCGTCAGCTGCCTGGCCCGGACGTTCGATAGACAGAACCGCATCCGGGTTATAGTGGTACAGGGCCTGGAAGGCTTCCAGTTTGCGTTCCTGGTGTTCACCCACACGGATTTCATGCACGCGGAAATCTTTCATCAGGGCTTGTGAAACCGGTGGGCCACAGACGATCACAGGCGTCGCACCCAGGGTTTCCAGCGCACGGTAAAGCGCGATGGCGCCAACCGGGCCGTCGGTTTCAAACGTATCAACCACCGGGAAGCCGGTGCCGATCAGAACGTGACCTTTACATTTGTTGAGGATACGCGCTGCACGCAGGTAGTAACCGGTTTGCAGGGCAGGCTGCACGGTTTTCATACCCCGCAGGTTACGGGCAACCAGAGCATCTTCGATTTGCTGGCTCAGTGCCGCCTCATTCATTAAATTTTCCATAGGTCATCTCTCTTTTTTGTCTGCTGGCGCGGTTCGGGCCGGTAACGTTACGCCGGCTTTGGCTGATCCGTCCGGACAGCAGCAAAAGTTTATTAACAGCTGATTACAGCACGCTGTAACCGCATTTCTTATATCGGTAAAACATGACTGCCGGCGCTTGGTTGCAGTTACTTGTCATACCGCAGCCGGGCCGGCAATCTCAGTTCGCTTACAGAGCTTCCGGCTCGGTCCGTGCGAAGCGCGCCTGTTCCAGGCAACGCAGGTTGTGTGCAGCGTCGATGCTGATTTCTTCAAAAGATACCGCAGAGCCTGGCAGTAGCTGGGTCAGGCGGGCAGTGTCCATGGCGATCATGGAACCGATCTTCGGATAACCACCGATGGTCTGGCGGTCATTCAGCAACACGATTGGCTGGCCGTCTGCCGGTACCTGAATGGCACCGTGGCAAATACCTTCTGACAGGATGCCGTCAATGGATGGCGTGATTTGCGGGCCTTCCAGACGGTAGCCCATGCGGTCGGCACGGTCAGTTACTTTATATTCGCTGCTGAAGAACAGACGCTTCTGAACATCGCTGAAGGCGTCCTGCTGGTAACCGGTGATCACCCGCAGGGAAACCGCCGCGGTGTAATCCGGACGGAAGGCTTCCGGCAGGCGGTAAACCTGCTGGTCTGCCGCAGATTCTGCCGGCAGGATATCCCCTTGCTGCAGTTTTTCGCCGTTCAGGCCGCCGATCCCTTCACGGGTAACGGTGGCGGTGCTGGTGAAGCTTTTGGCAACGGTGAAGCCGCCGCTGACTGCCAGATAGGCACGGGCACCGGCACTGGAGAATCCAACGTCGATACGGTCACCGGCCTGCACTTTATGGGCACACCAGCCTTCCTGTTCGGTACCGTTGATCTTCAGCGGCATGGCGGCACCGGTCAGTACAATATAGGTATCGCACTGGGCTTCCATCACCAGACCACCGATGCTGATTTCCAGCGCAGTGGCGTTGCCGTCGTTGTTCAGCAGACGGTTTGCCCAGGCAAAGGCATTGCTGTCCAGCGGGCCGCCGGTGGTCAGGCCGATACGGTGCTGACCGATACGGCCGGCATCCTGAATCAGGGTTAACAGGCCAGGCTGTAATACTTTAAATCCGCTCATTACAGTTCGCCTCCCAGAGACAGAAATTCATCACGTTCGATGGGCTCAAAACGAATCCGGTCGCCCACCTGTACCGGCATACTCGGGGTCGCGTCCGGGTTAAACATACGGGTAGGGCACAGGCCGATCAGGTTCCAGCCGCCCGGTGAAACCGCCGGGTAAACGGCTGTCTGGCGGTCAGCAATGGCGACAGCGCCGCGGGGGACTTTCTGACGTGGTGTGGAAAGGCGGGGTGCAGCAATGCGCTCGTCCACTTCCCCCAGGTAGGCAAAGCCCGGCGCGAAGCCGATGGCATAAACCCGGTATTCCATTTCGCTGTGAATCTTAATGACTTCTTCGACGCTCAGGTTGGCGCGGCTGGCCAGATCTTCAAGGTCCGGGCCGGATTCGGTGCTGTAGTAAGCCGGCAGGCTGACTAAGCGGCCTTCAGATGCTTCACCGGCAGCCTGATCGCTCAGCGCGGTACGGATACGGCGGCGTACTTCCAGATGGTCACAGGCCAACGGGTTAAAGATTACAAGCAGGGATGCATAGGATGGCACCATATCAATCAGCACGTCGGCCAGTACGGTTTCCAGTGCGTCGACTGCCTGCTGAACTTTTGCGGATACGGCCGGATCGGTCTTTTCGCCAAAATACAGAATCAGGGCGTTTTCACCGGCAATTTCGACTCTCGTAGTTTGATATTCAGTCTGGCTCATTGCTTGATCATCTCGCGGATTTCCTGAATGGCATTGACGCCGTCCATGTTGTCTCCGTGTACGCACAGGGTATCAGCACGCAGGTTCAGAACATTGCCGCTTACCGTGGTAATGGTGCCCTGTTCTTTCAGTTGCTTAACCTGCGCCAGCATTTTGTCTTTGGTGTGAACAGCACCCGGCTTGCTGCGGGCCAGCAGTTTGCCATCGTCGTCGTAGCAACGGTCGGCAAAAATTTCGAACCAGAGGGAGATGCCGGCTGCATCCGCTTCCGCCTGAATGGTGTCGGCTTCCGGGGTGCTCTGCAGCATCAGTACCAGCGGACGCTGGTAAGAGGCGATCGCTTCCATGATGACTTTACGGACGTCAATGTTGGCCATCATGTCGTTGTACATAGCGCCGTGTGGCTTTACGTAAGCCAGTGTCAGGCCCAGGCTGGCAGCCATGCCGTCGATCGCAGCGATCTGATACATCACCATGGCTTTCAGTTCAGCCGGAGAGGCTTTGATGCTGCGGCGGCCGAAACCAACCAGATCCGGGTAGCCCGGATGCGCGCCGATGGTGACATTGTTTTCTTTGGCCAGTTTCAGGGTTTTTTCCAGCACCAGCGGATCGCCGGCGTGGAAACCACAGGCGATGTTGGCCTGATCGATATGCGGCATGACCGCTTCATCCAGACCCATTTTCCAGGAACCGAAGCTTTCACCCAGGTCACAGTTCAGTTGTAACGTCATGATAATTTCTCCAGTGCGCCGGTTTACAGAACGGCCAGACGGCTGTTTGGCAGGTCAGTGATCAGCATGTGGCCCGGGCTGTGGGTAATGCAGAAATCAGGTTTAGCCTGTTCGATAGCAACCTGTGGCGTAACGCCGCACGCCCAGAATACCGGCAGTTCACCTTCTTTAATGGTGACTGCGTCGCCGAAATCCGGGTTGTTGATGTCGCTGATGCCGATCTGGGACGGGTCGCCCAGGTGCAGTGGCGCACCGTGTACTGACGGGAAGCGGGTACAGATCTGTACTGCACGGATCGCGTCAGCGGCTTTCATCGGACGCATGCTGACCACTGTGGTACCGCTGAAGCGGCCGGCGCTGCGGCATTCGATATTGGTGCGGTACATCGGTACGTTAACGCCTTCGGTGATGTTACGTACTTCCAGACCGTCAGCAATCAGGGCTTCTTCAAAAGAGAAAGAGCAGCCCAGTACGAAGGTCACCAGATCATCGCGCCAGTAGTCTTTTACATCGGCAACTTCGGCGGTCATCACGCCGTTTTCATAAATGCGGTATTTCGGGATATCGGAGCGGATATCCAGATCTTCACCCAGATCCGGCAGCATGAATGCGCCGGGCTGGCCGGACATGCCAACGATCGGGCACGGCTTAGGGTTCAGCTGACAGAACTGCAGGAAGTCATTGGCCCAGTCTTTTGGCATGATCGCCAGATTGCCCTGTACAAAACCCTGAGCGAAACCTGAAGTGTTGCCGGTGAATTCACCGCTGCGGATTTGCTGGCGAATTGCCAGAGGCGTCATGTCTGCGTTCATAATAAACCTTACTCTGAAACGGCTTGGCCGCTATTGTCTTTTATTGTCATATACAGGCTGATTCTGAGCATAAAGTATATGCTCTGTGCTGAATGCAGCCAGCGCGCGCTGACCGACAGGACCAGCGGTGCTGTCGGCAGGGAAATACTGTGCAGGGGAGGGGTGGCTAGCAGGCGGTGGCCTGTTGTGCCAGCCACTGATCAACCGCCTGTTTGGTGCGGGCGAAGAACACAACCCGGGCAACGGTGCTCAGTGCGCCGTTATGATTGACATTACGGCGGTAAACCCACCAGCTGTCGCCGGCTTTTTCGACAACTTCATCAACGTGGCGGATTTGTTGAAACTGGTGAAGAGGCATCGCTGTTCGCATGGTTGTTATTCTCGTATCAGGCTCGCGAAAAAAAATTCTCAGACTGGCATTTTTACTTGCCACCCATAGGGCTGTCTAATGAATAATGATTGCCAGATCTGATAACTTTTATTTATCAGGATTTTTGGGGGTGGTGTTGTACAGACAGCATCAGCGGGGTAAGACAGAAATGTGCCACATTAGCGGTTTTTTTACTTCACTGTGTTGACAATAATCTCTGCCGGGGTATTATACGCCCCGTCCTGAGGATGACCTGAAGGCAGCCGGTTATACGCTTATTAACAAGCACTTATAACTGAATGCTTGAACGGAATTCCTACCTGCAGCGTCCCATTCGTCTAGTGGCCTAGGACACCGCCCTTTCACGGCGGTAACAGGGGTTCGAACCCCCTATGGGACGCCACTTTCTCTTCTTGCTTTATCTTTCTTATTTTTCCTTTTTGTTGTTCTGTGCACTGGATTTGTACCCATTCCGGTGAGATTGCTATTTATCTGCCATACTTTATCTCAAGATCAGGCTGTTGCGTGGCTCTTTTATTCCCGGACAGTCTGGCGTTGTAAGCGAGATAAGGGGTGAGCATATGTTAACCGATCACCAGCCTCTGGATCTGGACCGTATTGCGTTGCTGGCAACGACCCGGCCGGCCGTTATCGACCGGTATCTGCGGTTTAAGGTTCGTCAGATTATCAGTCAGGCAAAGCCTGAGTCCCGTATTATTCTTGAGCGTTTGCAGTTCCGGATGGATGCCATCCGTCGCCGGGCCGGCTCGCCGCTGCATGCCTGTATTCAGATTTCGAAGTTTATGCATGAGCAGCTGTGGGAACTGAATGATGTGCTCAGAAACGGGGTTGCCCTGACGCATCCGAAAGGGGTGGCAAGCGTAGATGAGGATAAACCGGCGCCGCCGGCTTCCGAGCTGCCCACACTTAAAGCAAAGGTGCTACCCTTTAAACGTAAGCTCGATAAACATCTGCCGGCTAAGAATAAGCCGGGTAAGCATTAGGATTTTCTTCGGGAGTCTGTATAGGCAGGCTTTCGGTGTGAAAAGAGCCGCGAGGCTCAAAAACCGCAGTTGTCTCGGGGGTAATTGCGGTTTTTCTTTTTCATTGTGTCTGCCGTGACGGGTCAGGCACCATGCTGGTGGAGCGCCCCAGCAAAAAAGCCACCTGTAAAGGTGGCTTTTTTGTGTATCAGCTGCTGTTATTTCTGTAGCTGAGTAACCGCCTGACGGGCGATGTCGTTCAGTTCTTCACCACCTTCGTTCAGATACTCATTGATCTGCTGCTTCATCGGGCGGGCCCAGAAGCGGGTAATGTGTGACGCCACAGCGTTCGCTGCATCATCAGCGGTACCGACATGAACGTTGTTGTCTGCAATTTGATTAACCATTTTAATCAGACTGCTCAGTGTTGCATTTCCCATGGATCTACTCCATTTATGCCCGGCCAGTACACCTGACCGGTTCAGTTAATCTCTCGGTATGTCTGACCGGTTGTAAACAACGTGTTTACCCGGGCGGGCAAAACCAATCAGGTTTAGCCCTGACTGTTTAGCCAGATCCAGTGCCAGACCGGTAGGGGCAGAGACTGCCACCAGGGTCGGAACGCCGCAGCTACTGGCTTTATGGACCATTTCGTAGCTGGCGCGGCTGGATACCAGGGTAAAGCCGGTGGTCAGATCGACCTTGTCACGTTTCAGTGCGCCGAGCAGTTTGTCCAGCGCATTATGACGGCCCACGTCTTCACGGATCATTTCAATGTCACCGCTAAGGTTGCACCAGGCAGCACCGTGAAACGCACCGGTCAGCGACTGCAGCGGCTGGCGCTGCGTGAGCTGAGCAATGGCGGTTTCAACAGCCGCCGCGCTGATCAGTTCAGTTTTTTCAACTTTACGGATCGGGCGGATAGCCTGTTGCAGTGATTCAGCACCGCACAGGCCGCAGCCGGTGCGGCCTGTGAGGTTACGGCGACGTTGTTTCAGCAGGGCAGCACGCTGGCTGCTAATAGCAACCTGGACTTCGATACCGGCGGTCAGACTGGCAGTCGGACGGATCACCTCGATGCTATAGATCTCATCGCTGTGCTCGACAATGCCTTCGCTCAGGCTGAAGCCTGTGGCGAAATCTTCCAGATCGTTGGGGCTGGCCATCATCACGGCATGGGAAATGCCGTTAAAGATCATGGCAACAGGCACCTCTTCAGCGATCTGATCTTCAGTGTCGGTTATCTGGTCCAGTTGCCGCCGGGTTACCTGAGCACCCCGGTGGCAATGTTGCAGTTCGGCGGCGGGTGTCTGCCCGCCGGCGTCCTGCCTGAAACGTGGTTGGGTCATCAATGTCCTCGTGACTCTGTTACTGGCTGATGCTTTCACGGCCCTGCTTCAGGAAGTCCTGCTGCTGGTCGTCAAAGTTCTGGTAGTTTTGCTGCCAGTTGGATGGTGAATTCACTTTCACGACCTGTACGGCTGTTACCTTGTACTCAGGGCAGTTAGTTGCCCAGTCAGAGTTGTCGGTGGTAACAACGTTGGCACCGCTGCCAGGGTGGTGGAAGGTGGTGTAAACCACGCCAGGCTGTACCTTATCGGTAATGCGCGCACGCATTACGGTGTCGCCGGCACGGCTGCTGATGCCTACCCAGTCGCCATCATTGATGCCGCGCATTTCCGCATCGGAGATGTGCAGATCCAGTACGTCCTCATCGTGCCATGCCTGGTTGGGCGTACGGCGGGTCTGAGCACCTACGTTGTATTGCGACAGGATACGGCCGGTGGTCAGCAATAATGGGAACTTACGGTTAGAGCGTTCTTCGGTAGCCACGTATTCAGTGATGGCGAAGTTACCCAGACCGATCGGGAAGTTCTCGATGTGCATGGTTGGCGTACCTTCCGGTGCTGCATCGTTACATGGCCACTGAATGCTGCCCAGCTCTTCCAGACGCTCATAGCTGACGCCCTTGAAGGTTGGTGCCAGGGTCGCAATCTCATCCATGATTTCGGATGGGTGGCTGTAGTTCATTTCGTAACCCAGCGCCTTGGACAGCGCCATGGTTACTTCCCAGTCAGCCAGGCCAGGCATTGGCGGCATCACCTGACGAACACGGTTAATACGGCGTTCGGCGTTGGTGAAGGTGCCGTCTTTCTCAAGGAAAGAGGTGCCCGGCAGGAACACGTGGGCGTACTTGGCTGTTTCGTTCAGGAAGATGTCCTGTACGATCAGGCAGTCCAGAGAGCGCAGTGCCTGGTCAACGTGGTTGGTGTTCGGATCAGACTGTGCAATGTCCTCGCCCTGGCAGTACATGCCACGGAAAGTACCGTCGATTGCAGAGTTGAACATGTTCGGAATACGCAGCCCCGGTTCGTTGTCCAGCGTCACGCCCCAGCTTGCTTCGAAGCGGCCACGGATAGTGTCGTCGGCAACGTGCTGGTAACCCGGCAGTTCGTGCGGGAAAGAACCCATGTCACAGGAACCCTGTACGTTGTTCTGACCACGCAGCGGGTTAACACCTACGCCTTCACGGCCGATGTTACCGGTCGCCAGTGCCAGGTTAGCAATACCCATTACCATGCTGGAACCCTGGCTGTGCTCAGTTACACCCAGACCGTAGAAGATAGCGGCGTTTGGTGCAGCAGCAAACAGGCGGGCAGCACTGCGGATTTCAGCGGCAGGGATGCCGGTGATGTCTTCAGTCTGTTCCGGTGCATGACGTTCTTCAGAGATGAATTCGCGCCACTTGTTGTATGCCGTGTTGTCACAACGGTTGGCGATGAAGTCTTTGTCTTCCAGACCTTCAGTGATAACGACGTGAGCCATGGCGTTGATGAACGCAACGTTAGTGCCCGGACGCAGTTTCAGGTGGTGATCGGCAACAATGTGCGGGCTCTTAACCAGCTCAGTGGTGCGCGGATCGGCAATGATCAGGCCTGCACCTTCACGGACACGGCGCTTCAGACGTGAACCGAATACCGGGTGAGCGGCAGTCGGGTTGGCACCGATAACCATCACCAGATCAGCTTTCATTACTGAGTCAAAGGTCTGGGTGCCGGCAGACTCACCCAGGGTGGTCTTCAGGCCGTAACCGGTTGGTGAGTGACAAACACGGGCACAGGTATCGGTGTTGTTGTTACCGAAGGCGGCACGGATCAGTTTCTGAACCAGGTATGTTTCTTCGTTAGTACAACGGGAAGAGGTGATACCGCCGACAGATTCACGGCCGTATTTCGCCTGAATGTCTTTAATGCGGCCAGCAGCGAAGCTGAAGGCTTCTTCCCAGCTTACTTTCTTCCATGGCTGGTCGATGGAATCACGGATCATCGGCTCAGTTACACGGTCGTTGTGAGTGGCATAACCGAAGGCGAAACGGCCTTTCACACAAGAGTGACCACGGTTCGCTTCACCGTCTTTGAACGGCACCATGCGGATAACTTCGGTACCCTTCATTTCTGCCTTGAAGGAACAGCCAACACCACAGTATGCACAGGTTGTTACAACGCTGTGTTCTGGCTGGCCGCGTTCGATAACGCTGTTTTCCATCAGGGTAGAGGTTGGGCAGGCCTGGACACAGGCACCACAGGATACACAGTCAGAGGCCAGGAAGCCGTCGTCCTGACCGGCAGCTACCTTGGAGTCGAAGCCACGGCCGTCGATGGTCAGCGCAAAGGTACCCTGAACTTCTTCACAGGCACGTACACAGCGGGAACAAACGATACATTTGCTCGGATCGAAGGTGAAGTACGGGTTAGATTCGTCTTTCTTCGCATCCAGGTGGTTTTCGCCTTCGAAACCGTAACGGACTTCACGCAGGCCAACCGCACCGGCAACGTCCTGCAGTTCGCAGTTACCGTTGCTTGGACAGGTCAGACAGTCCAGCGGGTGATCGGAAATGTACAGTTCCATGATGTTGCGGCGCAGTTTCGCCAGCTTGTTGTTCTGCGTGGTAACAGACATGCCGTTTTCGGCAGGTGTGGTACAGGACGCAGGAGTGCCGCGGCGGCCTTCAATTTCCACTGCACAGATACGGCAGGAGCCGAATGCTTCCAGGTTGTCGCTGGCGCACAGTTTAGGAATGTTGATGTTCGCTTCAGCAGCGGCACGCAGTACGGACGTACCTTCAGGTACAGTGACGTCCACACCGTCGATGTTCAGTGTCACCAGGTTCTCGGAAACACGGGCCGGCGTACCGTAATCTTTGTTTGGATCAAAATGTTGCAGCATGATCGGACTCCTTAAGACGCCATGTCTTCGGTGACGGGTTTATGCAGGTCTTCTGGGAAGTGATTGATAACGCTCTTCACAGGGAACGGCGTCATGCCGCCCATTGCACACAGTGAGCCGTCAATCATGGTATCGCAGAGGTCATTTAATAATTCTAGGTTATCTTCGCGGTTTTCGTCGTTAACAATGCGGTCAATGACTTCTACACCACGGGTCGAACCGATCCGGCAAGGGGTACACTTACCGCAGGATTCAACCACACAGAATTCCATTGCGAAGCGGGCTTGCTGAGACATATCAACAGTGTCGTCGAATGCAACCACGCCACCGTGGCCCAGCACAGCGCTTACCGCCGCGAAAGATTCATAGTCCAGCGGGGTATCCCACTGGCTTTCCGGCAGGTATGCACCCAGAGGGCCACCCACCTGAACCGCACGCATCGGACGGCCGGAGAAAGTACCGCCACCGAAATCTTCCAGCAGTTCACGCAGCGTCAGGCCGAAAGCCAGTTCTACCAGACCGCCACGCTTGATGTTGCCGGCCAGCTGGAACGGCAGGGTACCCAGAGAACGGCCCATGCCGTAATCCGCGTATGCCTTGGCGCCTTCAGCCAGAATGTAAGGAACGGCTGCCAGAGACAGAACGTTGTTGACGATGGTTGGCTGACCGAACAGGCCAACGATAGCTGGCAGAGGAGGCTTGGCACGGACCAGGCCGCGTTTACCTTCCAGACTCTCCAGCAGGGATGTTTCTTCACCACAGATATAAGCACCGGCACCCAGACGTACTTCCAGGTGGAAGGTCTTGCCGCTGCCCTGAATGTTTTCACCCAGCAGGTTGGCCGCTTCTGCCTTGGCCAGTGCTTCGTTCAGGATCTGGTGAGCAATCGGATATTCGGAGCGCAGGTAGATGTAACCCTGAGTCGCGCCTACCGCCAGACCGGCAATGGTCATACCTTCGATCAGCATGAACGGGTCAGCTTCCATGACCATGCGGTCAGCGAAGGTACCGGAGTCACCTTCGTCGGCGTTACAGACGATGTATTTCTGAGCAGCATCACCCGGTGCAACGGCGTCGTGTACGGTTTGCCATTTAATACCGGTAGGGAAGGCAGCACCGCCACGGCCACGCAGGCCGGAGTTTTTAACTTCATCAACGATAGACTGACCGGACATTTCCAGTGCTTTCTTCAGACCTTTAAAGCCGTCGTGCGCCTGATAATCTTCCAGGCTGACCGGATCAGTAATACCGGCGCGGGCAAACGTCAGACGCTGCTGCTTTTTCAGGTAAGGAATTTCTTCAGTCAGACCCTGGCACAGTGGATGGCTCAGGCCGCCGTTGACGAAATCCGCATCGAACAGGCTGTCGATATCTTTAGCTTCAACCGGGCCGAAAGCAACACGGCCATTGGCTGTTTCAACTTCAACCAGAGGTTCCAGCCAGAACATGCCACGGGAGCTGTTGCGAACGATTTCGATCTCAGCACCGCGGTTTTTGGCTTCCACCGCCATTTCAGTGGCCAGACGCTCAGCGCCCATGGCCAGAGCTGTCGTATCCCGTGGGATATAAACCTTAACCATTACTTCACCTCCAGCGCTTGGGTGGACAGCTGATCAACCAACTGGTCGAACTTGCTTGCGGTAACACGGCCAACGACATCGTCGTTTACCTGAATAGAAGGTGCGCAGGCACAGTTGCCCAGGCAGTAAACAGGTTCCAGAGACACTTGCTGGTCAGCACTGGTCTGGTGGAAGCCGATGCCCAGCTTTTCTTTAACGTGTGCTTCCAGTTGGCGTGAGCCCATAGACTGGCAGGCTTCAGCACGGCACACCTGAATGGTGTGTTTGCCCGGAGGCGTGGTGCGGAAGTGATGGTAGAAACTGATCACGCCGTGGACTTCGGCACGGGACTGGGCCAGACCGTCGGCAATGATGCTGACAGCGTCGGCATGGATGTAGCCCTGGGCGTCCTGGATGGCGTGCAAGATCGGTAACATTGCACCGGGAAGATTTTTCATCTCCTCGACAATATCACAGACTTGCTGGCGACTCTGCTCGTTGAATGCAGTCATTTTTTGCTCACCTGCTTTAAGTGTCTCAGCTGTTTTAGGATTATCCGGCTTATTAAAGTGCCGGTTTAATCAGAAAACTCATTACTGAGCAGCTCTTGTTGAATTATTTAACCGGAATTAACCGCGTATCAAAGGACAGCGGGTTACAGAAAATCACCCTTTTGCCTGCGATTAGCAGTAAAATTCACAGCCTGTTTATCTGAGTGCGACATTGCTGTTCGTATTTACTTAATTATCAAGCAGTACAAATGCAAACGACTCTTATTTATAATTTATATATGAACTCATTTTCATATTTGGCTAAAATGAGTACAGATTTATCCCTTTTAGATGCCCCTAAGGTAGCATTGGGCCTAAAAATTGAAAATATGAATAATTATGCATATTAAAAGAATACAGGTGGTTCCTGGGTGGTCATTCCGGGATGAAAGTGGCAATGAACTCAATCCGCAGCTGTTCAGTTTACTGGCGGCGATCCATGAGCATGGCAAGCTGACAGCAGCCACAAAAAGTGTAGGGATATCATACCGTCATGGCTGGAACCTGCTGAATACATGGGCAGCCTTCTTTGGGGTCCCACTGGTCAACATGCAGAAGGGGAAAGGGGCAACCCTGACTCCCTTAGGCGATAAGTTGCTCTGGGCCAAGCAACGGGTGGTTGCCCGGCTGGAGCCGCAATTAGACAGCCTGACGTCGCAACTGAATCTGGAAATCCACCGTGCCCTTGAAGGGGTCAGCCCGCTATTACGGGTGCATGCCAGTTACGGCTATGCGGTGGCACTGCTGCCGGAGCACGCCAGTGAGATTCAGCTGGATCTGCAGTACAAGAGCGGTGAAGAAGCGTTGGCGGCCCTTAACCGTGGTGCCTGCGACATTGCCGGCTTCCATGTACCGATTGAAGGCATGAGTCAGGCACAGATCAAAAAGTACGGTCACTATCTCAAGCCCCGTGTACATAAGGTGATTCAGTTTATTACCCGTCGGCAGGGCTTAATTGTGAAGCGGGATAACCCCTGTGAGATTCAGGGGCTGAGTGATCTGCTGCGGGATGACGTGCGCTTTATCAACCGGCAGGAAGATTCCGGAACCCGCACACTGCTGGATGAACTGTTACGCCGGGAGAAGATTAGCCCGTCCAAGGTTTCCGGGTATGACGATGAGGAATTCACTCACTCGGCGGTTGCGGCGTATGTTGCCGCGGGCATGGCGGATGTTGGCATTGGTGTTGAGGCGGCGGCCCGGCAGTTTAACCTTGATTTTATACCGTTATCTTATGAGCGGTATCTGTTTGTCTGCCACCACCGCAGTTTACAGCAGGAAGCGGTGATCAGGTTCCTGGAGATGATCCGCACCAGTCAGTTCTATCAGGCGGTCCGTGAGTTGCCGGGTTACAGCCCGGATCTGTGCGGGGATGTCGTTGGAGTGGAAGAAGCGCTGAATCAGTCGCCCTGATAAACCGCAATCTGAACCGTGCCGAAGGATAGATATAAAAGAAGGAAGGGTGAGTGGAAGGCTTAGCATATTACCAGTATGTACTGATCGGGCTGATTTTTATCTGGAGCGGGTTTGTCCGCAGCGGGCTGGGATTTGGCGGCGCGGTGCTGGCGTTGCCGTTTCTGTTATTAGTTAAAGATGATCCGCTGGTTTTTCTGCCGATTATCGGCGTGCATTTGCTGTTCTTTTCGGTGCTGATTACCTGGAAGAGCAATAAGAGTCAGCCTGACAGCAGCTTTTTTGGCTCTTCATCTATCGACTGGTCGTACCTGAAATACAGCCTCAAGGTGATGATTATCCCGAAACTGATCGGGGTGTTCGGCCTGCTGACCCTGCCAGCGACTCTGATGAGCAGCATCATCTATGTAATTGTTATCGCCTATGCGATTTCTTATGTACTGAACAAACCGCTGAAGAGTAACAGTAAAACGCTGGATACCCTGTTTCTGATTCTGGGGGGCTATATCAGCGGTACGTCTTTAATTGGCGCACCATTAATCGTCGCGGTATTTGTCTCCAATGTGGCCAAACATAAGCTGCGTGACACGCTGTTTATTCTCTGGGCCATTCTGGTGCTGATTAAGCTGGCTTCTTTCGTAATTGCCGGGGTAGATCTGCAGCTGATTCATCACTTGTGGCTGTTACCGCTGGGCTATATTGGCCATGTCATTGGTGAAAAGGCCCATCAGAAAATGCTGGCGGCAGAAACCCCGGTATTTTTCCGGATACTGGGCAGTGTACTGATTGTGGTCAGTATGATGGGGCTGGTGAAGGCGGTTATTTAGCGGCACTGAAAAGCCACCGGTAAACGGTGGCTTTTGATATATCGCGTCAGCTTTTATTAACCGACCAGTATCCGGGTATATCTCCTGACGGCGAATTTGCTGGCAGTTAAGCAGGCTTTATTCGGTCCGTTTCTTAAACCGTTCCGTCAGGTCGAACATGTTTTCCAGTTCTCGCATCCGCTCGGAGGTCTGGCTCCAGAGCTTTTCTTCCAGGGCCACCACCAGTGCTTCGGCAAAGAACAGGGTCACGACCCCTGAGTCCCAGCCGGACTTACCTTCAATGCGGATCGGCAGAGTGTGATCGGCGTATCCGGCCACCGGTGACAGCCACTGGTCAGTGAACAGAATGATTTTTGCCCCGCGGGCGTTGGCCAGCCGGCTGGTGGTAATCAGATCCTGCTCGTAACGGCGTACGTCAAACACGATCAGCACATCGTCTTTCTTAATTTTCAGCAGGTGATGGGGCCACAGGGCGACCGCTTCCGGGAAGATGTGAACATTTTCACGGATCACTTCCAGATGGGTATTCAGGTAGCGGGCAAAGGCGCTGGTGATCCGGCCGCCGACAATGTGCAGGGCGCGTTCCTGTTTGGCCAGCAGGTCGACGATGGCATCGAACTGTTCGTGGCTGATCTGATTCAGACTGTGACGCAGGTTAGTGGTAACGGTTTCTGCAACCTTGTTCAGCACGTGGCTTTCCGGCGCATCGGCGGCCCACTGATCATGTTTGGTGATCGGATCGGAGAGGGTTTGCTGCAGTTCGTCTTTAAGCTCTTTCTGGAAGGTGGTGAAGCTGGAGTAGCCGATTTTCTTCAGCGTCCGCATTACGGTGGGGGTAGATACCCCGCAGCTTTCCGACAATTCTGTAATAGAGACCATGCCTGACATAGGGTAGTTGGCCAGCAGGTGATTGACGATTTTCATTTCCGCCGGGCTGAACTGATTAAGCTGTGAGCGGATCAGTTCGGCAATTGTGTGACTGTTGTCCGGGGTTACAGGGTTGTCATTCATGGGCGGCATACTCGTGGTCAGGTGGCGGTGGGGCGCTATTCTACAATGTTTTGCTGCATTTATTCGCAAGTCTCTCTGGTACTTTCTCTGGTGCTGCCATCGGCTTTTACGGCTGTATGAATATGTCCGCGATACGGTTACACGGTAATAATCTTTACATGTAATTTACCTTACATAAAAAAATTGACAAGTAAAATATGTAATGTATAAATGTTTACATCCTGCCGGCTTACTGCTCAGGTTGGATGTAAGTTGGATAAGATTCGTGACGTTCGTAATACAAAAAAAATAATCTTGCTGATTCAGCAGAGGACAGATAATGAATAAGAATAAACGCGAGTTTATAAAGAAGGCGGTCGTTGGTGGTGCAGCGACAGCTGCCGCTGCGGTTAGCGCGCCGTACGTTCAGGCGAAAGCCGCGCCGATTAAATGGCGTTTACAGACCTATGCAGGTGCTGCTCTGGGTGCCCATGTCATCAAGCCTGCAGTTGATGCATTCAACAAGGCTGCCAACGGTGAGATGGAAATTGAGCTGTACTATGCCGACCAACTGGTACCTACCCCTGAACTGTTCCGTGCCCTGCAAAAAGGCACCATCGATGCAGTGCAGAGCGATGATGACTCTATGGGGGCGCCGGTTGATATCTCCGTATTCGGTGGTTACTTCCCGTTTGCGACCCGCTACAGCCTGGATGTACCTGTACTGTTCGAACAGTACGGTCTGAAAGAGATCTGGCAGGAAGCGTACGATGAAGTCGGCGTGAAATGGCTGAGCGCCGGTGCCTGGGACCCGTGTCACTTTGCCACTAAAGAGCCGATCCGCAGCCTGGAAGATCTGAAAGGTAAGCGGGTATTCACGTTCCCGACCGCGGGTCGCTTCCTGAACCGCTTCGGTGTGATTCCGGTCACCCTGCCATTCGAAGATGTGGAAGTTGCTCTGCAGACCGGCGAGCTGGACGGCGTTGCCTGGTCCGGTATTACTGAGGATTACACCTCTGGCTGGGCAGAAGGGACAGGTTACTTCCTGACTAACAACATTTCCGGTGCGTGGGCCGGTTCATTCTTCGCGAACTCTGATTCCTGGGCAAAAGTGCCGGATCATCTGAAAGAGTTGTGGCAGCTGTGTATGGACAGCTCACACTACTACCGTCAGTACTGGTACTGGGGTGGCGAAGCACAGCTGCGTGTAGAAGGCACCAAGATGGAACTGACGACTATTCCTGATGAGGAATGGGCGCAGGTTGAAGCTGAAGGTAAGAAGTACTGGGAAGAAGTGGCTGCTACCAGCGACCGTGCCAAGAAGGTGGTCGACATCTTCAAGAAGTACAACGAGACCATGGAAAAAGCCGGTCGCCCTTACCGTTACAGCTAACACTTAGCGACGGTAATCTCAGTCCCCCTCCTATTTCCATGCCCGGAGGGGGCTTTTCAGTTTTCTATCTGGGTACGTGATTGTGTATAACGCGATTCAGGCCTACATACGGTTTATCTATAAGTTCAACCGTACGGTGGGCATCTTTGCCATGTACTTGGTACTGGTGATGATGGCGATTTTGCTGTTCTCATCCATCTCCAAGGGAATCGGATCACCGCAGATCTGGGTGATCGAAACAGCGCAGTTCACCATGGCTGCTTATTATCTTCTGGGCGGTGGCTATTCCATGCAGATGGATGCCCACGTTCGCATGGATGTATTCTACGGGACCTGGTCGCCCCGCCGGCAGGCCATTACCGATGCACTGACAGTTATCTGTCTGATTACCTATCTGATTATGCTGCTCTACGGCGGAATCTCCAGCAGCATGTATGCCCTTGAATACGGGCAGAAGAACTATTCCTCCTGGGCGCCACCACTGGCCCCGATCAAGCTGATCATGACCGGCGGTATCCTGCTGATGCTGTTACAGGTCCTGGCAACCTTTGCGCAGAATGTCGCGGATGCGCTGGGCAAGCCGTTTGATATTGAGCAACACCCGGAGGAAACCTCGGTATGAGTTATGAAATGATTGCCCTGCTGATGTTCTCCACCCTGATGCTGATGCTGCTAACCGGCCAGCGGGTGTTTGGAGCTGTAGGGTTTGTGGCCGTGATTGCCGCACTGGGTCTGTGGGGCGACGGCGGTTCTGAAATGGCATTTGCTGCCACGATGAAACTGATGAACTGGTACCCGCTGCTGACCCTGCCACTGTTTGTGTTTATGGGCTATATGCTGTCGGAATCCGGCATTGCCGGTGACCTGTACAGAATGCTGCATGTCTGGATGGGCTCGCTGAAAGGCGGTTTGGGAATCGGCACCATCTTGCTGATGGTGGCAATCTCCGCGATGAACGGGCTGAGTGTGGCGGGTATGGCCATCGGGACCAGTATTGCACTGCCGGAAATGCTCAAGCGCGGTTATGACAAGCGTATGGTCACCGGTGTGATTCAGGCAGGCAGCTCGCTGGGTATTCTGGTGCCGCCAAGTATCGTTCTGGTGCTGTATGGCATGATTGCCCGTCAGCCGGTGAGTCAGTTGTGGCTGGCCGGGGTGATTCCGGGACTGATTCTGGCGACCATGTTCATTGCCTACATTGTGATTCGCTGCAAAATACAGCCTGAGCTGGGGCCACCGTTACCGAAAGAAGAACGGGACCAGTACAGCACGAAAGAAAAGTACTTTTTGCTGGGCGCGGGTTTTCTGCCGTTGCTGGTGATCTTTTCAGTGATTGGTTTATTCCTGATGGGCTACACCAGTCTGGTGGAATGTTCGGCGGTAGGGGCTGCGGTCGCCATGCTGGCGGCGCTGGCCAAGGGCCGGTTAAGTTTCCGTCTGATTCACACCACTCTGCGGAAAACCCTGGGTGTAAGCTGCATGTTTATGTGGATCATCATGGCGGCGCTGTGTTTCGGTGCGGTATTTGATGGTTTGGGTGCGGTTAAAGCCATTGAAGCACTGTTTCTGGAAGAGTGGGGCCTGAGCCCATGGGAAGTGCTGCTGATGATGCAGTTGTCGTACATCATTATGGGAATGTTCCTGGATGATACCGCGATGCTGGTCATTGTTGCGCCGCTGTATATTCCACTGATCATTGCGCTGGAATTTAACCCGATCTGGTATGGCGTACTTTATACCGTTACCTGTCAGATTGCGTATATGACACCACCGTTCGGCTATAACCTGTTCCTGATGAAGGCCATGGCACCGAAAGAAGTGGGGCTGATGGACATTTATAAATCGATTACGCCGTTTGTCTCGATCATGGTATTGGCGCTGTTACTGCTGATGGCATTCCCGCAACTGACGCTGTGGTTGCCGGAACTGATTTACGGTGCAAAATAATGACGACGGAACGACAGGAGATTTAACACTGTGGTGATGCAAGGTTTAGAACAATCGCCGGCAGATCTGGTTAACCCCCATGGCCGTTCTGATGTGTTGCTGGTGTGTGAACACGCCAGCAATTACATTCCGGACAGTTTTGCCAATCTGGGGTTAAGCGAACAGGAGCGTCTCAGCCATATCGGCTGGGACATCGGCGCCGCGGATCTGGCGCGTAAACTCAGTGAGGCACTGGATGCCAGTCTTATCCTGCAGCATTATTCACGTTTGCTGTATGACTGTAACCGGCCCCCCAGTGAGCCAAGTGCGGTGCCGCCGCTGAGTGAAGTGACGGAAATACCGGGCAATAAAGATTTGCCGCCGGAAGCACGCAATTACCGTGTGCAGGGCATTTATGAACCCTTTCATAATGCCATTGCCGGGCAGATTGCTGAACGCAAAGCCGCTGGTCGCAATACCGTACTGGTGACCATTCACAGTTTTACACCGGTATTTATGGGCCAGCCCCGGGCGGTGCAGCTGGGGATCATCTGTCATGAAGATAACGCCTTTGCCGGCGACTTCCTGCGGGTGGCGCAGAAATATGCAGAGCTGAATAACAGCGGTTTTGATATCCGGATGAATGAGCCTTACGGCCCGTCTGATCCGGTACTGCACATGGTTACCCGGCACGGGGATGACCAGCAACTGCAGAACGTCATGCTGGAAGTACGCAATGATCTGGTGAGCGCTGAAGAAGGGCAGGACACCTGGGCGGCGCTGATCGCTGCCACGCTGAATACGTTAACGAATAAGAATTAAGCTGTGTAATAACGCAGCCGGATAAAGAGGAATAACCATGAGCGGTATGCTGACGCTGGAACAATTAAAACAAGAATTTGCGGCAGGAAGCATCGACACTGTGCTGGCCTGCCAGATCGACATGCAGGGGCGCCTGATGGGCAAACGCTTCCACGCAGATTACTTCATTAATCATGCGGTGGAAGAGACCCACTCCTGTAATTACCTGCTGGCGACCGATTTGGAAATGGAAACGGTTGAGGGCTATAAATCCACCAGTTGGGAAGCAGGCTACGGTGATTACGTGATGAAACCGGATATGAGCACCCTGCGCCGGGTGCCGTGGCTGGAAGGCACTGCATTGGTGCTGTGCGATGTACTGGACCATCACCACAACCCGGTACCGCACTCGCCACGGGCCATTCTGCGCAAGCAGATCGACCGTCTGGCAGTGATGGGCATTGAGCCGATGATGGCCACCGAACTGGAATTCTTCCTGTTCGACCAGAGCTATTCGGATGCCTGCAAAGCCGGTTACCGGGATATGCAGCTGGTCAGCTCATATAACGAGGATTACCACATCTTCCAGACCACCAAGGAAGAAGAAGTGATCCGCGCCATGCGTAATGGTGTTTACGGTGCCGGTATCGCGGTGGAATGTTCCAAAGGTGAAGCCTCTGCCGGTCAGGAAGAGCTGAACGTTAAATACGATAAAGCACTGGTCACCGCCGATCAGCATTCCATTGTGAAGAACGCCTGTAAAGAAATTGCCTGGCAGCACGGCAAGGCGGTGACCTTCATGGCGAAATGGCATAACGAGGCAGCGGGCAGTTCCTCACACGTGCATCAGTCACTGTGGAGCACCGACGGTAAACCGCTGTTCCTGGATGAAAGCCGTCCTCATGGCATGTCGGAACTGATGTGCCATTATCTGGCTGGCCTGTTGGCGCATGCGGATGATGTGACCTGCCTGCTGGCGCCGTACGTTAACTCGTATAAGCGTTTTCAGGAAGGCACTTTTGCACCGACCAAAGCAGTGTGGAGCCTGGATAACCGCACTGCCGGTTTCCGCCTGTGCGGTGAAGGCACTAAAGCGATCCGCATCGAATGCCGGATTGGCGGCGCAGACCTGAACCCGTATCTGGCACTGGCAGGGCAACTGGCAGCCGGTATTGCCGGTATGGAACAGAAGCTTGAACTGGAAGCAGAGTTTGTCGGTGATGCCTACGCCGGCGAAAACGCCCGCGAAGTACCGAAAACCCTGCGGGCTGCGGCTGAGAAAATGAACGAATCCACTATGCTGCGTGAAGCCTTTGGTGATGAGGTGATCGATCATTATGTACATGCTGCCCGCTGGGAGCAGAAGGAACATGATAAGCGCGTGACTGACTGGGAAGTTGCCCGCGGCTTTGAACGGGCATAACGCGTCACCGGGTCGTTGTCGCTGCAGCCTGCGCAGAACATTGTCTGAATGAAGGTCCCCCCGGATGTCATTCAGCCTGTGCTTAGGGGAGCTACAGAATGGTTATGCAGGTTGTAGCGACACTTACTATACGAAAGCTGAAAAGCAGGCTCTGCCAATATCCGGCGGGGCCAAATATCTGAGTAAATGAAGATGAGTACAATCCAGAGTATTTCACCGGTTGATGGCAGTGTTTACGCTGAACGCCCGGTAGCAGATGCGGAACAGGTGACGGCACTGTTCGCCCGCAGCAAGTTAGCTCAGCATGCCTGGGCACAGTTAAGCGTGGCGGAACGTTGCACCTATTGCAGCGCCGCCGTAGATGCCATGGTGGCTATGACTGACCGTATCGCCGAAGAGCTGGCCTGGCAGATGGGTCGGCCAATCAGCCAGGGTGCGGGAGAAGTGCGCGGTCTGGAAGAGCGCGCCCGCTATATGATCTCTGTGGCGGAGGAATCCCTTAATCCGTTCGATCCCGGTGAAAAGCCGGGCTTTGCCCGTAAGATCAGCAAGGAACCACTGGGCGTGATTATGACCATCGCCCCGTGGAACTTCCCGTTCATGACCGCCCTGAACTCAGTGATTCCGGCGTTGCTGGCGGGTAATGCTGTGGTGCTGAAACATGCCGCGAATACCTTGCTGGTGGCAGAACGTATTCAGGATGCTTTTGATCAGGCGGGGCTGCCGGAAGGTATCTTCCAGCATATCGTGCTGGACCATGATGCCACCAGTGAACTGATTGGCTCAGGCAATTTAGACATGGTGTGCTTCACTGGCTCTGTCGGTGGCGGCAAGGCGATGGAAAAGGCCGCCGCAGGGCAGTTTATTCCGTTGGGGCTGGAGCTGGGCGGTAAAGACCCCGCCTATGTACGGGCGGATGCCAACCTGCCATATACCATTGAGAATCTGGCGGACGGGGCTTTCTTCAACAGTGGCCAGTCCTGCTGCAGCATTGAACGGATTTACGTACACGAAAGCATTCATGATGAACTGGTGGCCGGCCTTGCCGCTGCCGGGCAGGCCTATGTGCTGGGCAACCCGCTGGACGCAGCAACTAATCTTGGCCCGATGATCAAACCGGCCGCAGCAGATTTTGTGCGTCAGCAAATTGCGGATGCAGTTGCAGCAGGGGCACAGACCCATGTGGATACCAGCCAGTTTGAACTGGATCAGCCGGGCTCTGCCTACATGGCGCCGCAGGTGCTGTCGAATGTGACTCACGAAATGTCCGTGATGACAGATGAGAGTTTTGGCCCGGTAGTAGGCGTAATCAAGGTCACCAGTGATGAAGAAGCCATCGCCCTGATGAACGACTCTGAGTTTGGCCTGACTGCTGGCATCTGGACCGAAGATCTGGCCGCCGCTGAGCGCATTGCACCGCAACTGGAAACCGGCACCGTGTTCATGAACCGTTGTGATTATCTGGACCCGGCGCTGGCCTGGACCGGCGTGAAAGACACCGGCCGTGGCTGCTCTCTGTCGACGCTGGGTTTTGATGCGCTGACCCGGCCGAAAAGCTTCCACTTTAAAACCTCTACAGACTGATGGCAGGTGAACGATGAAGTCATTTGATTACATCATTGTCGGTGCCGGCTCGGCTGGCTGTGTGGTGGCCAACCGCCTGACGGCTGACCCTGCCGTGAGTGTGTGTCTGATTGAAGCCGGCGGCAGTGATAAAAGCCCCTGGGTGACCATTCCAGCAGGCATTTTCGGCCTGTATGGCAATAAGAAATATGACTACACTTTTGAAGGGACGCCCCAGAAGCACCTGAATAACCGCACCATGATGGTGAACCGGGGTAAGGCGCTGGGCGGCTCCAGTGCGATTAACAGCATGGTGTATATCCGGGGTAACCGGAACGACTATGACGGTTGGGAAAAGCTGGGTTGTAAGGGGTGGTCCTACGGGGATGTGTTACCCCTGTTTAAAAAGCTGGAGGCGAACGCAAATGGCCAGAGCCGGGACTTTCATGGCACCGACGGTGAGCTGAATGTCACCAAGCCGCAGGACCCGAACCCGGTTGGACGGGTGTTTGTGAAAGCAGGGCAGGCAGCCGGTTTGCCGGAAAATACCGATTTTAATGCCGGGACCCAGCTGGGCCTGGGTATCTATGACGTGAAGCAGCGTCAGGGTAAGCGGGAAAGCAGCTATACGGCCTTTATTGAACCGGTATTGCCACGCTCTAATCTGACCATCATGACCCATACCGAAGTGGTTTCTCTGATCATTGAAGGTGACCGGGTTGCCGGACTGGAAGCCGAAGTGAGTGGCAATCCGCAAACGATTCTGGCCGGTCAGGAAGTGATTCTGTGCGCCGGCACTATCGTTTCGCCACGTATTCTGCTGGCCTCCGGCATTGGCGATCAGTCTCAGCTGGATGCGCTGGGCATCGAATGTAAGCAGCACGTGCCGGGTGTAGGTGAAAACCTGCAGGACCATGTGGACAGCATGGTGACGGTACGCTCTGAGAAGTCCGATACCATTGGTGTATCAGCCGGTACTCTGTTGCCGCACATCCTTCCGGCGCCGTTTAAATACTGGCTGAACCGGAAAGGCTGGTGGACCACCAACTACGTGGAAGCCGGTGGTTTTGCCAAAACCCGGCTGGCGGAAGACGCTGAGCCAGGTTCTGCCGATGCGGACCCGGACATCCAGTTCCACTTTACGCCACTGTACCGCAGCCACCGGGGTAAGAAGTTTGAATACGGCCACGGCTACTCAGTGTTTACCTGTGTACTGCGCCCGCGCAGTGCCGGCACGGTAAAACTGGCGAACGACGGTACCCGGCGTAACGTGCTGATCGACCATAACTTCTTTGCCGATAAACGGGATCAGGACGTGCTGGTAGAAGGGGTTAAAAAGGCCCGTGAGATTCTGGCATCCCCTGAGTTTGATCACCTGCGCGGCGAAGAAATGGCCCCGGGTAAGCACATTCAGACTGATGAGCAGATCCTCGACTACCTGCGTGAAACTACCACCACGGTGTATCACCCGGTGGGCACCTGCAAAATGGGTGTGGACGAGATGGCCGTGGTTGACCCTGAAACCCTGAAGGTGAAAGGCATGCAGAACCTGCGGGTGATGGACGCCTCGGTCATGCCAACCCTGATCAGCGGCAACACCTCAGCGCCCTCAATGATGATCGGTGAGAAAGGTGCGCATATGATTCTGGATGATATGAACAACTAACCGTTTACTGTGTTGGTCAGGCCCCTGTCGGTGCTTCAGAAGGTCACCGGCAGGGGCTTTTTTATATCTGGCTGTCAGATTGGTTTAACGTTTGATGTTTAATGTGGTGAGGTAAACTGTTGATCCGTGGTGCGCAAGTTGTGGACGACGACTGAGGTATAATAATTATGGTAACCAATAAACTACGGCCAATACATCCGGGGGAAATTCTGAAAGAAGAATATCTGGTCCCGCTGGGTATGTCCGCAAATGCCCTGGCAATTGCACTTCATGTACCGGCTACGCGCATCAACGATATTGTCCGGGGGAAGCGCGCCGTGACATCTGATACAGCATTGCGCCTGGCCCGTTATTTCGGTGGCGATGCGCAGTCCTGGATGAATCTGCAGATTGCTTATGATCTTAAGCTGGCTGAAACAGCGGCGGGAGAAACGATTAAGCGGAACGTTCGGCCACGTGCCGCCTGAAATCAGAATCACGGGCGTTGATCTTTTTTGCCAATTTACTCAAAAAAGCAATCGGAAAGGCCTGACGCTTTGTCCTTTCTACTGAATCCGGTTAACAAAATTGTCAGCTTTTGTATTTTAACAAAACATTATGTCCCAGGATTGCCAGAAATATCCTGCACAAAGGCAATGGTGTTACCCTCTGGATCGTTAATTTCCGCCATTTTTATGATGCCTGGATATTCTACAATGTCTCCAATGGAGAGGGTGGCGCTAATACATTCTTCGCACTGAGCCTCAATTTCATTCACGCCTACAACCACAGTGGCTGTTCCTGCTCTTTCAGGATTTATTGAAACCTGAATCCATGCATTCTCTATAAGTTGCCATTCAGCGATTCCTTCCATCGGTACCATATCCGGATCACGTCCAAACAATTTTATATAGAAACTCAACGCTTTTTCAAAGTCGTTAACCGGAATGACCGAAATGACGCTATTAATATTTCGGGATGACATTGTATTTCCTTGTATCAATGGTTTGTCGAATCGTTTGGCGCTAAAGAACAGCGTAGGGGGCCGGTACTGAGAGTAACATAGGGGGAGGTTTTGTTTTTTGCCAGCCCACCAGAATAAGTAAAGGAAAAGACCCGGCCCGGTTGGTACTTCCGGTGTGGCTTCTGATCAGGCTGATAACTGATGTAACAGCGTCAAAGCTGTTTTAGCTTTCGCAGGTTTTTTTATCCTGATACATCTTCCGGTCTGCTGCTGCCATAAGGGCGTCCAGTGTATCTCCGGCATCAGGGTAAACGGCGATACCTGCGCTGTAGCTCATGTAAATTGACTGCCCGTCTGAGGTTTTTATATTCAGTAAGAATGATTTAAGGCGTTTTTTGGCTGCAAGGAGTTCTTCCCGGTCCGACACTTCAGGAATCAGAATGCAAAATTCGTCACCGCCGATCCTGTAGAATCTCTCTTCAGCCCGTAATGACGCAATGATTTCAGAGGAGACCAGTTTCAGTACTGAGTCGCCAAACTTATGGCCGTGCGTGTCATTGACGGTTTTGAAATTATTAAGATCGATGTACACCAGTGCCATCTCACGATTGTGCCGGCCTGCACGCCTGACTTCCTGTGAAAAGTCCTTAATGAGCTTACGCCGGTTATAGGCACCGGTCAGCGGATCGATGTTGACAAGGTTGCGAAGCTTTCTGGTCTTTTTTTTCACAACTTTCTTGAGCCGGACGTTATGCCAGGTCAGAAAGATTATGATAATCAGAAAGATACCAGATATTTCAGCGATCAGTTTCCAGTCGGTTTTGGCGTATTTCTCGACAGTGGTCCACTTTTCGAAAATAGTATTTTGTTCACTGTCGGTGATCGTGCTCAGGGCTTTATCAATGATCGGCAGTATTACCGGGGCGTTATCCTTGTGTATCGCTATTTTGAGCTGATAAAAATAATTCAGTTTGGTGGCGATTTTTATATCGTACTGGTGGTCCTGCTCAATATAGTATTTTGCCGTAATGGTGTTGATCGCAAACAGATCTGCCCGGCCGTTCAGCACCGCATTGAATCCTGCTTTAGTGGACGTGACATAAAGGAAATTCAGTGTGGGATGGCTTTGCTGTATATACTGGCCCAAACCGCTGTCTTCGACGATCGCGATCGTTTTCCGGGTTGCGTCTTTTTCAAGGTCAAGATACACAGTACGGTCTTCAAAATGTGTAACCAGCACTGCCGGATATGTGTAGATGTTTCTGGTGGTAAAGTCCAGATACAGCTTTCGCTCTTCAGTGACCGTGATTGCGCTGAACATGTCAGCTTTACCCCGGCGCACCAGTTCCACTGATTCACTCCAGGTTTCTGTATTTACCGGTTCAAGTTTGAGATTGGTTCTTTGCCTCAGAAGTGAAAATAAATCCGCGATGATGCCGGTGTGGATTCCCTGTTCATTCTTCCATTCGAATGGGGCCCAGTCGGGGTCATATGCATAACGCAGTGGATTGCCCTGATTCATCCATGCGGTTTCTTCGGGGCTTAACAGTTGACGAAAGTGTTCTTGATGGTTGGGATCAGAAATGTCAGGGCTTCCTGCAACCCCGTTGGGGCTGATAAAGAGGAGCCCTGATAACAAGCAAAGAGTACCAACCGATAAACAAAATCTCATGACATCAGATGCAGTAGTTGTTCCCGTTCAGATAAACCTTATCACAAGTTGCATTGAGTGTTGTGTTAGCTGCAGAGCAGGGCTGGCCCGTCACGATGGAACAGACGGCCACGATAATCTGGCGCCGTGACTGCATGTAGCCTGAGCAGAAATTAGCAGGCGCCGGCTCCGGTCTCTGTTTTGTACCTGTAACAACCTGTGATCTCGCCGGAACCTCGGTGTAACTACCCGGCTAACTTACAGATTAGCAGAGGTTACTGATGCCATCCCACTGACCAATTCCTCAAAATAAGGATTCCAGGTCAGCCTGGCGTGTACCTTGCCGGCTTCCTGATAACCCCAGTTGGAATACCACAGGTCATTACTGGCAGGGCATAGCCTTTCTGCTGCTTCAGTCTGGCCATTTTCACAGACCCGGTGACTGCCGTTACGGCCGTAGAAAGGATTGTTGGCGGCGAAGAGCAGTGACATATGAGAGAAGTTACTGATCTGTAACTGAGGCAGTTGGCTGGCTAATACTTTGATGCGCGGGTCGGCCGGTGCTGCGGTTTCACCAAACCAGAACAGTTTGCTGTCCGGGTTGCTGAAGCGCTGTTCAAACAGGGTTTTTACGGCTTCAGAGTCGACCACACTGTCATCAGCGCTCAGGGCGATGAGAACCGGCTTTTTATAGGTACTTTTTGCCAGCTGCTGGCGAACCTGCCGGGTGGTGTAGTAATACTGGGTGGCGCCGTTGGTAGTCAGTGAGCCATAACGGGTGTAGTTGCCGTCTGAGGAGTCCTGATCCAGCCAGTTGCTGAACAGGTTAGCCACGGGCAATAAGTGAGTCATGGCGGATTCCGGCACGATTGCCGGGGAGAATAGCAGTAATCCGCTGACGTCATCATTGCTCAGTGCTTCGGAGGTTGCCAGATTGGCGCCGGTTGAAAAGCCCCCCAGCCAGACTTCATCAACCTGTTGCTGCAACAGCCGGGTGTGATGGCTGACTGCTGCCTGCCATTCATCGGCGTCTGCCAGCATCAGATCTGCAGGCCGGCTGCCGTGGCCCGGCAGTAACAGGGTGCGCACCAGAAAGCCCTGCTGACTCAGTGCCTGGCTGATATCGCGAAAAAAGAAGGGCGAATCACCTAAACCGTGTACCAGCAGTATTCCTTTACGGGGTGGCAGTCCATTTGCGGGCGGAAGCTCGTAAGGTGTGTTGGCATCCAGCTCTGCCTGCTTATCTGCTGAGACGAATACCCGCTGTTGCTCCAACCAGGTACGGGTATCCTGTATATAGGTCTGAAAATCAGTCTGTCGGTATTCAGGCAAGGTGGCAGATGCCGTGTGTAAAGGGCTCTGCTCGCTGACCTGGGTACAGGCGCTGAGCAGAAGCAGGGTCAGAAGCGGAAATATTCGTTTTAGCATAGCCGGTACAAAAGGTAATTGTGATTGTGTGTCTCTCTTTGTACACCAGACAAAGTAAAAAGGGTGTTAAGAAATGTTAAATCTCTGCGGTTCTGAACCTGTATTCAGTGTGGCCGGATCTGAGCAGGGGAAAGTCAGGTGGGTCTTAAGGGGGCAGGGCTGTGAATGGCAACAAAAAAGGCCGCACAGTGTGCGGCCTTTCTGATTCAGTGCTGGCTAACAGCGTTACGCGGAGTACTGCTCTTCGTAATCGGTGTCATCCTCATCATCAACCATTGTTTCAGCGGATTCTTCAACCGGTTTGCTCGTCCCTTTCTTGTTGGTCTGAATATCGCGGATTTTGGCTAATTGTTTATCGATTTTGCTGCTCAGTGCATCCAGCGCGGCAAACAGATTTTCGTGGCTGGCTTTGGCGAACAGATCTTTACCGGTGGCATGGACAGTCGCTTCGACGACTTCCTCTTTGCCGTTTGATTTTTCAATGGTGACTTGTGCGCTGGTAATGACGTTATAGCGCTTTTGACTTTCGTGTAACCAACTTTCTATTTTTTCCCGTGTTGCGTCTGAAACTTTGTCATTGCGATTAGTGATGTTTATATTCATATATAACCCTTACTGCAAAAAACTCGGACACGTCTCCGCCTGCCAAACCTACTGTCCTTCGTGACAGGCTCACTTACAGAATGCTCCGATTAAAAAAAATTGCAATAGTGCCTGTGGTCAAAATGTGTAATTTTTCTTACAAAACAACGCAGATCAAGGTTTTGCAGGGTTCTGGCTGTTAAAAATACTGAACAGATGAACTCTTTGTAACACGTTGAGTCGATATATGATTACGGCCTGTAAAAGACGTCAGCCCTCGGCTGTGCTTGCGGCGGAAGAGGGGAAACCCGCGCATCAGGTTGTCGCCAGTATTCAGGCAGAATACCGGCGGCAGGCGGTATACGGTGGCTCAGTTATAGGCACCCGAGGCGTAGTGAAGTTCATAGCTGTGGCTGTAGATTTCCAGAATATTGCCGAACGGGTCTTCCATATAAATCATCCGGTAGGGCTTTTCACCCGGGAAATAATAGCGGGGTCTGGGCATACGTTTTTTGCCGCCGGCCTGAACAATTTTTTCCGCCAGCCCTTCTACGTCCGGGTCCTGAACACAGAAGTGAAAGATACCGGTTTTCCAGTATTCGAAGTTGTTTTCCGGGTTTTGCTGGCCTTTAAACTGGAACAGCTCAACGCCGATCCGGTCGCCGGTGGACAGGTGGGCAATTCTGAACGACTCCCAGCCGGCGCCGAATACATCGGTACACATTTCACCGATGGGGCTGTCATCCTCGGTAATGTCTGTGGGGGGCATAATTAAATACCAGCCCAGTACTTCAGTATAAAACTTAACGGCTGCTTCCAGGTCCGGTACTGAGATACCGATATGGGAAAACGTACGGGGGTAAGGGGCTGTAACATTCATGATCTTTGCTCCACAGAATTAATTTTGAGCGCAGTGTATGAATTGATTGTGTTAATATGAAATTATCATTAATGATTTATTTGATAACATATTGTTATGATTAATCCGGTATATCTGCGAACCTTTGTGCATCTGGCGCAAACCCGCCACTTCACACACACCGCTCAGCAGTTACATATGACCCAGCCGGGTGTCAGCCAGCATATTCAGAAACTGGAGGCGCAACTGGGGACGGCACTGTTAGACCGTCAGGGAAAAAGCTTCGAGTTAACGCAGGCCGGGGAGCTGCTCTGTGAGTATGCCAGCCAGCAGGCAGATGCTGAGTCGGAACTGCTCAGTGCCATTGCACAGGATGATGAGCAGAGCGGTGAATGCCGGCTGGCCTGTTCCGGTTCCATGGCGATGTTGCTGTATCCGCAATTACTGAGTCTGCAGGCCCGTTATCCTGGGCTGAAGATGAGCGTGGAGGCGGCACCCAATGCCGCCATTGCCGAGCGAGTCAGAAACAGAGAATCTGATATTGGCCTGATTACCCAGCCGGTGCATGATCCGGAGATGCTACAGGAGAAGGTCGGCGCTGACCGGCTGTGTCTGGTATTGCCGGCAGATGTTGCAGCAGACTGGGACAGCCTGATGGCGTTGGGGTTTATTAATCATCCGGATGGCCATCATTACGCGATTCAGGTGTTAGAGGCGAATTTTGCTGAGGATTTCAAAGGCATGCAGTCGGTGCCACAGTCAGGCTATATCAATCAGCTTAGCCAGATTTTATTACCGGTATCCCGTGGGCTGGGATTCACGGTGATTCCGAAGTCTTCGCTGGATGTGTGCCCGTTCGGGGATATGATCCGTACGGCCCGTCTGGCAACGGCCACTGATGAAAGCGTTTATCTGATTACCCGGAAACACCGTAATCTGCCGCTGCGCTATCAGCCGATTCGCGCGCTGATCAGGGAACAGCTGCGGACGGTTCCTGCTGAAGATGACGCGTCAGGTTGAAGTCCGCAGGCGGGTAAGGTGACGGGGCATTTGGCGGTAATAGTTTTAAGCCCGGATGAATTGTTTTTACGGTGATTCTTCTTAACAGCGGAATACTCCCTGTGGCACTATGGACGGGTGTAATCAGGCTTCAGGAAAGAACCAATGACAAAGGATTCATCACGGGGATTATCGACCTCTGCGCTGGCCAGAGCGCTGGATAAAACCAGTAAGCAGATGTTTGCTGAGCTGGCTGCATTAGGCTGGATTCGCCGTGAGGATGATCAGTGGAAACTCACCACTAAAGGTGAGTTCGAGAAAGGTAAATACCATACCAGTGATAAGTTTGGCACCTACATTGTCTGGCCGGAGTCGGTGCGCCAGCACCCGGCACTGGTGAAGTTTGAAGCCCGCTTACTGAATTACCAGGACCTTGCCGAGCATTTCAGTTACGACCCGCTGATGATGCAACGTTTGCTCACTGAACTGGGGTGGATGAAGCCGCATTTGCATGGCTGGCAGTTAACCGCCGCCGGTAAACTGCAGGGCGGGGTACAGCATGAAGATCAGGACTCCGGTGTGCCGCAAGTGTTGTGGCAGAAATCGGTGCAGACCAATGCCTTGCTGGAACAGCGCCTGAATGTCGCCCTGGGTAAAGACAGCTCCGGGGATATTCAGGGAGTCAGAACGCTGGATGGCCGTATGATGGACAATCAGGGGGCGGCACTGATAGCCAACTGGCTGTATCTGGCAAATATCCGTTTCACCACGCATATGAATATTCCGGAGTTACCGGGGCAGCAGGCGGATTTCTATTTGCCGGATGCCGGCCTCTTTCTGGAATTCTGGTGTGATTCTCTGACAGCGAATCAGCTGGCGCAGAAAATGGCCCGTAAAAACCATTATGCATTGCATAAGTCTGAAGTGGCTGATCTGCGGCCTGATGATCTTGGCCGTCTGGATAAACATCTGACAAAACTGCTCCTCCAGCATGAGATCGCCCTCTGAAAAGGCTGGTTTTGTCTGCGACTAAGGTCGAATTTTTTCTCTTTTGATTTTCAATAATCTTTTGTTTAACAACAGGTTAGGAGTCATCCCCTTATGGGGGTATACCCTTATTTGTGTCTGTCGCGGGATAATACGCCGGTGACCGGGCATTTGCCCATAACGGCCCAGCGCCATAACGACAATAACAAAAGGACCACCCACGTGAAGAGAAGAGATCTGCTGAAAGTAGCGGCCACCGGCATGGCTGCAGCTCCACTGGCGATGGCAACCGGTTCAGCCCAGGCTGCTGATAAAGTTCGTCTGCGGATGCAAACCCTGTATGGCACTGAAACCGACGACCTGTATAAAGCGTTTGCGGATGATGTGAAAACCAGTTCTAACAAAAGTGTTCGTATCAGCCGTTTCCGTGGTGGTGAGCTGGTGGCGAATGACCAGATGCTGGAAGCGGTATCCAAGGGTACGCTGGACATGTGTCAGGGCTATGGTGGCTACTGGGCCGGCCAGCTGGACATCGCCAAGATCGAATCCGGCATTCCCGGTGCCTGGACCAGCTTTGATGAAGCCATGTATCTGCACAAGGCAAAAGGTCTGTCTGACCTGATTGCTGAAGCCTATGCAGAAAAAGGTGTGCATTATCTGGGCCCTGTGTTTGGCGGTCCTTACGACCTGCTGACCACCAAGCCGGTTAAGAGTCTGGCGGATCTGAAAAATATGAAGATCCGGGCGACAGCGACGGTTGCCTCCATTCTGGAGAAGTTTGATATTCCGACCGTCTATCTGCCGAGTCAGGAACTGTATGTGGCACTGACTACAGGTGCTATTGACGGTGTGATCTACGGCGGCTCACTGGAATATAAAGCGCTGAAACTGCATGAAGCGGCGAAGCACTACACCTATCTGAACATGATTAACCCGGGTTATGCCGACGGTATGCTGATCAATAAGGCGAAATGGGATTCTATGAGTGATGACCAGCGTCGGGTCATTGAACTGGCCTACGCTAAGCATGCAACAGATATGCACGCCTGGAACGTGAACGGCTGTATGGATGTAAACGGTGAGGGCATCTTTGAATTTGCTTCGCTGCCGGTAGAAGATTCCAACGCGCTGACTGCTGCAGCCATGTCCGTCTGGAAGGATGAGGCGAAAAAGTCTGAGCGTAACAGCAAGGCGATTGCTGCCCTGACAGCCGCTGCACAGGCCGCTGGCCGGGTATAAATATTTGCAGGGATGACCGGTAAGGATTCCGGTGCAAGGGATTGTGCAAACGGGCCGCAGGGATGCGGCTTTTTTGCGTCTGTTATCGCTGTTTATCTGTGAAAATGCTGTCCGGCCAGCGGCCATTGTTAAGCCGGAGTAATTGTCGCATATCATTGAAAATAAGGTGCGCACCGGCTTCCCGCAGGGTTTGCGGGTTCATGCATTCTGCATAGCCGAATACCGTCATCCCGGCATGAATGCCACCCTGTATTCCCGGCGGGCTGTCTTCTATCACCAGACATTTTGCCGGGTTGGTGACACCCATACGGGCTGCCGCATGGAGAAATATATCCGGCCGGGGTTTGCCTTCGTGAACATCAGAAGTGCTGAACAGCCTGCCTTCAAGGAGGGGGAGCAGGCCGGTTTTCCCCAGTGTGATGTGCATCTTCGCATAGGTGCCACCGGAGGCAACACAGTAGGGTAGCTGTAAACCTTCAAGCACTTCCCTGATGCCTTCAACCGCTGTTACCGACGTGCGCAGGGCAATATTGATGTCCTGCTCATAGCGGTGTTGTATGTCTGCCGGCGGTGGGTGACCCAGCAGATCGGTGAGGGTTTGGATACATTGTTTCGCCGAGCGGCCAACGAACAGTTCAAACATTTCAGCCTGATTCAGCGTGAGTCCGCAACTTTCCTTAAGAATGCCGGCGAACACTTCATTGGCAATGCGCTCGCTGTCGACCAGAACTCCGTCGCAATCAAAAATTATCAGCTCAAAAGTATCCATGTTTCATCCCTGTGGTTTGCCTTCAGTATATTGAGTATGCGCTATAGGTTTGAATGATCCGGTTGGGTTAGGTTCCGGGGTTAGAGAAATTTTTGGCGGGGATTATGTGGGGCAGAAAAGGGTGGAATCAGAGGGGCTGGCGGCATAAAAAAAGGCCGCGATGATCGCGGCCTTGATATCACACTAAACAGTATCAGTTATTTCTTGCTGATACGGTCTTCCCAGAATTTAGCATTCTTAATGCCCAGTTTCTTAGGATCAAATGTGTACTCGGTTACACCGGCTTTACGCTGCTCTTCATAGTCTTTCAGGGCCTTAATTGCAGGACGGGCCATGAAGAAGATGATCAGAATACCGACGATGTTCAGCCAGGCCATCATGCCTACGCCTACGTCACCCATACCCCATGCCAGGTTGGCTGTTTTCACCGAACCGTAGAAGGTTGCAGCCATCAGAACAATCTTCAGCATCATCTTCAGACCAGGGATGTGAAGCGTGCGCTGGATGTACGCGATGTTGGTTTCGGCAATGTAGTAGTACGCCAGAATGGTGGTGAACGAGAAGAAGAACAGAGCGAAAGCAACAAACGGGCTACCGACACCTGGCAGGACGCTTTCAATTGCGGTCTGGGTGAAGGCCGGGCTGTTTGCTGCAACATCAGCCGCCAGGTTCTGAACCAGGAAGGCATCACCGGCACCGTGAACGTTATAAGCACCTGTGATCAGGATCATCAGCGCCGTTGCAGTACATACGAACAGCGTGTCGATGTATACAGAGAACGCCTGAACCAGACCCTGCTGAGCAGGGTGGTCTACTTCAGCAGCAGCGGCTGCGTGAGGACCAGTACCCTGACCGGCTTCGTTGGAGTAAACACCACGCTTAACACCCCAGCCAATCGCAGCACCCAGGCCAGCCATTGGTGTGAATGCATCGCCGATGATCATACCGAAGATTTCCGGCAGCATGTCTACGTTCAGCAGAACAATCACGGTAGCGATGATGATGTAAGCCAGTGCCATGAAAGGTACAACGACCTGAGTGAAGTTCGCGATACGCTTAACACCACCGAAGATGATGAAGCCCAGTACCAGAACAACAACTGTGCCGGTGACGATTTTCGCGAAGCTCAGGGTACCGATAGCGGTTTCGATCATGTCGCCGGAACCGAATGCGGTTTCTACAGCGTTACCGATACTGTTGGACTGTACGCCCGGCAGGAACACACCACAGGCCAGGATGGTCGCGATCGCGAAGATCCACGCATACCATTTCTGGCCCATCGCTTTTTCGATGTAGTAAGCCGGACCACCACGGTACTGGCCATCCTGCTCTTCCTTATAGATCTGTGCCAGTGTGGATTCTGCGTAAGCGGTAGCGGCGCCCAGGAAAGCTACAACCCACATCCAGAATACAGCACCCGGACCACCGAAACCGATCGCAGCGGCAACACCGGCGATGTTACCGGTACCGACACGGCCAGACAGCGAAACCGCCAGTGCCTGGAACGAAGAGATACCTTTGTCAGAGCTCTTACCGGAGAACAGTAAGCGCCACATTTCGCGGAACAGGCGAACCTGTACGAAACGGGTCATGATGGAATAGAAAAGACCGGCACCCAGGCAAAGATAAATCAGCGCCGGGCTCCAGATAATGCCGTTCATAAAATCGACAAATGCTTGCATTGAGACAAAACTCCAATATTTATTATTACTGGCCAGTTGCCGGATTTAACGGTCAGGGCACTTGACGGCAAACGCCGGAAAACTGGCGGAGAAAACCGCGGCCATTCTACCCCGTGTGTTGTGGGTGTTTTCTCTGAAACAGGACTTTATGTGGTTGTTTTGTCTATATATGTATGATTTGTAAGTCTTTATTACTTAAATGGCGAAATGTTGAGCGGAACAGAAAGGCGGGAAGGTGAAATGCGGGTCAGTCAAAGGTCTCAGGGCAGGCAAACTGTGTTCTGAAGATGGCTTAGATTATAAAATGCTTATATATCAAAGTGAAAGGAGTTGAAGTCAGGATGGTCTGACTGAAGCCGAAGCCGGCACAGGGCCGGCTTCGGGAGAGGCGGGATCAGTTAATTGCCTGACGCACCTTGTTGGCGATCTCCGGGGTAACCCATTTAGTCCAGATCTCTTCGTGGTTTTCCAGGAAGTAGATTGCACCGTCTTCACCGTCAGCCTGGTTATCACTCATGTACACCAGCACCTTACCTACTTCATCTGAGGTATAGGCACGCTTGTTGATGTACGCCATTACATCCGGGTTGTCGCCGGCGAATCCGGTGGTCACAATGGTGTTCACTGTGGTCGGTGTAAAGTTAGTTCGCTGTGGTGTGTCACACTCTTCTTTGGCGATACAGCTGTTCCAGTGCTCATCATTGATGTCGGCATCCGTGGTCAGGCGCTTCAGCTCGTACTTGCTCAGTACAGATGATGGCTGCCAGTAGTAGCCGAACCAGCCTTCTTCACGGTCATAAGACTTGGCAATGGTGCCATCCAGACCGGCTGCTGATCCCGGATCCAGCGCGATGAAACCGGCTTTTTCAAAGTTATAGGCGGTGGGTTTGGTCAGGTTGGTGTTGGCAATCTGGCAGGTCCAGCCGGACGGGCAGTTGACGAAGGTACCTTTCCCCGGGTTTTCTTTATTCGGGAACAGTTCCGGACGGGCCAGCACGTCATCGATGCTGTTAATTTCCGGATAATCATCGGCGATGCTTTTGGAGACATACCAGCCGTCGGCGGCATCAGGAATCAGTTTGGTTGCCACGATCACCTGACCGTTATCCTCAGCTTGTTGTAGCCGTTCGCGTACGGCGTTAGACCAGAATTCCGGCGCAATATGTGGCCGGCCTTTCGACTCCATTGAGGCCAGTGTGGTTGCCGTTGCGCCCGGCGCCAGATCGACACTGCAGCCAAAACCTTCTTCAAGGATGATCTTATCCAGGTTGGCGGCGAACTCGGCAGATGCCCAGTCCATCTCGGCGACGACGATGTCACCGCATTCGGCCATTGCCATACCGGATGCCAGGGCGAGGGTGACGGCGGCTACTGATTGCTTCAATAGGGTCATAAATACTCCGTTGTTTTTTTATCGTTATAAGGTGCTGATCAGCGGTTTATGCAAACTGAAATATCCGATCTGCAGGCAGTATTACAGAGCAATCAGTACGGTTTCGTCAGAATGCGCATTGTATTTGACCGCAAGCGACAGACTGCTGCTGTGTGATGAGCCTTAGTATTGGGGATTGTGTCTGGAAGCCGCTTGAATAATTACGCTGTTTTGTTCTACCTGAACGTCATAATTTCAGTTTTTGCAGGGGTATTTCTGCCGGAAATCTGGCACGTAAAAAAATACTGTATGGGGTGTAGTTTCATTTTGAACAGTAAGTTGTTGTGACGTCTGATCTGAGTTTGTATCTGTGCCTGCCATTACCGGGGGGAGGTTTCAGACTGGGGAAGTGGCGGTTGAAGCACAGGATAAGCTGTACTAGCTTGTGACTAATACATCCACCCGGGAGCGATGATGTCTGAGAGCAGTGGTAACAACAGAACTTGCCGTTTCTGGCGCATGGGAATTGTGGTTTTTTTCCTGATCAGTGTATCCGGGTGTCAGTTCGACTGGCTTCCGTTAAAGGAACAGGCGCCGGCTGAAACGGTGAGCCCCACTGTCAGCAGTGGCGAATATTATTACCGGCTGGGTTTAAAGCATACAGCTGACAGTCAGCATCAGGATCTGGTGGCGGCCCGTCAGGCGTTTCGTCAGGCCGCAGATAAAGACCACGCGAATGCTCAGTACTTGCTGGCTCTGTCTTATTTTAACGGTAAAGGTGGCCGTGTCAGTTACTCATCCGGGCTGTTCTGGCTGGAAAAGGCCGCTGCAAACGGGCAGCCAGAAGCCCAGTTTCGTCTGGGGGATATCTATCTGAACGGGCGGGACGTGGATGCCGAAGAGGCCTGGGGTATTCACTGGCTGGCCAGAGCGGCAGATCAGGGGCATGTAGAGTCGCAATATCAGTTGGGGATTGCCTATGCTGCCGGGCTGGGCTGGCCCCGGGATTTACCCGCAGCATGGGCCTGGCTGAGTCTGGCAAAACGTGCCGGGGATGAATCAGCAGCCGATCTGCTAAGGCGGTTGCAGCCGCGTTTATCGGCCAGCCAGCTGGCTGAAGGCAAACAGTTACTGTCCGGCTGGCGACAGGTTCAGAAAGAAAGCAGTGTGCCCCGGGGGCAGGTAAGGTTTATTCAGCATGCCCTGAACCGGCTGGGATATGATTCCGGAAATGCTGATGGCTGGATCGGCCCGGTTACCCGCCAGGCGATTGGTCAGTTTCGTCAGGCAAAAGGGCTCGCGGGCAATACAGCTGCCGTGAATACTGCACTGGTAAATGCATTAAGGGATGCGTTAATTCAGCACCCGGCAGCGTCGCCAGCCAGTGCGGCCGGCGACGGCTGATGTCAGTTCATATCAACTGGCGGGTTGTTCATCCGTGACAGGGTCGCCAGTGTTTTCTTCTGTATCTTCTTCGGGTGACTTGATTGCATCAATAACAGCGTTGGGTGAGGAAATGCCTAACAGCTCATTCACGGCGTCCAGCATTTTATTCTCTTCATCGAGCGCTTTATTGCTGGCGCCCTGAAGGGTGGTTTCAGCGGCCCTGGCCAGTGTCTCAACTGAATCCGGATCTGTCTCGCCGTCATCTGGCAGGCTGTCGGCAATATCCGCCAGCTGTTGCTGGAGGGCCTTACGGGCTTCCGGCGTTAATTCAGGATCTTCCAGCTGAGTGAGGATATCTTCTATATCCAGCGCATCCTGTTCGGTCAGGGAGGTGGCCAGCGCCAGTTTTTCATAGGTGGCAATCTGGCCGACCCGGGAGTGAGGCGCAGCATGTTCTCTGGCGGTTGCCGATGCGTGTGCGGCATTGAGGCTGCCTTTGAGTTTTTCACCGGAGGTCTTGTCTTTCGCCGAAAGCGATTTGAGGTTCTTATTGCCCTGCGGACCGGCGCTGTTGTCACTGCTGTTGCCATGTCCGCCGCCTTTGCCGTTACCGCCGCCGTTACCGCCGCCGTTACCGCCGCCGTTGCCACCGCCATTACCGCCGCCATTACCGCCGCCGTTACCGTTTTTAGCAAACGCCTGACTCTGGGTATCCACACTGGGCAGGTGATCCAGTGCTAGAGGTAAAAAAATAAAAGCTGAGGCCAGAAGAACCGACCCGAGTTGTTGTCTGACCGGTGATTTCATAGCCGGTACCTCTTAAAGATCTGTTCGGGGACTTTAAGTGTAGCAGTGGATGCTTAGGCGAGGTGGGAATAAAAAAGGCAGCTCAGTGACTGAGCTGCCAACGCAGGAGAGAGATCGCTGCTTTCAACAAGCCGGTGAAGCCGGTCGGGGAGGGCCGGCTTTATTTAAGAAGGGTTAGCGTTCAACAAACGCCCGTTCAATGACATAGTGGCCCAGTTCACCCTGACGGGCTTCATGGAAGCCCATGCTCTCAAGAATGTTGCAGGTGTCCTTGAGCATGCTCGGGCTGCCGCACAGCATGAAGCGGTCGTGTTCCGGGTTCAGGTCCGGCAGTCCCAGATCATTGGTCAGTTTACCGGTGACCATTAAGTCGGTCAGGCGGCCGTTATTGCGGAATTTTTCCCGGGTAACGGTCGGGTAGTACAGCAGCTTGTCTGACACCATTTCCCCGAGGAACTCGTCGTTAGGTAACTGGTTTTCAATCACATCGGTATAGGCCAGCTCCGACAGGTAACGCACCCCGTGGGTCAGAATAACCTGATCATAGGCGTCGTAGATTTCCGGATCTTTAATGATGCTCATGAAAGGTGCCAGACCGGTGCCAGTGCTGATCAGGAACAAACGTTTGCCCGGCAGCAAGTTATCGTTAATCAGCGTGCCGGTAGGCTTGCGGCTGACCAGAATCTGATCACCCACATTGATGTTCTGTAATTTAGATGTCAGCGGGCCGTCCTGCACTTTGATGCTGAAAAACTCCAGACGGTCCTCGTGGTTAGCGCTGGCAATGCTGTAAGCACGCATCAGCGGACGGCCTTCATGTTCCAGGCCGATCATGACGAAATGACCGTTCTTGAAACGAAAACCCGGATCCCGGCTGGTGGTGAAGCTGAATAAAGTATCGTTCCAGTGATGGACGCTGAGAACTTCTTCGGTTGCTATGTTTGCCATTGCTGATTCCTATATAAGATGTTTTCACCGGGGCTGAGGGTCTGTGTGCTCATGACCGTAGTGAATTATCTATAGCTTAAAGTTATAAAAATCGTATTCCTTATTTCTTGTTATCGATAATAGGCCTGTCTATGATATTGGTAAAGACGATAATTCAGAAAACTTATATCGGTAAAACCGAATATGAAATATACCTTAAGACAACTGGAAGTGTTTTTGGCGGTTGCTCACTTCGACAACATTACTAAGGCCGCACAAAGCCTGGCGATGTCTCAGTCGGCTGTAAGCGGCGCGCTGCGGGACCTCGAGCAGCAGTTTGATATGCAGCTGTTTGACCGGGTAGGCAAGCGTTTACAGATTAATGAGCTGGGCCGTTCATTGCGGCCAAGGGTTGAAGCGCTGCTGGAACGGGCTAAGTCTTTACAGCAGGAAATGGAGCAGCATCAGGCCGTGGGGGAGTTGCGGATCGGGGCGACCCTGACCATCGGGAATTATCTGGCTGTGGGGCTGATGGCGCAGTATATGGCAGAGCATCCGCAGGCGCGGCTGGATTTACAGGTTGCCAATACCACCACCATTACCCGGCGGTTAGTGAATTTTGACATTGATATTGGTCTGATCGAAGGAGAGGTGCAGCATCCGGAGCTGGAAATTCTGCCCTGGCAGAATGATGAACTGGTGGTGTTCTGTGCAGCGGATAATCCGCTGGCGCAGAAGATCCGTCTCAGTGATACTGACTTGCTGCAGGCCAACTGGATTCTGCGGGAACAGGGCTCAGGCACCCGGCAAACCTTTGACCGGGCCATGCACGGTTTGCTGCCGGAACTGAAAGTGACTCTGGAACTGGAACACATCGAAGCCATTAAAGGGGCGGTTGCTGCGGGGCTGGGGCTGGGATGTTTGTCGCGGATCGCCCTGCTGGAAGATTTTGCTCAGGGGCGTTTGGTACCGTTACAGGTTGCCGGGCGGGATCTGAACCGGCGGTTGTATCTGATGCTGCACCGGCATAAATACATCAGTGCGGGCATTGAACACTGGATGCAGCTGTGCCGGCGCTGAAATAAAAAAACCGGCCATCTGGCCGGTTTTTTATAACTTTCAGCATTACGCCTGTGCGTTACGGGCCTGCTGTTCTTTACGCAGCTGCTCTTTCTGTTCACGGCGCTGAGCAATGGTTTCTAACGCATCGGCACCCAGGTGGGCTTCACCGCGGGTTTCTGCCAGCTGCATCTGCTTCTGACGTTCAATAAAACGCTGCCGCTGAGCCGGGTCTTGCTTGTCGTAGCACTGGTGACAGCTGACACCCTGCATGTACTTATCACTCTGCTTCTCTTCTTCAGTAATCGGCAGGCGGCAGGCGTGGCACTGATCGTAAATACCTTTTTCCAGCTGGTGGTTAACGGTGATGCGGTTATCGAATACAAAGCATTCACCCTGCCACAGGGTTTCTTCTTCAGGTACCTCTTCAAGGTACTTCAGAATACCGCCTTCCAGATGGTAAACCTCATCGAAACCCTGTTCTTTCAGGTATGCAGTAGACTTTTCACAGCGGATACCGCCGGTGCAGAACATGGCAACTTTCTTGTTCTTTGCCGGGTCCAGGTTTTCTTTTACATACTGGGGAAATTCGCGGAACGTATCGGTTTCCGGGTTGATGGCGCCTTCAAAGGTGCCGACCTGCACTTCGTAGTCGTTGCGGGTATCCACCAGAATAACGTCCGGATCGGAGATCAGTGCATTCCAGTCTTTCGGTTTAACGTAAGTACCCACTACCTGTTTAGGGTCGATGCCTTCAACGCCCATGGTGACGATTTCTTTTTTCAACTTAACCTTGGTGCGGTAGAACGGGTTGCTGTCGTCAAATGATTCCTTGTAAACCGTATCCGCCAGACGGGGATCATTCTTCAGCCAGGTCAGCAGGGCATCGATACCTTCACGGGTGCCGGCGACGGTGCCGTTAATGCCTTCTTTAGCCAGCAGCAGTGTGCCGCGGATACCGTTGCTTTCCAGCAACTGGCGAAGGGGTTCACGGATGTCCTGATAGTCTTTCAGGGTGACGAATTTATAGAGCGCACATACAACGATTTGTGACATGGTTTTCCTCTGCGAACCGGAGCGTAAATCCGGAGCAATACATTATGTTGTTTCGGCAGTTAAGTGAAAAACTGCTGATACCGGCTGTCCGGGATGGGACAGGGGCGGCATTTTAATCAAAAAGTCTCAGGCTGAAAAGCCCGCTGAGTAAGGGCTGGGTGTCTGGTGTGCTTCTGATCCGTTTGTATTACCCAATATCAAGCTTTGGCGCGAATGGAATAGCTTGATACCATTAGCTTATTGTTGACGGCTATATACATGGATCGGGTCTTCAGATGCAGATTTTAGTAGTAGATGATTCCGCGTTGGTGCGGGATCTGGTAACAAGCATTGTTGTTGGCGCCGGTTATCCGCAACCATTGCCCGCCAAAGATGCGAGGGAAGCAAAAGCGCACATTAAACGGTCTGTTGTTGACCTGATTCTGATGGATATTTCATTGCCCGGTGTGGATGGATTGCAACTTACCCGTCAGATCCGCCGTAACCTGAAAGATGATTACTGGATACCGATAATTTTCCTGACCGTCAAAGATGATCCGGATTATCTGGCAGCCGCCATTGATGCCGGTGGTGATGATTATCTGGTGAAGCCGGTTAATCAGGTGGTGTTGCTGGCGAAGGTGCATGCCATGTCCCGGATTTCAAAAATGAAGGCAGCACTGGATGAAACCAATTTGCAACTGAGCCGGCTGACTCAGATCGACGCGCTGACCAATGTGATAAACCGCCGTGGCTTTGATGAGTCACTTGAGCATACCTGGCGGTTGTACCGGCGGAATAATCAGGAACTGTGTTTGCTGTTCCTCGATATAGATGATTTTAAAACCTATAACGATAACTACGGACACCCGCAGGGTGACCGCTGTCTGCGTCAGGTCTCTGAACTCTTTAAGAGCTGCTTACGTTCTGACAGTGACATACTGGCCCGCTATGGCGGGGAAGAGTTTGTCATTGTACTGCCCAATACCACTTTGCGGGCAGCAGAAAAGCTTGCTCAGAAGATTTTGCACCGGTTAGCGCAGGAGCAGATTGAGCACCAGCATTCCCATGTTGCGCCGTATATCACCACCAGCATCGGAATCAGCACAACCCGTGACGGGGCAACGACGGCGCAGAAATTGCTCAGTCAGGCAGACCGGAGTTTGTATAAAGCGAAATCCAATGGCCGTAGTCAGATCTGCTGCTACGAAGATATCGGGCAGTCGGCGGAAACAGAATTATGAGTAAACATACACTGATAGCTGCTGTTATCGGGCAGTTGCAGGCGGATCTGGCTGTTTGTGAGCAGGCGGCAAATGAAGCGCATCAGGCGGCAACCCACGAAGAAAGTGTGGCTGAAAATCAGTATGACACCCTGGGCCTGGAAGCCTCTTATCTGGCGGAAGGACAATCCCGGCGGGTAGCCGAAATACAGCAGGAAATCGCGGCCTGGCAGGCGCTGCCGGAAACCGGTTTCTATGAAGATGATCCGGTGATTTCGGGGTGTCTGGTTATGTTGCAGGCGATGGACACTGAAGAACAGCGGTTGTTACTGCTCGGGCCGGCTGCCGGCGGAATGAAGCTTTCCCATGCCGGTATGACCGTCACTGTTGTAACGCCGGAAGCACCGTTGGGGGCGCAACTGACCGGTAAGTATGTGGGCGATTGTGTGATGATTGCCGCCACTGAGTTTGAAATTACCGATGTGCAATAAAGGCTGATTATTCCTGTAAAGCCAGCGTATAATGCCGCCAGACATATAGTTCAGAATTTAGGAACAAGCATGAAGATCACCAAAGATAAGGTTGTTCAGTTTCATTACAACCTTTCCGCTGCCGATGACAGCGTGCAGGAAACCAGCCGTAAAGGTAACCCGATGTTATACCTGCATGGCCATGACAATATGATCAAAGGTCTGGAAGCGGCAATGAATGACCGTGAAACCGGTGATGTTTTTTCGGTGACACTGGCACCTGAAGATGCCTACGGCGCGTTTTTGCCTAACTGCGAACAGGTGATTCAGAAGAAGCATCTGCAGGGTAAAAAGAACTGGAAGCCGGGTATGGTTGCTACCGTTCAGACGGATAAAGGGCTGCGTCAGGTCACCGTTGTTAAAGTAGGTATGTCCAAGGTAACCGTGGATAATAACCATCCGCTGGCGGGCAAGACCCTGACCTTTGATGTGGAAGTAATGGATGTGCGTGATGCGACTGAAGAAGAAGTTGCTCACGGCCACGCGCATGGCGTAGGTGGTCACCAGCACTGATCTGCGGACCGAATATAAAACAGCGCCTGATGGCGCTGTTTTTGTTTGTGGTGAAAGCAGGGCCGGTTATAAACCTCGCAGCAGATGCCACTGTTCAGTAAGGCTGGTGTCCAGATCCGTAATGTCCTGATCAGCGCTCAGTAGCTGTAAACGGCTGAAGTCCGGTGTGTCGGATATTTCCGTTTGCACCGATGCGTGACTGTTATCCCCGCGGCGGTATTCAAAGTAAACAAAACTGACGCGGCGGCCATTACGTTTACCGGGGGTAAACCAGACTGCCAGATTGCATTGTTGCGCCGGATGCCAGCAAAGGACAGGTTCACAGGGTTGCAGGCTGTGCTCTGTGGCCAGCCGGGGTGGTTCTGTTGAATATATGTGTGCTTCAAACATGGATCTGCTCCCATTTTCATGAGAACTGACGTGTGCGGGGTGCTACCTGATTCTTTGTCGGTATGACCACATCGCCCGGAGATTCCGGGTTACCACCTTGCCCAGGTTGGCAGGTTGGCGAGGACGTCAGCCCTTCTCTTGATGTAACGATTTAATGGCGGTTAATTTAGGGTATTTTCTGCACAGTTGCAACGGTTGTCCGGAGAATATTCCGGGAAGTGTTTATGGCAGGGGCAACTGAAACACTGTTCCGGCGTGTTGCCGGAACAGTTGTCGGTATAGCAGTAGAGCCTGTTAGCTTCAGGCGTCGAAATGAATCACGCTGCGAATGCTTTTGCCCTGATGCATCAGCTCGAAAGCTTCATTGATGGAGTCCAGCCCCATAGTATGGGTGATGAAATCATCCAGACGGAACTCACCCTGCAGATAACGCTCTACGTAATCCGGCAGTTCAGAACGGCCTTTGACCCCACCGAAAGCCGAACCACGCCATACCCGGCCGGTGACCAGTTGGAAAGGACGGGTGGATATTTCCTGACCGGCACCGGCAACGCCGATAACGACCGATTCTCCCCAACCTTTGTGGCAGCATTCCAGCGCGGAACGCATCACCTGAGTATTGCCGATGCATTCAAATGAGTAGTCAACGCCACCGTCAGTCATCTCAACGATGAGATCCTGAATGGGCTTATCGTGATCCTGCGGGTTGATGCAGTCGGTTGCGCCCAGCTTTCTCGCCAGCTCAAACTTTGAGGTGTTGATGTCAATGGCGATGATGCGGCCGGCACCGGCCATGGTGGCGCCGATAATGGCCGACAGACCGATGCCCCCCAGGCCGAAGATTGCGACTGTGGCACCTGCTTCAACTTTGGCGGTGTTGATAACCGCGCCCATACCGGTGGTCACACCGCAGCCAAGCAGGCAGATTTCTTCCAGCGGTGCTTCCGGGTTTACCTTTGCCAGTGAGATTTCCGGCAGAACCGTGTATTCCGAAAAGGTCGAGCAACCCATGTAATGGTAGATTGGCTGGCCGTCTTTATAGAAGCGGGTCGTGCCATCCGGCATCAGACCTTTACCCTGGGTTTCACGGATTTTCTGACACAGGTTTGTTTTACCTGACTGACAGTACTTACATTCGCCGCATTCAGGTGTGTACAGCGGAATAACGTGATCCCCGACGGCTACGCTGGTGACGCCTTCGCCAACCGCTTCAACAATGCCGCCGCCCTCGTGACCAAGTACCACCGGGAAAATGCCTTCCGGGTCATCACCGGACAGGGTGAAAGCATCGGTATGGCATACGCCGCTGGCAATCACTTTAACCAGTACCTCGCCGGCTTTGGGAGGCATTACGTCAATTTCTTCAATGCTTAACGGTTGGCCGGGGCCCCAGGCAATGGCGGCTTTGGATTTGATCATGGTGTCTGACATTAAGCTGTCTCTTTCTGATGAATGAATACGGCTAGTTTAATTGTTTCTGTTAGAGTGATAATCTGTGTTTTTATCAAATAACTTTTACTGGTTGGTAATAATGGGTCACTGGGAAGGCGTCTCTGAATTTGTTGCCGTCGCAGAGCGGGGCGGTTTTACACCGGCGGCGGCACAATTGGGTATATCAACGGCTCAGGTGAGCCGGCAGGTAACCGCGCTGGAAAAACGGCTGGCCACCAAACTGTTTTACCGGACGACCCGCAAAGTCTCGTTAACAGAAGCCGGTGAAGTGTATTACCAGCATTGCCGACAGGTTCTGGAAGGGCTTGAGGAGGCGGAGCGGGCGTTAAGTCAGTTGCAGAGTACGCCCCGTGGCAAGCTGAAAATCACCGCCCCGACCACCTACGGTGAAACCCGGATAACCCCGTTGCTGAATGACTTCATGCGGCGTTATCCGGAACTGGAAGTGCACTGTCGGCTGACTAACCAGAAAGTGGATCTGATCGAAGCGGGGTTTGATCTGGCGATCCGTCTGGGGCAACTGGAAGACTCCAGTATGATGGCCAGACGGCTGGCAACCCGGACCCTGCATGTCTGCGCTTCGCCTGAATACCTGGCGGCGCACGGTGTGCCTGAAACCCCGGAAGATCTGGCGGCGCAACACTGCCTGCAGGGCAATCTGGGGTACTGGCGTTTTGCTGAGGCAGGAGTTGAGAGAAACGTCCGGGTGTCAGGGCCTCTGCACTGTAACAGTGGCCAGGTATTACTGGATGCGGCACTGAAAGGTCTGGGGGTGGTGCAATTGCCGGATTACTACGTACAGGACTGCCTTGCCAATGGCACACTGACTGAATTGCTGGTGCCCTATCAGCCACCGGAAGAAGGTATCTGGGCACTGTATCCGCACAACCGTCATCTGTCCCCGAAGGTCCGGGTGCTGGTGGATTTTCTGAGTGAACAGCTCAGCTGAAGGTCACCTCTGAACTTCAGGTCTGATCAGAATCAGAACAGTCCGGCATCCCAGTGCGGGGCATCCTTCCCGAGTTTTTCACGGGCAAATTCCAGAAACACCCGTACTTTGGCGGGCATGTAATGCCGCTCCGGATATACCGCGTACATGGTTTTAACCGGCATACGGTACGCCGGGAATAACCGCATGAGTTTGCCCCGGCGAATGTATTCCGCTGCGGCGAACGACGGTAACCGGCCAATGCCGGCTCCCGCCAGAATGGCTTCCAGTAAGGCTTCGCTGTTGTTAACCCGGTAATTCCCGCTGACTTTAACCTGAAGGGCGGTTCCCCAGGTTTCTGGTTGCGGCACAAACGCCCAGTGGCTGGCGTCATCTGAATAGCTGTATAGCAGGCAGTTTTCATCCGCCAGACTGATCGGAGAGGTGAGAGCGGTGCGGAACGGGTAGCCCGGTGCGGCACAAACCACGCTGTGCAGCGGAGCCAGCTTGCGGGCGATCAGGGTTGAATCGGGTAGCCGGGTGGCCCGGATGGCCAGATCAAACCCCTGTTCGATGATATTCAGGGTATTGTCGTCCAGTACCAGATCCATCTCTATCAGCGGGTAACGTTGCAGAAACTCTGCCATCAGCGGGGCGATGTGCAGACGGCCGAAGGACATCGGCGCGTTGATCCGCAGCAACCCCCGGGGCTCACCCTGCAATTCTCCTACGGCATCTTCCGCCTGCTGTGCTGCACGGGTCGCCTGCAGTGAATACTCATAATAACGTTCCCCGGCTTCGGTGAGGCTCAGTTTGCGGGTGGTGCGGTGGATCAGCCTGATCCCTAACTGCTGTTCCAGCTGGGTGATACGTTTGCTGACCGCCGACTTGGATATATTCAGTTCACGGGCGGCGGCAGAAAAGCCACCCTGTTGGGCCACCGCCACGAAAACGGGAATCGCATTAAAGTTTTCCATGGATGAAGCCACTTATTTATATTGTTGAGTTTTAGTTAACTAAGAGTCTATTTTTACCTATATTGTTTGTCAATTTGGTGCTGGTTAAAGTGGTTTGCAACATTTAATCGCTTTGGAGGGATAAACAATGGTGCGATTTGAACACGCCAATCTTGTGGTAAAGGAAATACAGCCAACGCTGGATTTCCTGCTGACAGCGTTTCCCGAATGGCGGCTGCGGGGCAGCGGAAAGGGGCGCTGGGGGAATACCGTAAGACGCTGGGTACATGTGGGCAGTGACGATTATTACATCACCCTGAATGACAGTGCTGCTGGCGAGATACGGGATATTGGCGGTATTCAGCCCGGACTGGCGCATCTGGGCTTTGTGGTGGATGACCTGGCAGGCCTGACTGAACGGTTATGGCTGCAGGGCTATGCCATCGACATTCTTGGTAGGGATCACCCGTACCGTAAAACAGTGTATTACACCGATCCGGCGGGTTTTCAGTTCGAGTTTCTGGAGTACCTTAGTGAGCGGCCGGAAGCGCGAAATATGTACGGCGGAGAAAGCGGGGATTTAAGATTCAATGTACGTTCTTTAGAGGGGGAGCCGGCATGAATACAAGCGTCGATACCCTGTCGCTGACACACGCGTTATATCAGGCAGTAGACCGTAAAGATGTGGATTTTCTGGCACAGGTGCTGGGGGAAACGGTGTACTTTCAGCTGGGTAACTTCCCGGCGGTTGAGGGCCTGGAAGCGGTACTGGAGGCGAACCGTGGATTTTTCAGCAGTATCGAAGCCATGCACCATACGCTGGATGATATCTGGCAGACCGGTGATGACTGCACCGTATGCCATGGCCGGGTGGATTATATCCGGCTGGATAAAAGCCGTTATTCTGCCCGCTTTGCTACGGTTCTGCGCTGGCAGGATGGCATGATTGATGACTACCGGGTGTATGCGGACATTTCCGGTCTGTAAGCGGGGCTTTCAGGGAGGTGCGCCGGATGTTTATCCGGCGTTACAGGTCAGTAGGAACCGGTTATTCAAGCGTGCTCAGTACCAGCTTGATTTCACTGCGTACCGCTTCAATCTGGGTCACCATATTATTGGTCGCGCTCTGGTCATATTCAATTTTATCCCACTTGCTTGACCAGATATCTTTCAGTTCCTGTGCTTCTTCTTTAACGCTGTCTTTGGTCAGTGTACTCAGATCGGCAATCAGGCCGACTTTGACCCAGCCTTTACGGGGATTACCGGCGATCTGATCTTTATCGTAATGCAGTGCGTAAATCTGCTGTTCCAGATTGGAAAGCTCCAGCAAGATTTCGAAGCAGGCGGTTCGGATATTGCTGTTCTCTTCGGTGACTTCCATCCGCCAGACGTTATAGCTGAATCCCAGCAGGGCGAACAACATGCTGAAAATGGCCGTCATCTGATAGATTTTAAACTTCTGTGCCTGCATGGTTATTCCTGCTTAATGTGTCACGGTTAAGGCTTCAGTGTCAGTGTGTTGCCCCGTTGTGTTAACTCCAGATGCCTGAGGAAGCTCATCCCCAGCAGTACGGTGTTATCATCCATATAGGGGTTAATATTTGCCCGGACGCCAGTCTGGGTAATATTGCCCAGGCTGATGGAGTCCAATGTCGTTACCTGAATGTCGATGGTGCCGTTTGCCGTCTGCACCTTGCCCCAGGCCTGTCCCTGTAAACCGATTTTTCCAGCCACGGACGCCGGTACGCTGACATTGGTGGCGCCGGTATCCAGTAAAAAAATCACCGGCTGTTGATTAATAAGCCCCGGTGCAACGTAGTGGCCCTGCTTATTGCGGGTCAGTACCACGGGTTTTCCTGCCTGTTGCCGGCTGTTCAGATCCTTATTCGGGTTGTATCGGGACTCAAGTACATTGCCGAATACCAGATACAGCACCCCGAGCAGGCAGATCCAGCTGAGGTAAAAAAACGATTTAGCCAGCCCTTTGCGCGGGCCATCCTGATCACTCATAGTCATTCCGTCGGGTGTTTATGACGCTTCGTTCATGTTTATCTTACTATAGCTCGCCGTCCCCGCAACTGTTTGATAGTTAAAGGTGCGGCTCCCGACACCCCTGATGGTTAAGGAAAAATACCGGGATATGCCCAGCGGCAGTTGCATCCTGAACGAAGGCTGTTATACTGCGCGCCGTACCTCAATCGAGGTGGCCATTTATCCTGTGACTGTGGGTAAATTCGGTCTGTTATGGCGGTCCTGTTGGTCCTCCCGCAATGATAAGTCGTGAACCTGGTCAGGCCCGGAAGGGAGCAGCCACAGCGATGGATTCATGTGCCGGGATGTGGCTGGTGGGACCGCCCCCAATTTCTCTTACATATTTTTCTATACCGCAGAATATCTTTCTCGCCGCACTCGTTCGTCTGAAAAAAGGCCCGGGAGCAGGCTCTCCAGACAAGCAGGCAATGGATTCATGTGCCGGGATGTTGGCTGGCCGTGAATGAGAGTAGCGCCCCCAATTTCTCTTACATATTTTTCTATACCGCAGAATATCTTTCTCGCCGCACTCGTTCGTCTGAAAAAAGGCCCGGGAGCAGGCTCTCCAGGCAGGCTTTCCGGATCAGCATGTGTACTCATGTGCCGGGATGTTGGCCGGATCATTCCAATTTCTTTCTGTATGTTTGTTTAGTGTAATAATCCGACGTTTTTTCTATGTGTGCTAAGTGAAGAAGTAAGCTTGTTGGTTGAGAACGAACTTCTTATGGTTATTGATCAGTTGCTGATGCACAACAAAGACGGATGCTTTTGGGTAAGAAGTAATTTAGCTTGCGTGGACAATGGATAAGTGTTCGGACATATGGTGAGATCTATCTGGTTTTCATCAACAATGTTGGTTCACCACGGATTTATTTCAGCGACGAGATTAATCAAACGAGCTCATGGGTAATAGCATCAACACTGTGTTCAGTCTTCATTCCGCTGGTTAATTCTTTCGGAATTGCTTTACGGCTTACTTCAGTTTTTGCAGCTGCGTCAGGTGAGTTGATACCAAAGTTTGTGCCGGGAAGCTTTACGGCACACGACATTGGTACAGTCTCTTGAGGAAGGAACTCAAAAACTGCCCAACGATGTTGGGCAGAATAGCCTCAGGTTTATGCTTTTTTCGGATACAGAACAAACATTGAACGGTCTGCCCTTTTTGTACGTGGTGAGCAAAGAACCGCGTACCAGTCTTTTTCCAGTTTCTTTTCAGATATTTTATAAGACCGTCCTGCGCCCTGAGGATCACGGATAAGGAATTGGTCACCATCATATCCCGCCACAACTACTGCATGATATTGACGGGGATTGTTACTGAAGAAATTATGGATATTAATAACGACAGGTAGGCCTTGAGAAACCAGATACTTCAGCTGTGCTACAGAGGCATTTGTAATGAACTCGTGTTTTTCAAATCCTGCCCATTCCGCAGCGTTACGCAAACCATTCATGTCATTGCCGCAGACCCGTGAAACCTGGTGGATACTGCTTCCAGATTTGTCCCAGACTTCGTTGGCGTTATAACGTTTTTTATCATGGAAGGACATGACCATAGCTAGTGAAGTTGTTGCACAGGAATAGCCGTCGTACTGTCCTAGAACGGGTACATCGTTTTCAGCTTTAGATGGTAGGTTTTCTTTAAAATTTTCGGGTACATCTATGCCTGAAAGGGTATTGCATGCTGTTAGCAATAAGAGGGAAAGAGATAAAAAGAATAGGCGCATTTTAGATTCCTTTGCTGAGGTGAGTGTTTTGTCATTAAAAACACGCAGAAGAATCTATCAGTTATTAAAATATAGTTACATTAATCGTTAGTGTGGAGAGAAGATTTATGCCACTGATAGAGAGAAGCATCGGTACGTTAACTGTCTGATGCTCTTTGTGCAGAAATGCAGATTAGCTTTTTATGCATACCGGGCCATATCTCTATAGTTATGGGCAATATTCGAATCCGTTTGCTTGTCTTTTGCCTGTAGGTCACCTAACGGTGGTTTTGCATAAACCATCAGGAGGGACGGTAGATTTTTTTCCTGAAGCTAGAGAACCCTGGCGTTGTACAGAGTTTGATTCGGAACCGGTTCTTCCAGGCTGAGCAGGGTTACCCTCTTGCCCCTGTGACGATTGACCGCGGCGGAGTCAGTTTTGTCCTATTTCTAAAAAAGTCGTTCAGCAGGCTGATGTTGCGCCTGATGTTCATTAGGGAAAGTAATTGTAAGACCGGGCTGGCGTATTGGCTCAGTTGAAAATTCTGAAGTGGATTTCAGGGCCACTTCCTAAACGGAGTGGCCCGGGGCTGGTTTTACTCGAGATTGGTTCTTACAAAAATAGCCTTTTGTATTTTTTTGAATGCCTCCTGATAGAAGACCGGGTCCTCTATCGGTGTTTCGCTTTCACCCTGCATACCGTAATCACTGGATGTCTGGACATTGTCGACGAAACTCAGACGGATCCGGGAGCGCTCTTCAGCGATAGGCTCTATAAACGCGGTTGCCCGCACTTCCTGCATTTCCTTGCCTATGAATAATGAATAGGACTGGTTCGTTGGGCTTTTTGCTGTAATGAATCCGGTATCCAGACTGGCCGACTGTACGGTATAGCCTAAATCCTGGAACACGGATAACGTTGACGCAAAAGCCGTTTTCACGGTGGTGTTAAATTCTTTAGCCTGAAAGGCCTGAAGTTCGATACTGGTTTTTTTTTACGCCTCCGCTTTGGGGTACACAGCCGGATACAACGCTGATAACGGCTGCCAGAAAAAGAAGCTTAAACAGATCAGAAGCTACTTGCATGGTAGGTGTACTCCTTTACAGTATTTTCCTTAAACTTAATGATGATCGTTAACGTCCGTTGGGTAGAGGCAGTTGCTCCGGATGAGCGGGAATAATTTCCGAAGCCGCCCCCGGCAACATCTCTGCCTCCGCCGAGGATGAGTGTGCTGATGCCGCCGGTGCTGCTGGAGTAGGCGTACTCGGTGCTGACTTTGTCATAAATCCAGGTTTCAATACCGTCTTTGTCTTTCGTGACCAGGTTAGGTGATCCTAACGCGGTAGCGACATCAGCCTGGGACATTCCTTCGCGGATTTCTGCCTGGACGATACCGACAGTCATTTTTTTCTCTTCTGCCTGTGGCAGGTTTTTCTGATGCTGGGCTGCTGATGTGCAACCGGTGAGATATAAGGTGCTGAGAATACAAGCGAGGAGGGTAGGTATAGGTTTCACTGTTTGACTCCGTGTCTGTGAGAAGCGGGTTAGTAACGTCCTGTTACCCGGCGAATAATATCATGTCTGAATTTAGATCCGGAAACTTATATGGTGATGTAAACGGTTGTTATTTATGTATAAGGTTCTTCTGATGACGGGTTTTTTGTTGAAAAAGAACCGGTGGATGAGGGGCAACCCGGTAAGTATTAAAACGTTACCGGGCATTATGTGGTGGTTTAACGGACCACGAAAACAGAAATTTTAGCGTGAGCGGCGATATAGCCGCCGTGAGCGGGGAAGAAATATTCCATCATCCCCGGCTCATGGGATGACATAACCACCAGATCAATCCGGCATTCTTCGATGAATTGCATCAGCAGTGAATCCATTTCTGCGCCGGGGTCGACGGAATGAATTTCATGGGCGGTCGCATCGATATTGTGTTGTGTCTGCAGGTCTGAGACCAGTGCGTTCAGGGTGGCGGTGCGTTCGCTTTCCGTTCGGGCTGCCGGATCAGGCAGGTTGCTGCCGATACTTACAGCATGTAGTTCAGCATGATGGGTACGGGCCATTTCAGTGGCGACGGAGAGTGCCTTGGTTTGTGCCTGTGAATCGCTTAAATCCAGAGGGATGAGTATTTTCTTAAACATAATGCCTTCCTCCTTTACTGGGTGTCAGGCGTTTCTGTATGGGATAGTCTGAGTATAGCAATGAACAGCGTCTGCCCCCGGAGGAACGGTGTGTTTCAGACAGGTTAAGTGATCCGGGTCAAAAGGATAATGGCTAATTACCGGCGATGTCCGTATGGTAAAGGTCCGTTAACTACATAAGGAACTGTTCAGTGGCTTTTATCGACGAATCAAATCATGAATCTATGTCTGCCACTCTGGGAGGACGCTTAGTGCGTGCCAGGGAATCACAGAATATCACCCGTTCACAGCTTGCCCGTCGTCTGGGCGTCAACACCACCACGCTGAAAGCCTGGGAATCTGACCGCTCGGAGCCCCGCTCCAGCCGTTTAGCCATGCTGGCGGGTATTCTGAACGTTGCGCCGACCTGGTTGCTGGTAGGGCAGGGCGAAGAGCCGGTGAACCATACCGGAGATGCCACAGAGTTACTCCGGATTAAAGAAAGCATTGTCAGTTTGCGTGAACAGGCGATGATGATTGCTGATGAGTTAGAAGTCCTGGGCGGCCGCCTGGAGAGTTATCAGAGTTTTCAGGATAACTGACGACCTTTCGTGTTAAAAAGCGTGAATAAAAAAGCAGCCATTCAGAGCTGCTTTTTTATGGACGGTATCCTGTGATACAGGTTTTCACTGGATGCGGGTTGTTTTCTGTTGCGTTTAGCCGGCAGTATGCCCGGTTAATTTTGTTCCAGCAGTTGCCGGAGCAGCGAAAAGTCCCAGTACTGATTCAGTCGTTGCTGTTCCGGTTGGCTGATGGTTCCGCTCGCTCCGTAAAATGCCAGGTCCGCATCAAATGCACGGCTGTTACCGCCGTCAGTGGGGAAGGTTTTTTCGGCGACCATTTCCTGCATATACCGGCGAATCTGGCTGTCTTCCAGATCAGGCAGCAGAGCATATTTATGACGCTCTTCCAGTACGAATTCCGGGTTAGCAATCATCGTTTTCCATACATACAACAGTTCTGCCGTCAGGGTGGTCAGTTCACTCTGGTGAGAGCGGATAAAGGCTTCATGTGCGTACAGTGCTTCGTCAGAGGCGTTGATTGGCGGAATAGGCAAGGCCTCAAACGGTGAGTCCGGCATCGCCAGCAGTTTATTCTTGCGCTCTGTATCGACGACAGTGGCATGGATGCGGCCATTGATCATGGCTCTGGCCCGTACCCCGGAACCCGGCAGGTAAATCATTTTGCTGTAGGTGATACCATGCTTTTTGGCCATCATATTCACCAGAGCTTCGGTGCCTGAACCTTTGCCGTGAGAATACATTTCCACGCCGTCCAGTTCGTGCCAGCTGTTGTAGTAACGGGTGTCGATCACCGGATGGAAACGCAGCATGCTTAGCTGATAGAACATCCGGATTGGCGCCTGTTCCTGCTGGATCTTCTGGTAGGGAGTTCCCATGCCCACATCCGCATGCCGGTTGACAATGCTGCGCAGTGCCATGCCTTCTGAGAGCATGTAACTGACTTTAATATTCACGCCCTGCGCCTTACTGCGCTCAATGGCAATAAGCGTTGGCAGCATGTCGACCCCCGGGAGATCGTTCAGCGCAACCCGGATGGTCTGTTTGTCCGGGCTTGCCTGGACACCGAGTACGGTCATAAATACTGACAGTACCAACAGTCTGGTGATTTTTAGCATCGTAAATATCCCTGATAAAGTCTGATCCGGCCTGATCCGCGTCACGAAAAGAGTAGCGGGTGAATACCCCGGCAGGGTATTCTACGCGCTTTTTAAGCTATCTCATATCTGATTACCGGGGGGTAATGGTCAGTGGGGACGTCTCTTCAGCGCAAGTTTGTGCTGCCTATATCCTTTGGTGCAATCGTGCTGATTCTGTGTGCTGCAATAACCACGCATCTTGGTTTGCTGCCTGATTTACGTGCTCAGTTATATAAGCGGGCTGAACTGATGATTACGACCATCAGAGCAGCGTCTGCGATCAATCCCCGTTATCAGGATCTGCGTCTGGCGCTGGAAGAAATCACGCTGCAGACGTCCGGGGTTTACGGCATTACTCTGGCAACGCTGAATCCCACGATTATCTGGGCGTCCAGCACCCATCCTGATGCGGAGCCGGATCAGCATACCGCTGATATGCTGAATTTTCTGGATGTCAGTGCTGAGCAGCATCTGTTTGGTGAGTTTATTCAGGGCAATGGTGATGTGGTTGTTGTGGCGCCACTGAAGCGCTTTATTGCGGATGCCGGTCATCAGATAACAGAGACGGAGCCGCTGTCGTTGCCGGCAGGTGTGGCGGTTTCCAGTGCCTACACGCTGGCCGGCGGTGATTACGAAGGCATTCTGTATCTGCGCTTTAACTGGGCAGAAGTGGAAGCGCTGGCATATAAAGATCTGATCAACGATATGCTGGCGATTACCGCCGCCATTGTGCTGATGCTGGTTTTGTCTACTGTCACGGTTTATCAGGTCATTCTTAAGCCGCTGAACTTAATTGGCCGGACGATCCGGGAACAGAAAAGCGGTATGGCTGAGGCCCGCACCCGTCAGTTGACGGATGATGAAATCGGGGTGCTTGGCCAGTCGATCAATGAAATGCTGGATGCCATTAATTCCCGGGATAAGCTGCTGAAAACCGTTGTTAATCACCTGCCGGTGGGGTTTGCCCTGAACCGGATTGATGGCACCAATCTGATCAGAAACGAAGCCTACAAAACATCGTATTTGTCTGCTGAGCTTGATCCGTCTGAGCGGCAGGGCGTAATAGATCGCCAACAGACGCTGCAAGCCAGAGTGTTAGCCTCCCGGCGGACAATTCGCTATGAAGAGCAACTGAACTTCGGGGCTAAAAACCGTCACTATGAAGCGACTCTGTTTCCTGTATTTAACAGCAGTGATGAGATCGAATGGGTCGGAGCACTTTGTTCTGATATTACCGAGAAGAAGGAAAGAGAACTTCAGCTGACCCAGTTATACAGGGCGGTTGAGTCGGTTAAAAGTGGCATTGTTATCTGTGCTTATGACGCGCCGGACTTCCCGATTATCTATGTGAATCCGGCTGTGACTGACCTGACGGGCTATACGCAGGCGGAACTGATCGGGCAGAATCCGCGGATTTTTGGCTCAGGGGAAGGGGATGCGCTGAGCCTCAGTAAAATCAGTCTTGCCATTGAAACCCGAACCCCCTGCACTGTGGTTATTCAGAATGTCCGTAAAGACGGTTCAACATTCTGGAATGAGTTCACCCTGTCTGTCATTACCGATAATACCGGTCAGGCGACTCATCTGGTGGGGGTGCAGAATGATGTGACTGAACGGATCACTGCCGCCCGCAAGATTGAACACCTGGCATATTTTGATCCGCTGACGAATATTCCTAACCGGAACCTGTTCCAGGACCGGCTTACCCAGGCGCTTGCTGAGGCCTCCCGGGAAGCGCGGCATGTCGCGATTCTGTATGTGGATCTGGACGGTTTCAAAGGTGCCAATGATACGTTTGGTCACAACATTGGTGATCTGTTGCTGAAAGAAGCCAGTAAGCGAATGAAACAGTGTATCCGTGATGAGGATTCGCTGGCCCGAATGGGCGGGGATGAGTTTACCATTCTGATTCCAAACCTCAGCCCTGAGGATGAGATTGTTAATCTGCCCAAGGTTGTTAACCGCATCCGGGAACAGCTCAGTACGCCTTTTGATATTTTTAAGAATATCATTCATATCTCCGGTAGCGTGGGTATCAGTGTTTATCCGCGGGATGGCTGCAGCGCGGAAGAGCTGCTGATCAGTGCGGACCATGCGATGTATTACGCGAAAGAGAGCGGTAAGAACACGTTCCGTTTCTTCCAGCCTGAAATGAACCGGGCAATTGAACAGCAGCAGGTGCTTGAATCATCGCTGCGTGAAGCCGTGCACAGCCAGGCATTTACGCTGCATTATCAGCCCCAGGTGAATCTTAAAGACGGCTCCGTCGCAGTGGAAGCGCTGATCCGTTGTCAGCATCCGGCGTTGTGTAAATCATCCCCGGCGGTGTTTATTCCGGTCGCTGAGCAGTGCGGGCTGATTGACGACATTGGCTGTTGGGTGATTCAGCAGGCCTGTGCAGATCTGGCAGAATTTATACGGGACGGCTCAAAAATCAACAGAGTATCGGTGAATATTTCACCGCATCAGTTCAAACGTCATAACCTGACAGAGATTATCCGCAATAGCCTGCAGGAGCATCAGCTTGAAGCTTCCAGGCTGGTGGTTGAGATCACCGAGAATGTGATTCTGGATAACTATCATTCAGCCCGCGAGCACCTTCAGGAATTAAGAGCGTTGGGGGTCAGTATTGCCATTGATGATTTCGGTACCGGTTATTCTTCACTGACTTATCTGAAGCAGTTGCCGATTGATACGCTTAAAATTGATCAGCAGTTTGTGCAGGGGCTGCCGGATAACTCGGATGATGTGCACATTGTTAAGGCGATCGCCGGTCTGGCGAGTGGCATGGAACTGACCTTACTGGCGGAAGGGGCGGAGTCTGAGGCGCAGCTGGCTTTTATTCGGGATGAACTGGACTGTTATCTGGTGCAGGGCTTTATTATTTCCAGGCCGCTGGATGTAGCAGGCCTGAAAGCCTCCGGGTTTTACCGTTAAGCGGGCCGGCAGATTTTGCTGCCGGCAGCACTTTATCCGTTCGCGGTCATAATCGTTTTGTCGTTGTAGCATTCCAGATACAGCTTTTCTTTTATATCGTCGCGGATTTCCTGGCTGTCGATGGGGTACACGCTGCATTGTTGCAGAGCCTCTTTCATGGTGATGCCATCGTTGATGCGTTCCAGTACGGCATGGGAGCAAAAAGGTTGGTGATCCAGCCCGCCGGAAATGGCCATGGTTAAGCCGGACAGCAGATCAATACGGCTCCGGTTAGCGGGGTAATAGATGCGTTGTCCCCAGTTTTTCAGGGTCTGGGTTTCTATATCGGTAAATACCAGCCGGTCACGTATGGCCTGTACAAAACCGTGGTAACGCACGTTGAAGTGGCGGGTTTTGTCTTTGTCTTTGTAGGGCAGGCGTTCAATGGATTTTGTCAGCGTGACGTTATCTTTTTCATACACACTGATCAGCGCCCGCAGCACCATGCCCGGATTCGACGGCGAGCAGTAATAATCGTGATACAGACCGTGGTAGGGTCTGAGAAACTCCTGAGATTTATCTGAACTTTGCAGGGTACTGTCGAACAGGTCCTGCAGTGGCTGATGGTTGGCGTCGGGCTGGGCAACACGGGGTTTATGATCGACCAGACGCTTAAAATCCTGCGGCGGTAAAAACAGTTCGTCTTCTTCCAGGCCAAAAAAATCGTTGATTTTTCGCAGGCTGCTCAGGGACGGGCTGCTCTGGCCCCCCAGGTATTTATTAAACTGTTGCCGGTTGATCCCCGCCAGTTTGGTGACCTGAGAGATAGAAGAATAATACGAGCATAAAGTGCGTAAATTAGCCGCCAGATTCTCTTTCACGAAACGTACCTCTCTTTGAATAAATCCGCTGTGTCGCTGATAAAATTCGCGTCACCTAGCGTCATGTTACAAATGACACTCCCTCGCGTCAACTCGCGTCAATTATTTTCTGGTCGCGAATATCTGGCCCAAAAAACACCCGATATACTCGGTTGAACAGTGTTTAGGCCAGCGTCACTTTTCACGGTTTAAGCAGATGATTCTTATAATAATAAAAAGGTTTTATCGCTATGCGTATTGCTGTTGCCAGCTTTCAGCACGAAACGAATACTTTCTCGCCGCGACCGACTGAATATGCAGATTATCTGCAGGAAGACAGCTGGCCGGGATTGCTGCTTGGAGAAGACGTTTGCAGGGTGCTGGCCGGTCTGAACATTGCCAGCGAGGGCTTTATACAGGCAGCGCGCCAGCAGGGTCACAGCATTGTGCCGGTGAACTGGTGTTCGGCAGAACCCGGCGGCAAAGTGACTGATGAAACCTTTGAGCGGATCATGCAACTGGTACTGGATGGCATTCGTCAGGCCGGAGAGATAGATGCACTCTTTCTTGATTTGCACGGTGCCATGGTCAGTGAAAGTTATGATGATGGCGAAGGCGAAGTGGTAAGGCGTATCCGCGCAGCGTTTGGCGAACAGTTGCCGATTGTTGCCAGTCTGGATTTTCATGCCAACCTCAGCGAAGCCTTTGTCAGCCAGATAGATGCCATGGCGGTATACCGTACCTATCCGCATCTGGACATGGCCGATACCGGCGCCCGCTGCATGGCTTTGCTGGAACAACAGCAAGCACAGCAACCCCTTTATAAAGCCTTTATCCAGATTCCTTATCTGATTCCTTTATCTTCCCAGCATACCGGTTCGGCGCCAAACGTAGCGCTGTTTGAAGCATTGTCTGAGCTTGAAGCGACCCCCGGTATCAGCAATATCGAGTTTGCGATGGGCTTTCCTGCGGCGGATATTCCCGACAGCGGTGCCAGCATCGCTGTATTTGGCAATGACCGCCAGCAGGTAGAGGCGGTCTGCCGGCAGTTTTATGACCGGGTACTGGCCGCTGAAGGGCAGTACACCGATAACCTGATGAGCACGGCTCAGGCGCTGGATTTATCCCGCAGCCTGCAAAGTAATGCGCCTGTGGTGCTGGCGGATGTACAGGACAACTCAGGCGCCGGTGCCAGCTCGGATACCACCGGCATGCTTGCAGATCTGATGGCTGGCGGAGCACAGAAAACAATTGTTGCCGTACTGGCAGATGGTGCAGCGGCAGCGGCAGCGCACCGGGCAGGCGCAGGTGCGGTTATAGATCTGGCCTTAGGTGGCCAGAGCGGGGTTGCTGGCCTAGGCCCCTGTGAAGGCCGTTTTGAAGTCATGGCCGTGGCCGACGGTAATTTTACCTGTGTCGGTGACATGTATGCCGGCTGTGAAGTAAAGATCGGCCCGATGGCGTTGTTAAAAGTGGTGGCGGATACCTGTGATATTCAGATCATCGTCAGCACTGAACGTTATGCCTGTACTGATCTGGCCGTCTATACCCACGTGGGAATCAATCCGCTGGAATATGCTTTACTGGTAGTGAAAAGCACGGTGCACTTTCGTGCCGCGTTTGAGCCGATCAGTGATCATATTTTATCGGTGGCAGCCCCGGGTCTGCATCCCTGCCAGTTAGGCAAACTGAAGTATCAGAAATTGCGCAGTCATGTGCGTCTCGGGCCTTGCGGGCCGGTGCATATGTCTGCGACAGACCCGGCGTGATACTACCCTGATCAGGGTAGCGTCACACCGGCTGACCGAGTGCTAAACAGACAACATTAATAAATACAATAAATATAAGGAGTGTCATTCAATGGCTATAAACACTATTCAGAAGGGTTTGCGGTTGTCCCGCAGAACTCTGTTGATGGCCGGTACGGTGATTGGTTTAAACATGATGGTGCCGTTCAGTATGGCGGCCGGATCTGATGAAGTCCTGCAAAGCCGCAGTTATGTGGACATTACTTCGCTTGATCCGGCGAATTATCTGAATGCGGTTGATGAAGATGTTATGGGTGCCATCTACAGCAAGCTGATTTATTTCAAGCCCGGTAATACCTGGGAGTGGGAATTACAGGCAGCTGAATCCATTGAACAGGTTGATGCCACTCACATTAAGTTCAAGCTGAAAGAAGGTATTCAGTTCAGTAACGGCTTTGGTGAAATGACCGCCGAAGACGTGAAGTTCTCTTTTGAGCGTGCGGCATTTGGTGAGAATCCTGCGGCTGCAGCCGACTGGGGCGGGGCGCTGGAAGAAGTTGAAGTAACCGGTAAATACACCGGCGTGATTGTGCTGAAGAAGCCGTATCAGCCGCTGTGGAATCTGGCGCTGAGCTATGCCGCCGGGAATATCATCTCGCAGAAAGCTTATGAGTCTGTGGGTGAGTTTACCAATTCTCCGCCTGCCAGCTCCGGCCCGTATATCGTAAAAGAATGGCGTCCGAAGCAAAAAGTTATTTTAGAGCGTAACCCGGATTACTACGGCGAGCCGTCGGCGTATAAAGAAATCCACATCAACCAGATTGATGACGAGAAGACCGCTGAAATCGCTTTTGAATCAGGCAATCTGGATGTGACCCGTATCAGCATGAGCTCGGTACAGAGCTACCGGGAAACGCCACCGGATAACAGCCAGTTGCAGGTTTTCCCGTCGCTGTTTTATGTCTGGTTAGGCATCAATTTTGAAAACCCTAAACTGCAGGACCCACGGGTTCGCCAGGCGATCCAGTATGCGGTGGATGTGCCTTCAATTTTGCAGGCGTCTTACTTCGGTGAAGCTGAAGCTTCTACCGGCATTATCGCCCCGGGCCTGCTGGGCCACCGTGCTCAGTCACTGATTGCACCACAGGCTGATATCGCCAAAGCCAAAGCCTTGCTTGAAGAAGCCGGTGTCAGCAATCTGGAGCTGAGTCTGGATGTACTTAACAAGGCCACTAACGTGACCACCGCGCAGATCATTCAGGCGCTGCTATCCCAGATCGGCATCAAGGTGAACATCAATCAGCATGAAGCCGGTTCATTCTGGACCCTGGGCTCTGAGAAAGCCGGTGAGCGCTGGAAGAATATTGAGCTGATTCTGAACCGCTATTCGATGGTGCCGGACCCTTACTACGCGACGGTGAACTTCATTACTTCGCAAAAAGGTAAGTGGAACTGGGAGCGTTTTTCGAACGAGGAGTTTGATCAGCTGAATGAGCAGGCACAGGCCGAACTGGATCTGGCAAAGCGTGGCGAAATGTATCAGCGCATGCAGGATCTGATGGAAGAGTCCGGCTCTTACCGTTTCATTACCCATGAAGCCGAGCCGCTGGCAATCCGGAATTCTGTCGCCGCAGGGTTACGTCCGGATGGTCGTCCACTTTACCGGCACTTTAAACCGGCCAACTGATCAGTGTGTTTTAAGCCGGCAGGCGGAGGTGGCTGCCTGTCGGTTTTTTTCAGTCTGACTGATGCAATGCAAGACCGCCTTCGGGCACGAATAATAAAAAAATAATGAAGGTTAGCCTATGTGGTTATTTCTACTGAGACGATGCGGATTAGCGGTGCTGATCGTGATGTTAGCCGTCAGTGCGCTGTATCTGATGATTCACGCGATCCCCGGTGATCCTGCCAGCATCATTCTTGGCCCCCGGGCCACCGATGAAATGAAAGCGGCGCTCTATATCAAAATGGGGCTGGACCAGCCGGTTTATATGCAGTTAGCCAGTTTCTTCGGGAATATTTTTCAGGGAGATCTGGGCTATGACGTATTCAGCCAGCGTGATGTAACCGATATCGTGCTGGAACAGTTGCCCTGGACGCTGGCACTGATTTTCGCCTCGGTATTCTGGGCGGCGCTGGTGGGCATTCCACTGGGTTGTTATTCCGCGCTGCATGCCAACACCTGGTTCGACACCCTGACCGGCATTGTTTCGGTCGGCACCATTGCTATTCCATCCTTTGTGGTAGCGATTTACAGCCTGCTGGTGTTCTCGGTCAGCCTGCAGTGGTTGCCTGCCATTGGCGCCGGCGAACAGGGTAATCTGCTTAGCCAGCTCGAGCACCTGATTCTGCCGGCATTTGCGGTTGGTTTAGGCTGGGTGGGTTATATCTCCCGGCTGGTACGGGCCTCCATGCTGGAAGTGATGGGCAGCAATCATATCCGTACTGCAAAAGCCTTTGGTTTACCTTCTCGCTGGATCACGTTCCGCTACGCGCTGCGGCTGGCAATTTTACCCACGGTCACCCTGCTGGGCGTAGGCATCGGTTATCTGCTGTCTGCTTCATTGTTTGCGGAAATCGTTTTTGCCCGTCCGGGCATCGGTAAGCTGATTTTTGATGCCGTTAGCACCCGTAATTATCCGGTTGTGATGGGGTCAGTGCTGGTAACCACCGGCCTGTTTGTAATAGCCACTACGCTGGCTGACTTTGTTAATGCGCTGTTAGATCCGCGTATTCGTGCTGGCCGCTAGGAGGTTATATGAATCAGCTTACTCAAACCGGCGAGAAACAAACGTCTGATGCGGCCACTGCGCCGCTGAATGAAAACAGCACTGTAAAAGTACTGCTGGACACTTTGCGCCGGCTGGCAAAACAGCCGCTGGGTTTACTCGGCCTGATTCTGGTCAGCAGTGTGATATTAAGCGCACTGTTTGCCAGCGTAATTGCGCCTTATGATCCGGTCGCACTGGACATTCTTAACCGCCTGCAACCGCCCAGTGCTGAACACTGGCTGGGTACTGACCAGCTTGGCCGGGATACCTTTTCACGGGTGCTCTACGGCGGGCAGATTGCTCTTCAGGTGGCGCTTTCATCCATCGCACTGGCGTTAGGATTTGGTCTTATTCTTGGCCTGCTGGCAGGTTTTGGTCCGCGCTGGCTGGATAACATTATCCTGACGCTGTTTGATATGGTGCGCTCTTTCCCGACCATTATCTTCGCACTGGCGGTAGTGACCCTGACCGGACCAAGCATCAGTACCATTGTGCTGGTGGTTGTGGTGACCTCTATTCCGATTTACGGGCGGGTGGTACGTACCCAGACCCAGGCGCTGGCACAGCAGGAATTTATTCTTGCCGAGCGGGCCATGAACGCCAGCATGCCACGGATTCTGTTCCGACATATGCTGCCGAACGTTATTGGCCAGTTACTGATTCTGGCGAGCATGGACATTCCGATCGTCATTACCATTGAAGCGGGGCTGAGCTTTCTGGGGCTGGGCATTCAGCCGCCAACGCCAAGCTGGGGATCGATCATTAATGATGGCTATTCCTTCATCCGTAATACTCCCTGGCCGATCATTGCCGGTGGTATACCGCTGATCATAACGACTCTGGGTTTCACCTTTCTGGGTGAATCACTGCGGGATATTTTTGATCCGAAATTACGGAAGGATGTATAGCCATGACAAATAATATGACGAATGAAACCGGTCAGGCTGTGCAGGATAATATCATCACGGTGAATAACCTGAGTGTGCAGTTTGAAGTGGCCGGCGGGCTGGTTTCCGGCCTGAAAGATGTCAGCGTGACTGTACCCCGCGGGCAGATTGTTGGCGTGGTTGGCGAGAGTGGCAGCGGTAAATCCACCCTGATTTATACCCTTACCCAACTGATGGCTGACAACGCAATTGTTGCCTCCGGCACTGCCGAGATGGACGGTGCGGATTTACTGAAAAAATCCCCCCGGGAAATGCAGGCACTGCTGGGTGACGACATTGCAATGATCTTTCAGGATCCGATGACCACCCTGAATCCGGTGTTCAGCATTGAAAAGCAGATGACTGACATTCAGTACCGGCAGGACCTTCCCTATCAGGAGAAACGTCAGCGGGCGATAGACGCACTGGACCGGGTGGGCATTCCGAATCCGGAATTACGCTTACCCCGGTACCCCCATGAATTTTCCGGTGGGCAGCTCCAGCGGATTTCTATTGCCATGGCGCTGATGGCCAGACCAAAAGTGCTGATTGCGGATGAACCGACCACTGCGCTGGATGCCAGCCTGGAGGTGCAGATCATCGAACTGCTTAAAGAGCTGCAGGCTGAAATTGGCTGTTCCATGATATTTGTGTCCCACCACCTGGGCGTAGTGGGCACCCTGTGTGACTACACCGTGGTGATGTACCACGGCGATGTGGTGGAGCAGGGGCCAACGCGGGAGGTATTTAACCGGCCACAGCACAGTTACACCCAGCGTTTACTGGCCTGTGATCCGGCGCGGATCAAAGAACGCAGTAAGCGGTTGCCAACAATGAACTCTGATGGCCTGGGGCAGATTGAAATTCCTGCCGGCAGCTATCTGGCCAGTCAGTTGGAACAGGCCGGGCCGGATACAGGCGCCGGTAAGCAGGATCAGCCTTTGCTGAACATTGATGCGCTGCGCATACGCTTTCCGATGCAGGGTAAATTAGCAGCGTTACTCAGTGGCAATAAAGACCCTTACCTGCATGCGGTGAAAGGGGTAAGCCTGACGCTGGACCGGGGCGAAACGCTGGCGATTGTCGGGGAAAGTGGCAGCGGAAAAACCACCGTTGCGCAGGCGATTCTGGGGCTGAACCAGCCGTGGTCCGGTGCGATTCATTTTCAGGGGCGGGACTTGCTGAGCCTGTCGGCCCGTGAGCGGGGTAAAACCCGGCGGGACATCGCCATGATGTTTCAGGACCCGATCAGCTCCCTGAGTCCGCGGATGAAAATCTCGGATCTGATCACCGAGCCTCTGGTGATTCACGGCCTGCCGTTCGATTCCAGAGAACAGGAAGCCCGGCGTCTGCTGCAGATTGTTGGTTTGCCGCTGCACTTTGCCGACCGTTATCCGCATCAGTTAAGCGGCGGACAGGCACGGCGTGTCGGTGTCGCACGGGCGCTGGCGCAGTCGCCCAAGCTGATCGTTGCGGATGAGCCGACTGCTGGTCTGGATGTGTCTGTGCAGGGGGAGATCCTCAACTTGCTGAATCAGTTACAGGAAGATCTGGGCATCGCCATTCTGATCATTACTCATAACCTGAATATTGTCCGCCATGTGGCCGACCGTACCCTGATTATGAATATGGGCGATATCGTCGAACAGGGTGATACAGACACCATCTTTGCCGACCCGCAACATGCCTACACCCGGCAGTTGCTGGAAGCCAACATACACCCTGATCCTGTTTAACGTGCTGCCCGCCGGGGACTTATCTGTTTCACCGGCGGGCTGTGTTTAGCGTTATATACCGAGAATACTTTTATGTCTGAAACGACCAAAATTTTTGTGGCGCGTAACATTTTGACGCTTAATCCTGACTGCCCACAAGCCACACATGTGGCCGTCAGAGACGGCAAAATACTGGCTGTTGGCACCGGGCAGGATATGTCCGGCTGGGATTTGCCCATTGATGACCGGTTCGCAGATAAAGTGCTGATGCCGGGGTTTGTAGAAGCACACGGTCATGCTATCAGTGGTGAGAGCTGGCGCTTTACCTATTTAGGATTTGATGATCAGTATGATCCGCAGGGGCAGTGCTGGCCCGGCGTTGAAAACCAGCAACAGGCACAGGCACGGTTACAGGCTGCTGAAGCTCTGCTGACTGATCCGCAGACGCCACTGATCGCCTGGCATTATGATCCCATCTTTTGGGAGGATCAGGATCGGCTGCTGGACCGCCGGGCGCTGGATAAGGTATCGCAGACCCGACCCGTTATGGTGATGCATGCCAGCGGGCACGTGATTAACGTTAATTCTGCTTTGCTGGCCATGGCCAGTCTGGATGAAAGCCTTGATATTGAAGGCCTGATGAAAGATTCCGCAGGGCGCTTAACTGGCGAATTGCGGGATCTGGCTACCCAGTTTGCCGTCTTGCGGGTGGTGGGCAACCCGCTAATTGGCGAAGTGGATCTGGATATTCTGCATCAGTATGCGCGGCTGGCAACGAATGTAGGGGTTACCACTGCCACCGAACTCTATGCCTCACTGGATGATGAATCACTGCAAAGTTACCGGGACGCGGCAGCCAGTGACAGTATCCCGTTGCGCTTTTATGCGGCGCAGAATGCCGAAACCCTCAGCATCGAACAGGGCATTGAGCGGCTGCAGCTTGCGCAGCGATCCTGTAATGACAAACTGCATCTGGGCAGCTGCAAGCTGATTGTGGATGGCTCTATACAGAGTTTTACAGCCCGGCTGGAATGGCCCGGCTATCATAATCAGGCGGCAAACGGTGCCTGGAAACAACCGCCGCAACTGATGGCGCAGATGATCCGTGAATATCATCAGGCGGGGATTCAGCTACACATACACGTGAACGGTGATCAGGCCACTGAGCTGGTGTTGGATATATTGGAAGATGTATTGGCAGATTCTCCCCGGGCAGATCACCGCCATACCCTGCAACATTGCCAGATGGCCACTGAAGCGCAGTACCGGCGTATGGGCAGGCTGGGGTTGTGCGTCAATCTGTTTTCTAACCATATTTATTACTGGGGGGATCAGCACAGTACGCTAACAGTGGGGCCTGTCCGGGCTAAACGGATGAATGCCGCCGCCAGTGCTTTGCGGCACGGTGTGCCACTGGCGATTCATTCCGACGCGCCAGTGACGCCGCTGAACCCGTTATTCAGTGCCTGGTGTGCCGTCAACCGGACCACTCGTAGCGGAACTGTGCTTGGTGAAGCGCAGAAAATTACCGTGCCACAGGCCCTGCATGCGCTGACCTTAGGCGCGGCCTATACCCTGAAAATGGATCATCTGGTGGGCAGTATTGAAGTGGGCAAATTTGCAGATTTTGCCGTGCTGGATGATGATCCGCTTAACGTGCCTGAGCAACAGATAAAAGATATTAATGTGTGGGGGACCGTCTTAGCCGGTGTGCCACACAGGGCTGCGCAGGGGGTGGCCAGTGGTGACTGAAACCCGGTCTGCACAGCCTGATCGCAAGGTACCCTTTACGGTGATCGGCGGATTTCTGGGGGCGGGCAAAACCAGCCTGGTAAACCATTTATTAGCCAGTGCAGAACAACGTTATGCCGTACTGGTAAATGACTTCGGCGCACTGAACATTGACGCCGGGCTGATTCGTGAACATCAGGGGGATACCATCGCCCTGGCCAATGGCTGCATTTGTTGCAGTCTGGCGGCAGGGTTCAGTAAAGGGCTGGGGCAGGTGCTGGATAATCTGCAAAGCTTTGACCACATCATCGTTGAAGCCAGCGGTATTGCTGACCCCGGCAGGATCCAGGATATCGCCCGTATTGAACCCCGGCTTGAGACCCGGGGGAATCCGGTGATGCTGGACGCCCGGCAATTGCTGCAGCAGGCGCAGGATCCGCACATTGGCAGCCTGATTCATCAGCAAATCGCTGCTGCTGATCTGCTTATCGTTAATAAACATAACCTGTTAACTGCGACAGATAGCCGGGCTCTGACCCATTTTCTGGAACAGCTCAGTGATGCCTCCTTGCTCTATACAGACTGGGGCAGGGTGGACCCGGCAGATTTACTGGCGCTGCCTGCGCGCCCGCGAAAGTTCCGGCCCTTGTTGGCTGAAGCGACCAATCATGGCCTGTACAGTGAAATTCTGACAGCTGAAATGCCGCTTCAGTATGACCGGTTTCATACATGGGCTGAAGGTTTGTCTGCTGACATTCTGCGGGGCAAAGGGCTGGTTCACTTTACCGATAAACCGGGTACATGGTTATGGCAAAAAGTCGGAGATCAGGTACGGCTGACGGACTATAGCTATGAAGATTCTGTCACCGGGTGTGAGCTGTTGCTGATCAGTAAACGTAAAGAAAGCCTGCCGACCTGCTTTTAATTCAACGGGTTATTCACTTAACAGGCGGGTAAAACCGGCTAAACCCCGGTATCCCACTTCTGGACCATAGGCTTTTATGAAACTGGCTGTAAAATGAACGGCATGTTTAACGGTTTACTGTATCAGTTTTGCCGGTTGGTCCGGAACATCAGTTGAGTGAGGAAGCTTTATGGGATATCCAGTTTATAACGACGTGACAGAGATAGTGAAAGCCTGCCCGGAATATGCGGCGCAGAATGACTATCATGCTATGTACTCCAGTGTTTTTTCAGGGATCGTGACCGACCCTAAACTGATGACTGTACCGGTTGATGACCACCTGGTTCACCGGGGCGACGGTGTATTTGAAGCCTTCAAAATGGTTGACGGTAAAGTCTTCCTGCTGGATGAACACCTGGCGCGTCTGGAACGTTCTGCCGGTGATATCTTCCTGGATCTGTGCCACACCAAAGAAGAAATGATCGCGATCTGTAAGCAACTGGCAGAAGTGAGCGGCCTGAAAGATATCCTGTTCCGTTTGTATGCGTCCCGCGGGCCGGGTGGCTTTACGCCAAACCCGTATGCCTCTGTTGGCCCACAGTTATATCTGATTGCTTCAGCACTGCGTAACCCGGCACCGGAACTGTACGAAAACGGCGCAAAAATCGGTTTCAGCCAGGTCGCGATTAAGAGCGGTGGCTTAGCCAAGGTTAAAACCTGTAACTACATCTCTAACGTGCTGATGGCTAAAGAAGCGGTCGACCAGAAACTGAACTTCGTTGTGAACGTGACGGAAGATGGCTTCCTGGGTGAAGGCCCGACGGAGAACATCGTTTACCTGAACGATGCCAATGAACTGATCTACTCAAGCTTTGAACATACGCTGCGCGGTACCACACTGCTGCGTTTGCATGAGCTTTCCGGCGAGCTGCAGGCACAGGGCCTGATTACCGGCATGAAAGAAGCCAAGCAAAGCGCTGAAGAGCTGTATAAGGCGAAAGAAGTGTTCATGATCGGCACCACGCTGGACGCTCTGCCGGTTGTTGAAGTGGGCGGCCAGACCGTGGGTGACGGCAAGCCTGGCCCGGTGGCTAAGCTGGCCCGCGAACTGCTGAAAAAAGACCAGCAGGAAAACGGTACGGTGCTGTAAGCCGGCGACTGTCAGCAAGATAAAAAGCTTGAAAAGCCGCTCCCCGGAGCGGTTTTTTTATGCCTGTATTTTGCCTGAGACATCAGGGAAACATAGCCGGAGCGATTCGCTTAAACCTCTGGCCCGGTGCGTTTTTTGGGGCTTTGGTGGTTCATTAAATAAGGGGCTCCTGCAGGCCGGTTTTCATCTGCGAGCGGGCGACAGGCTGTCAACGGTTTGCGGAGCAGCCTGATAAAAGCGACTACACTGATGCAAAGGACACGGACATCCGTCGTCCGCGCGGGCGGCTAATGGATTGGGAGAGAAACAATGAAACCCGTCATTTTATGCGTGTCTTTGCTTATGGCTTTTTACGCCAGCAGCGCGCAAATCATTACTTATGATACCCGGTATAAAGGTCTGCAGGTGGGTAAGGCCACAATCGCGGATGTTATTTCAGTGTTAGGTTCGCCCCATGGGAAAAAGGCCAACAGTAATAATGTCAGGTATTATTTTGACGGTGTACACGTCACTATTCAGGACAGTACCGGCCGGATAAACACCATTATTATTTATGACCGTATGTATGTGGACGCGAACGGAATACGGGTTGGCGAATTTAAACGGGACGTTGAATATGTGCTGAAGAAACGGATCCAGGCCCCTGCGGTGTCTGATCTTAAAAACGGTATTATCTACTGGTTTAAAGGTGGCCGGGTTTCGAGCATCGTACTGGCTTATCAGGCACTGTCGAGGAATGGCAGGCCCTCAGGGGGCGCTGAAGTTGAGTATTTATAAAGGCCGTTTTCCAGCGTTGTTATCAGTACAGGGAGTCTTGTTTGGAGGAGTTATTCGGTTTTGTTTTCAGGTTGATTGTTCAGGGTGTTGTCTGGCTTTTAGTCGAGTGTCTGTTTTGGGGAATTTGTTATTACACCGGCTGGGTTGTCTGTAAGGTCTGTACGTTAGGTAAATATCCGACACAACCCCTGTCCCTGAAAGGGATGGTAAACAGCTATCCATCAGCCAGAAACCGGTTATCTCTGATCGGGCTGATGTTCCTTGTATTACTGATCGTTGTGTTATTGGTTCTGAATTAAACCACCTGACGGTAAGGCACTTTCCCTGTAAGCGAAGCCGGCAGGCTTTTTATCCCGCCAGAAATTCCGACAGCATCACCGCTGATTATTCAGTTTCCTGTTCAGTTTCGTCGGGCTGAATCTCTGCATCTGAATCCATTCCGGGTTTTTTACGTTTGGCATTCTCGCGCAGGATGTTGACGTGCCCGGGAGCACTGATGCCCAGAAAGGTTTTTTCATTTGAGGTTATATTGAGGACCTTAATGGTGGTCTCGCCGTTGATGACAATTGCCTGTTTTCTGCTCAGTGTAAATTCCACCATGATCACGCTCCCTGTGATGTCTGTATACAGGCATGATGGCGTGGCAGGCAGGGGATAGCAAGGCTTTAGATGTATCTGTTTGGGGTATGGTAAACCAGAGGTGAATAATCATTTTTTGATGTAATTGTCTGTAATGTATTGAAAATTAGTCAGAATAATGTGTTTTAAAAGGATATCTCGCTCAGGAGTATAAATGGGAAAGCGACAGTGTTTTAAATAAAAAAGCACGCGCTTGAATGCTATGTGTTGCTACTGCGTGTTACTGATTTCCCGTACAGGAAAGCCTGTTGAGCAGGCAGAGGGTTGGCTGGTGATTCCGTTGCAAGCGTGGCAGGGATAGGGTGATATCCCTGCAGGTCCGTCGTGCGCTAGCCGGCTTTGGGTGCGCGTAAACGCCAGTAGCCTTTGGTGTGATTATGTTTTCCCTGAATATTTCGGACATTCCGTAAATGGTGGCGAACCGCTTTCGCGGCGTCGGCTTCCATGGCTGCCCATACCGTTTCAAAACGGCTCAGCCTGGCGATGATTTTTAACACTTCTTCCGCCTGATGGTGCGCCGGACAGATGATCTGATGAAGCTGTGCGTCAGCCGGTAGCCGGACGTCACTGAAGTAATTTTGTTCGTCCGGCAGGGTGCTGAGGGTGATGACATAAGGGGGCACAGGGTTATGCCAGTGCTCCAGAATGGCCGCCAGTGCCGGAAAGGCGGTTTCATCCGCAATCAGCAGCGCCTGCCCGGTGGCCAGATGCGGGTGCTTATCGGCGGATTCAGAGCGGGTCATTACAATATCGCCGGTATTCAGGCTGCCGGACCAAAGGCTGCCGGGGCTGTCACCATGGGTGAAGATATCGATCTGGCCGTAATGTACCGTGGCGGTGTCTTCTGGGGTTTGCCAGGCTTTTCGTAATGTGTACAGGCGTACGTTTTTGTTGATGCTTGTGAGCATCTTTTGCCGGCGGTTACTGGATAAGCGTTTCATCAGCCAGATAAAAAACCGGTTGCCCGCCTGCTGTAGCCAGCGGATATTGCCCGGTTCAGATGCCTGTTTGGGGGCGCTTTTAATGGTTTTCAGCATAAAGCCAAAGGCGTATCCCGGGTAATATTCCGGAAAGGGTGTCGCAGAACGGACCGTCAGCCGGGTGAAGTTTGGCGTCAGCTGTGTGGTCGCTGTGACTTCAAAAAAGCGTTTACGTGAACCGCTCAGGCTGCCCCCCTGTTTAACGATGGCAGCATAGGCGGAATAGAGAATTTTTTCTTCCAGATCGCCCTCTATCTCAAAGGGGATGAAAGCATCATAGGCATTTTGATTGCCTTGCGGGGTGATGCAAACCTGAATACCTTCCTGATAGATATCAGTTATTCCGGCTGAATGAACCTGCCGGTCAGGCGAGTGCGCGTTGGCGATTGTCAGCAACTCTTCGGAATGATCCTGATTCACGTGATCAATGATATCTGTCTTGTGATCATGGTCCTGAATGGGTGTACGCATGGCTGTTTGTCTTAGTTTTAAGGGTTATGTTGGATAAGCCGTTCAGCGTCTGATCCGGCGGTATTGCTTGCAGGGCTGAGGCTGGCCCCTGATTGGCGTCTGAAAATACAATGCGCACTCAGCGCGGCAGCGTAGGTAAGGATCACACTGGCAATGGCGACGCTGCTGTAGCCCCAGTGATCGGCCAGATTCATACTCAGCGCTGAATAAATGAATCCCATGAGAGAGACCAGGCTGAACTGCAGGGTAAACACAGTGGCTTTGTTATGGGTGAGCGCTGCTTTATCCATGATGATGGTTGCGAGGATGACCAGTATTGCCGGGAACGCCAGATAGTAGGCGGTGATTGCCATATAGACCGTCAGTTTGTCGACAGACCCTAAGGTCACCGGCACCAAAAATATCAGCCCGCAGGCCTGTATGAAGGTGATGGTAAGCAGAGCGTTTGCCCGGCCCAGCGCCGTCATCAGCGGGGTGGCCAGTAATGCTGACAGGAACCCCACCACCGAACCGTAGACTTTTATGGCAAAGCCGATGTCTGCCAGTGCCCAGCCGCTGTCGACCAGCAGGGCATTGAGAATGGCTGTGCCGTTGCTGAAACCGATCGGGAAGAAGACCAATAGCAGCATCCAGATTCGGTTTTGCCTGACAAAGGTACGTATTTCCCGCCACATGCCGGGTTTCATCCGATGAGAATCTGCCGCCGTTGCTGTTGTGTCTTCCGGCTCGCGGAAACAGATAATCTGCAGCAGAGAAATCAGCGTCAGCCCTGCCAGTAAAAGCAGGGAGCCCTGCCATTGCAGCCAGGGGTAAAAAATCAGTAGCAGCCCCCCACCAATGATGTTGCCCAGCAGGTTTCCGGAAAACTGCACACTGCTGGCAAACTTACGCTGTTCGTGGTTGAACAGCTTGCAGGATAAGCCGTCTACGGAGACATCCTGAACACCGGTGGCCAGTACATACCCTGTGAATACCAGCACGACCCAGTAAAAGTGTGTCTGCAGGTTCAGGGTGCTGGTAATGATCAGTAAGGCGGTCATCGCAGTCATGGCGAGAATCAGCCAGCTGCGGTATTTGCCGTTAAAACATCCGCGGTATTTATCGATCACCGGCGCATACAGAATTTTAAATACCAGTGGCGTGGCAGCCAGATTCAGCAACGACAGTTTATCCAGTTCGACGCCCTGTTTGCGCAGAATAGAAAACGCCGCCGACATAATGAATGCGAGTGCAACGTACTGGGTAATATAAATACTGGCCAGCATTGACCAGAGCGAAAGTGTTTTTTTCATAGTGTCCGTTTAACACGCCGCTGCCGGTTGTCAGGCTGGGCTGCTGCTTACAAAGAAAGGCTTTCAGCAATGCCTTGCTGAAAGCCTTTCGGGTTGATGCTGCTGTCTGATCAGAAGTTGTATTCAATGCCGGCGGTTATGGTGCGCGGATTCTGAATGGTGGCGCTGTTACTGGTCAGGCTGGTGTTGATCAGGACCGGATCGTCATTATCAAACAGGTTGTTTACAGCCAGGTGGACCCGCAGATTTTTACGTATCCTGTAGGCGAGTTGCGTATTTGCGATGGTATAAGCGTCGATCTTGCCCCGTGCTGTATTCGTTGCATCTGAGTAATAGGCATCGGAATGTCTTACATTTGCGCTGATCTCAAAGTCAGGCAGCGGCGTGGTGACAAAGCCGAGATCCAGGCTGAACGCAGGTGCCCGTGACAGGTCATTCCCTTCAATGCTTGCGTCAGAATAGTTATTCACCTTGGTCTGCAGCAGGCCCAGATTGGCGAACACTTCGTTGCCCGGGGAGAACCTGTATTTCAGTCCGGCTTCCGCCCCGTACGTTGTGGCTTTATCTGCATTACGGATTACGGTGGAGTTAGCGCCCAGATAGAAGGGCAGCTGCATGTCTTTAAAGTCGTTATAAAAGAGGTTGGCGGTGACGTCTAACTGACCATCCAGCAGGGTGCCGCGCAGGAAAGCTTCGTAGTTCCACACATACTCTGGCTTATAGGTGTACGCCACAAAGGGAGCGCTGAAGGTAATGCCTGCGCCGCCGCCGTTGTAGCCTTTGCCTGCTGTCAGGCCGGCAGTCCAGTCGTCATGAAAATCCCAGAAAAGAGTCGCTTTAGGCAGGAACTCCCGGTAAGTTTCATTGTAATCCAGCGCCAGTGGTCCGGCGCTGCCGACCCGTTTACGCTCTTCTTCTTCGTAGCGGCCGCCTAAGGTCAGGCTGTATTCATCGCTCAGTGTCAGGTTTACTTCGCCGAACAGGGCCTTGCTGTCGGTTTCATCCCGGAATTCACCGCCGCCAAACAGGTCGATTACTTCTTTTTGTTCCGTGCTGAAAATATAGGCACCGGCAAAACCTGACAGACTGCCGTCGTCTGATTGCAGTCTGATCATTGGCTGCACGACGGTTTCGTCACCGTTAATTGTCAGGTTACCCTGGCCGGTTAACGCGTGGCGGTCGGTCTGGAAATCGGTATATGACAGGTTCAGTTCCGTGGTCAGGTTGTCTGACACTTCCCAGGTTGTATCCAGAATTCCATAGGTATTCCGTGTATGGAATGTCGGCTGGTTCGGAAATTCTGCCGTACGCTCGTCATACGGGGTGACAACATGCTCCGACTGCGGCGCCTGACCGTCGTTGCGACCCACAGTCAGTATCGAGCTGAGGGTGTCTGTGGGGGTAAAGAGTAACTTACCCCGGACTGTTTTATTCTCGTAGAGATCCGGATCATCTTCCTGCGCATAAGGCTCAAAGCTAACGGCGGTCTCTCTGGTCTGGCGGTCAGCCGCCAGACGGAAGGCCAGTACATCTTCCGCAAGGGGGCCGGAAATGGCGAATGAGGTTACCTGAGTATTCCGGCTGCCGGTAATGGCCCGGACTTTACCTTCCCATTCAAAGGTCGGATCAGCGGTATGAACGATAATCGCGCCGGCGATTGAGTTACGGCCCTGTTGGGTGCTCTGCGGACCACGGAAAACTTCGACCTGTTCGACATCCCACAGGGAAGCGGACTGAAAAACAGATTCATTAAAGCCCAGTGTACGGCCGTCAATCTGGTAGTTCAGCCGCGGGCGGGTACCGGCGAAGAATGCATTCGCGCCGGAAGCCGGCCCGGTGCCGTCCAGACCCCGCACTGTGGGGGCATCGTTGCCCGGTTCGACGGTAACAATGTTTGGGATTCTGTCCAGCAGGTCATTGGACGTCAGCATGCCGGCAGCGCTTTTCAGATCATCCTTACCGAATGCAATTACACTGGAAGCGGTATCCTGCAGGGTACGGTCTGTATGCTCTCCGGTAATGATAAGGGTGTTACCGGTTACTGGCTGTTCGTTTGCCTGAGTGTTAATGGCACCGAGCATTGCGAATGCCAGTGCGGAAACACCAACATCTGAAAACGTATACTTCATTGACTAAACCCTGTTATCTCTTGGGAGCGCGCTTTACAACAAACGCTGCGGTTGAAAGTTTATGAGAATGATTGTATTTTGCGTTGAAATCTAAACCACTCCAAAGTGGTCAGCCACCAATCCAAAACAAACATGGCAGTAAAAAGTTAAATGGAAAGCTGGTCTCAGCATCGGGAAAGATACATAGGGCGGCTAAAGGCATTTGGCTCTGACCGTGACGTCATTATCTCCAATACTTCCGGCTCCACCGTTGTGGCCCATGTGAATGTAAACGGTGTTGAAGTGGAACATGCCGACGGCCGGGGTGCAGCTCTGGCCTATACGGTGCTGTGTTTATGCACGGCGGGCGGGGGCGCAACCCTGCGTAAGAATGATCAGTGCAGCCTCAATGATGTCTGGAAACCCGGCCGTGCCGGGCTGATTCTGCCGGGCCGGGCGGCGGTGGGCTACACCCCGCAAATGCAGTCGCTGACAATCGCGTTTGATATCAGCGAAGTGCCGGCATTTGAAGGCTATAAGCTGACTGCAGATGACCTGCACAGGGTGCAGGGGCAGCTGTTTGATGACGAGCTGGTGGCTTCCGTGATGCGGGCATTACTGCATGATGCGCAGGTCAATGGTACCTTCTCCAGCTTCTTTAATCATGGTCTCTCATTAGTGATTCACCGTTTGCTGACCCTCTCGAAAGCCAGTGGCCGTGAGGCCGCCACACGCAACCTGCAGGATGATCCCCTGGCCAGCGTGCTGAACATGATAGATGAACGTTTAGATGAAGATCTCCATGTGAATGAGCTGGCAGCCTCTGTGGATATGGAACCTATTACCTTCACGCGGCTGTTCAAACGCCAGAATGGCTGTACTCCGTACCGGTATTTAACCATCCGCCGGATGGAGCGGGCCAAAGTACTGCTGAATGCGAAAGTCTCGGTGACAGAAACGTCGCTGGCGGTTGGTTACGCAAACCCTGCCAAGTTTGCCTCGGCGTTTCGGCGCAGCACCGGCGTACCGCCGTCTGAGTGGAAAAAACGCCCTGACGTCTGCGAGTTTAACGCCAGCCTGCGGCAGTCTGTTTCCTGAGTGGTTGGCTGTGAAGGGCACCTGCTGCTCAGTTCGAACAGCTACCTCTATCCTGCCTATATCAAAAACTAAAGAGTCAGGCTTACTACTCCGAAAGCTTTTTAGTTTTATGCTTTGATTGTTTGGTGATGGTTCCTCACAAGTTGATTACAACCGGTACTGAAAGTAGCCTTCAAGCGACTCATAGCGGCATACAATGGGGCCGGTTTAATTGACAGCAAAGAAAGTTACCTCCAAGATGGAAGCGTCGATAGGTTTATTCAGAGGCCGATCTTCAGAGGAAATCACAATGACTGCGTTACGAAAAGAAACATTCACAAGTTTCAGCTATTACTCTTCCCAGCAGAAGGAAAGATTAGCCGTGCGCATGAAACCGGCTAACACCAAAAAGTCTTATGAGAAAAAGCATAAAGATGAGTTGTTAGAGGCATTGAATACACGTAGCAATCATTCTGCAAAGAGGATGAAAGCAATTAGAAACTTCATTAAGAAAAATCCAATACAAAAGATGGAAAACGAGCCTCGTTCCCATTCTTCTCTTTAAGTACGAGGGAGATAGCCCGTACTTCTGCTCCAATACTGACAACTATATAAGGATATTGTTGCTTGGTTAAAAAGGATAAACCTGGGTATGGATACCATTTTGTCAGCAAAGCATATCAAGCCTTAAGAAATGAATCTTACGTACTAACGACAGAGGATCTTAAGGGAATTGTCAGCGATGACATAGATACAAGCAGAATATCTCTAGCCCCAATAAATTATCGAACGATAGCAGAAAAGACCAAAAACTGGGATTTTGATTGGCTTCGTTTATCTGAACGTTACAGAAAAATGCCAAGAAGATTTGAGCTATCGGTTTGGTATGACGATGAGCTATGTGGATTGGCATTGGGAAAGACTTCAAAGAAAAAATCCAAAACCAGGATAGATTTCATTGAAGGTGGATTAAACAACTCATTAACAGGGTATATCTTCAATATTTCTCTCACATGCGGCATGAACTATGCCGGATTAACCGGAAGAGAGTCTGTTGTTATAAATAATCCAGAAAAAAAGCTGGTTGAGTATTATACAAACCACTATCCAGAATATATGACATATCACCCAACTGGTCTTGGTGATTATAAATTTAGTCATATCAAGCTAGATTTATTAGCAATGGAAGAGGGTTACTCTGAATTAGATTGTTGAGGGTTAAGCTGTTTGGTTTTGCACTGCCAGTCCTTTACAGAGCGCTGATTACAACCGGTTTGAACTTCACCAAGGTCAGTCATCAACGCTACTGCGTCACTCTTTTCCTGTCGCTATATGATGAACGGCAAGAATATTCTTCTGCAAGAGAGTCTGGGTCATCGTGCGATTATGTGCGGTGCCTCTTTCGCATAGGATCATTTACAGGGTGGAAGAAAATTAAATTCTGTAAGTTTTTAGCTTGCTGACCGGGCCTGAAAAGTAAGGTTAAGGTCATAGCCGCAGGCATCAGCATAACGTTTAAGCGTATCAATCTTAGGTGCAACGCCACCTTTTTCTAAACGACTAATGTTACTTTTTTTAGTATGCATTACTGCCGCTACCTGCTCCTGAGTTAAGCCTGCGGCTTTACGCATTTCAAACAATTGATTGATAAGAGAAAATTCGCTTTCTAATGCATCATATTCATTACGAACATCTTCATTTTGCAGGGCGCGTTCTTTTAATGTCTGTACGTTCATGGTTACTCCTTCCCTGAGTTTCATGTGTGATCTGAGGTTAATCGTAAAGGCTTTATAATTCAAACAGGCAGTTTATTGTGAAGCGCTGGTGTTGGGACGTAATGAGGCAATGTGCCATGAGTGATGAGGGGAGGGAGGCTTAGATCTTCTGATCACTCTGAATTTTGATTCAGCCGGTAAGCTGCCATGGTTTCGCTGACCTGATAGATCGCCTGTTGATCGCTTTCTTTCAGTGAGCGGTAGTATCGGATCAGGGTTTGTTCGTCTTCAGAAAGGGCGTCGGTGGTGATTCTGTGTTTGCCGGTGAGTACGTAGATTATATCTACTCCTAACGCTGCGGCAGCTGCCAGCATATCAGCAGGGAGTTTTTGTCTGCCGCTGACTACATCCTTGAGCCTTTGTGGGCTTTTTTCACCCATTTCCCGTGATGCGGCAGCCATGGTAAAACCCTGGCTTTCCAATTCCTCACGTAATCTCAGGTGTGATATTTCTACTGGATTTGTTGACATGGTGTAATATTTATACCTATAGTTACCTTACCACACGTTACTACCACATACTTGATAAGGGATTATATCAATGGAAGCAACGAACACCACCGGAAAAAGTCATCGGGTTCAGACAGTTATCCCGGCGGCGACCTACAGACGTCTGACGCTGTTACGGGAAAAGGAAGACCGTACTGAGTCTAAAATGGCGGCGATTCTTATCGATGAAGCACTGCAGGCCCGTGCGGCAAATAGCCAGGCGCAGCGCCGTCTGCTGCAGAATTGTCAGTTGTGATTACCGTTAAATTGCCGGTCAGGTGTTGAAGCTTGCAGCCGGGCGATTCTTTCTCACTCCGGCTGGGTGACTTTCTCAGGTTTTATACCACCCGTTCCAGATAGCTGTGCTCTTCCAGCCAGTTTTTCAGGGTGCCGATGGGCATGGGTTTGGCAATAAGAAAGCCTTGCTGTATGTCGCAGTCTGCCTGCCACAGGCAACGGCTTTGTTCGCTGGTTTCAATGCCTTCTGCGACCACCTGTATGCTCTGTATATGGCAGAGATCGATCAGTGCTTTTGCCAGATGGCGGCGTTCTGTCTGGGTGATGCGCTCGACCAGTTGTTTGTCGAATTTAATGATATCTACCGGGTAGTCCACCATCTGCATCAGACTGGTGTAGCCGGTGCCGAAGTCGTCGATGGCAATTTTGAACCCCAGCAGGCGGAGTCGTTCCAGCCACTGGATGGCCTTGGAGCTTTGTTCCATGGCGAAGGTTTCGGTAATCTCAAGAATGAAGTTGCCGGGGGTGATGCTGTACTGATGACACAGGGCTTTGAGTTTATGGATGAAGTTATCGGAATGCACTTCAGCCGAGGAGATGTTAATCGATACCTGTAACGCTTCCCCCAGAATATTTTGCAGTTGTGGGTAATCCTTAAAGCTCTGTTCGATGACCCACAGGTCGATCATTTCGAAAACGCCGGTTTCTTCTGCGATAGGGATGAACACTGCCGGGGATACCGGGCCGATCTGGGGCGAGTGCCAGCGCAGCAGGGCTTCACACCCTTTGACATTGTCGGCATGATCAATCACCGGCATGTAGTTCAGGGAGAGTTCTTCATGCGGGTTAATTTCTTTCAGCAGAAATTCGATTTCTTTCAGTTGCCGATCGTTTTTGGCCAGTTCATTGGAGTAGTGGGCCAGCCGGTTTTTACCGGTATTTTTCGCCTGATACATGGCCAGGTCTGCGTTGGAAATCAGCTGGGTGATGCTGCTGCCGTCCTGTGGAAAACTGGCCAGCCCAAGGCTGGCTGTGACAGCAAAGTGCCCCCGTTCGAAGTTGAATCCGTTGGTAAACAGTTTGAGGATTTTATTGCAGATCTGGCTGGCGCTGTTGCTGTCGTATTCGGGCAGTATGATGATGAATTCATCACCGGAGAGCCGGTATACAAAGGGCATATCATCCCGTTTCAGGGCGATGGTGATCAGATGGTTAAACTTGGCTGCGATGGCTTTGAGCAGTTCATCACCGATTTCATGGCCGTATTTATCGTTAACGAATTTAAAGTTGTCGATGTCGATGTAAATAATGCTGAATTGCTGTTGGTGTTTTTCAGCATCGAGCAGCAGTTTTTCCGCAGCTTCGTGAAACCCAACCCGGTTAGGGAGCTGGGTAAGGGCGTCGATCCGGGCCTGCAGGAAGCTTTCCTGAAATGCCTGATTAAGTTTTTCGTAGAGGTCGTGGAATTTGCGGCCCAGCCGGCCCACTTCGTCTTCGGCGTAGGGGAAGTCAATGTTGTCTTTTTTGCGGGCGATAACGTCGGTGAGCTGTTCATCCAGGCGGACGATGGGGTTAGTAATATAGCGGCGTATCAGCAGCTGCAACAGGATGAATGTTATCAGTACCCCGGCGGCCATGCTGGCTAGCAGGCGTATCTGTAGCTGGCTGAGCAGAGAGGCCAGATATGTTTCAGAAGGCTGGATCAGCAAGGAGTAATTCTGTGACAGTTTTACCGTGGCGCTCAGCCCCTGCGGCGGTGTTTCCAGTGGGTTGTCGATACCGAAATAGCGCAGTTTAGCCTGATATTCTGTTTGTGTTGTTTTCAGCAGATCATCGAATTTATCCGGCCGTGCGGTGACGATGATGCGGTAAGTGCTTTCGGCTTGTAACAGGGTGGGGGTCAGCAGGGTTTTTGCATCGATGGCAGTGCCCTGGCGGATGGCTGACTGGCCGTTGTCGGAGGTTGTGTGTTCCCATTTTTTACGCAGTTTTTGATTGACCATTTCGGTGGCGATGCGGATTTGTTCTGGCCGGATGGTTGCAAAAGGGTCAGTGCTGTTTTCGATGTAGAGTTTAAGGGCATTGTTGCTGTCGAAAATACTCAGCGATGCAAAGGTTTGCCGCCCCTGCCGGCCCCGGCTGATGGCAGCCTCCAGATGGCCAGTGAGCATTTTTTCCCGGTAGACATTGTTGGTGTTGCGCAGGTAAGCGGCCAGTACGTTCCCTTCGGTTAACGATGTCAGGTAAGTATCGAGAAAGTTGTTATAGGCGTTAAAGGTAAAGCCGATCAGGCTGGCACGCTGTTCCAGGCGGTTTTTTTCAAGTGCCTGTAACGACCTTGATTCCCGTTCGTAGATTATCCAGGCGATCATTGTGTAGCTGATGATGATCACCGGCAGGATCAGTAAACTAGTGCGTTTTCCGAGATTCATAGATATTTATCACAGCGTTGGTGATGCGCAGGCGCAGTTGAACATTGTCGCGGCTCAGTTCCCGGTAGAGCTGGCTGCGGCGGATAATATCATCGGCCGGAAAGACTTCGGAATTTTGCCGGAACGCGTCACTCAGTAAAGGTTTTGCCGCGGCATTGGGTGTGGCGAAGTAGAGGTCTTCCGCACTTTGCGCCGCGATGGCCGGGCGGTTGATAAAGTCCAGAAATTCCAGTGCCAGTACCTGATTGTCTGAGCTTGTCGTAACGGCAATGCAGTCTACCCACAGGATGGTCCCTTCTTCTGGAACAACATATTTCCACTGGATTTTCGGGCCGGTTTTAAGGTTCATGCTGTACTGATCACCGCCGTAGACCATGGCCATATGTAACTGACCGGCGTTTGGGCTGTTGCCCAGATAAGTGATCGGGTATTCGTAGGTCAGGATGTGCGGGGCCTGTTGTCTGAGGGTGGCAAATGCCTGCTTCAGCTCGGCTTCGTTTTCACTGTTGAGTGAATGGCCGTTGGCAAACAGCGCGGGTGCCAGCATGTCAACGTGATCATCCATCATGCCTATATGACCTTTGAGGGCGTCATCGGGTTGTAGAAGGTCGTGCCAGGAGGTGGGCGCTGGGGTAACTTTATCGGCACGGTAAGCAATGCCCAGTGTGCCCCAGAGGTAGGGTACCGCATAGTTGCCGCAGCGTTCCCGCCAGAATGGCTCGACGTGTGCGAGGGAGGGCACATTGGCTTCGCTGACTTCAACTAACCGGCCTTCGTTGCCAAACTGCTTGCTGACAGTTTCGTCAATGACTGCCAGATCAATCAGATTGTCTGCTGAGTTTAGCAGGACGGCGTCCCGGGTTTCATCGTTATCTATCAGTACCGATTCGATGTCGTGGCCTGAGGCCTGCCACTGAGTGAGTACGTGCTCGCTGAGATAGTCATCCCAGTTCAGTAACCGCAATGTGTCTGCCTGCGCGGGCAGTGAGATTGCTAAACTGAACATGGCTGAGCGTATCTTGAGTGGCATGAATCTTCCCGTTGATTAACTTTAGGTATTAAGGGGTTAACGCGTCTGTGTTTGAGTAAACCTAATGTCTTTCATTATTGAGTGTATATTAATACTAACGTTTGAAGGTTGGGCCAGGTCCCAATTTGAGGATGAGGGTGTTTGACTGGGATGACTCAGGCTGGAAATAAGAAGGTAGGTCTGTATTCAGCTGTTGCGGCTGAACACAGATGTAAGGTTGTGCTGTCAGCCGGGCCTGATTATTCCTGCGGGGCCTGCTGACGGTCATTCATGCCGTAGTCCCGCAGGACGTTTGCGACCCGCAGGCGGTAGTCGGCAAACAGGTGGTGACGGCCCTGGTGCTGGGCATCCTGATGGTGCATATCTCTACGCCACCGGGCGACAGCGGCTTCATCTTCCCAGAAGGAAAGAGAAAGTACTTTTTCCGGATCATTCAGGCTCTGAAAGCGCTCAATTGAGATAAAGCCCGGCACGCTTGCCAGGTGGGTCTTCAGTTCAGCCGCGATGTCCAGATAGGCTTGCTTGCCGCAGGATTTGGGCGTGGCTTCAAAAATAACAGCGATCATCAGATTTGCTCCTCAGTGTCGGTTTTGTTGGCCGGTGCGGTTTGTTTTACATAGCCGGTTTCTGCAAAATTCATATCTGGAAAGTAGGTTCTGGGCACGGCTTTCAGAAAGCTGCGCCGTTCTTCCAGAATGAATTCTCCGCGCTGGGCAAACTGAAAGTTTTCACCGCCGGCCGGGTCGGTTTTCAGGCGCTGGCGATAACTTTCGTAATCGGCCAGACTGGCGAAACTGATCAGGCCAAAGGCCCGGTTATTGGTGCCTTCGTGGGGGAGAAAATAGCCCAGTAACTGGCCGCCGCAGTCGGGAATAATGCGTCCCCAGTTTTCGGCATATTGCCGGAATTCAGATAGTTTGGCCGGATCAATCCGGTATTCAATGAAGCAGGTAATGGTCATTCTGGCTGGCTCCCTGGGTAATATGGTTGGTTCAGCCGGTATACTAAGTCGCTGGTATTTGCGTGCTTCGACGGGCGTCGAACTGTACGGGTATTTTCTGGGGTACACTAAGACGCATGTTGAATGAGGGAGGTTGACGGTGCAGCCGGATATATCACAGATAGCAGGTCTGATTGGTGACAGTGCCCGCAGTAAAATGCTGACGGCCCTGATGGGGGGACGTGCTTTAACGGCAACCGAGCTGGCGCTGGAAGCGGATATTATGCCGCAAACCGCCAGTAGCCATTTGGCGAAGTTATCTGCAGCCAGTCTGATTGTGGTACGCAAACAGGGCCGGCATAAGTACTTTCAGTTACGCAACGGTCAGGTAGCCGGGGTGATTGAGAATTTACTGAACCTTGCCGCCTCTGTTTCGCCGGCGGTGACCGGCCCTGCTGATCCCGCGTTGCGCCGGGCCCGGGTGTGTTATGACCATCTGGCCGGTGAGTATGGTGTTGCTGTGTATGATGCGCTGGCAGAACAGGGGCTTATTCTTGATCAGGGAGAGGAGACGATACTGACCCCGGAGGGCAAACAGTGGTTTTTAGCTGCCGGTGTGGATTTTTCGCAGTTTAAGGGACGGCGGCCGCTGTGTAAGTCCTGTCTGGACTGGAGTGAGCGGCGCAATCATCTGGCCGGGTCGCTGGGACAGTGGCTATTACTGGATGTGTTTAACCGGGGCTGGGCGCACCGGATAGCCGATTCCCGGGCGGTGGCGTTTACGCCGGCAGGGCTGAAGGCGTTTGCAGCGCATTACCGGCTACCCTTGTTATCTTCTGTTACCAACTGAGGTAAGGAATACTTAAGCTGATTGGGGGCAGGAATATCAGGGTTATCAGAGGTGAGATCCTGAAATAAAAGGGCTGTAACGTAGAGTGTACAGCCCGTTTAGCACTGGATATTGAAACCTCTGCTATCTAACTAATATTGTGCCAGTAATATTGTTACTTATTAATAGCTAAGTTTTTTTCCAGCATGGATTGTAGTTTGTAAGATCCAATGACGGAAAGATGATCATCGTCAGAGTAAAAAGAATTATTTTTATCGCCGATTAGACACTGCTCACTACCACAGTAGATATCAGTTGGGTCTATCAATGTCACATTATTAAAGTTTCTGCTTACATTTTTAATTATTGTGTTTGTTTCTTTCTGAAGGGCGTTATGCAGTTCTTTGCTAACTGAGTTTTTATTCAGTAAATCAATATCGATTTTATTACTCATTGATAGTGAGCTTGAATATGCTTTATCTGGACCTTTAGTTTGCATAGGAACTTGCAGTAAAATTAATACCTTGATCCCTTTGTTTTTATACTCTGTTAAAGTTGTCTCTAACCCGTGCTCTAATGCTTGTGCAGAGGACTGTCTATTTTTTCTGGTAGTTATATCATCAGTTTTACGCAAAAACTGGAAGTAACCTCTGTTATAATCCCCAATAGTATAGTATGTCCATCGTGCAGCAAGAAATACTGTGTCAATGTTGTTTTCTACGGCAAAGTTTATCGCTTTTTCATTTAGTATTTTACAGTTCTTTTTATCCTGATCACTTCTTACCGGATATGCACCTATCAACGGTGGGCATCCACTAAATCCCGCATAGAAAAGTTCATAGTCGGATTCTTTAGCAATCTTTTCGATAACAGGTAATGATGAATTCATATGAGAATCACCAAGCGCCATCAACCTTTTATTCCCAGTCGTTAATTGGCATGCAACGTGATTATCGGCATGCTTGCCTATCTCATCAAAACATTGATATTTTTTGGTTTTTATAGACGTGACAATATCTTCAAGGTACTGGTGTCTGTTGGGCTCAGGAGAATAGTTATATATTAATAGGCTTGATGAAAAAGTTGCAAGCAAAATAAAGGCGGTGTTTTTTAAGCTTAACCTTTGCTCTATGAGCTTATAGGAAATATAACCTAATAGAAGTGACAGAAGTATTAAAGGAACTTTATATGTTGGGTTATTGTTAACCCCAATAAAATAGGATAAAGAAACAATCGGCCAGTGCCACAAATAAATAGAGTATGACCACTTTCCAATTGGGCGCATCACGATGTTATTTGTAATAAGGCTATTCTGACGGTTAGCAACAATTATTAAGTAGGTACCTATGACAGGGAGTCCTGCCATATAGCCAGGCCATGGAGTATCACTGGATATTAAAGTGATGCTTAGTAAGATCAGTGCCAAACCAGTGGTTTCAAACGCGAGTTTTGAATTTTTGTTTAGTTGTATTGGATAGAGGAATGCCAGGGCTCCTAGTATCATTTCCCATGCACGGGTAGGTAGAAGGTAATAAGAATGTGTTGGCCAGTTTGTTGTTGCTATAACACTCAGGATAAATGATAAAGCAAATAGTATACCCAGAGTTATCTTTATTTTGTTAATGCTGGTGGTTTTGTATAATAATATTAGCAGTATTGGATAAATCATATAAAACTGCCATTCAACAGATAAAGACCAGGTATGCAGTAGCCACTTATCTTGCGGAGCTACATCAAAATATCCTGACTCTGAAAGATAAATATGATTTGAGAAAAATCCTAAGCTGCTATAAACATGTTTAGAAAGTGAGGTGAAATCTTCAGGTCTAATTAAAAAATAGTAACCTATAGGTAAAATTACCAAACTTAAAACGACTAAAGGAGGTATTATTCTTTTAGCTCTGGAGTGATAAAAATTAATAAGAGTAAAGCGGTTATCCTCTAATCCATTAATAATTATTCCAGTCATTAAGTAACCGGAGATTACAAAGAATATATCAACCCCAGCAAACCCACCTTGAAAAAAATCAAAGCCAAAGTGAAATAATACAACTGAGATAACCGCTATAGCTCTAAGGCCATTGATATCGCTTCTAAAGTTCAAAGTAAAACCTATACTGTATATTTTATAAGTAAACTATGTGTCAGTCTTATTTTGTAATAAGATTGCAGGTTTGTGGCGTACAAAAAATATGCTGCATTTTATACTATGTGCTTCATTTGCGCTACATATTTTTTAATGTGTGGTTCTGGGTGTTTCGTGTTTTTTTGTTTATTTTTTGCTGTTAATAAATTAGATGTATTTATAATTTGAGTTGATTTTGTTGTTTGAGGAAAACATGGTTTTAAATGCAATGTTATTTACTGGTTGATGGAAAAAGTATTTTATTTTATTGATGTATTTAAAACTGATTTTTTACTGTAGTGAGCGGCGCAATCATCTGGCCGGGTCGCTGGGGCAGTGGCTATTACTGGATGTGTTTAACCGGGGCTGGGCGCACCGGATAGCCGATTCCCGGGCGGTGGCGTTTACGCCGGCAGGGCTGAAGGCGTTTGCAGCGCATTACCGGCTACCCTTGTTATCTTCTGTTACCAACTGAGGTAAGGAATACTTAAGCTGATTGGGGGGCAGGCGTTAGTTTGAGCAGGGTGAGTATGGCGATTAAGGTGCCTGCCCGACGCATGTCGGACCATTACATGTCTACGTGCACGCAGGGGGTAGGACTTGTGTATCGTTAAAATGCTGTCCGTGTGGCTGAATCAGTGCCGGTGCCGGTTCGTTGAGCGCATGGCCAGTGTCAGGCTGCCGGCGAAGCAGCACAGCACGGCAAGCAATAACCCCAGCCTTCCGGGCTGGAGGTAAAAAATCAGTAAACCTGTTCCTATGTAGATAAACGGCAGCATTTCATAGGCTGATTCGGGCAGGTTGATCATTGCATGGTCCGGCCGGGTTTTGATATGACTGCGACCGTTCCGTGCGATGATGCGCTGATCACGCCGAAACACTGACCTTTGCACCCAGATGATCGCACCGGCGCAATAAAATAAAACCGCAGATGCCAGCGCAAAGGGGTTATCAAGCCAGTAAACAAGGCCCGCTGCTATCAGCAGGTAAGCAAAGGGCAGTGGTTCGTAAATCGGTTTGGCAATGACCATGGTATTCCCTCCCAAGTAAGCCAATACTGATGTTCGGCGGGTGGTTCTGTGCCTGTAAAGAGTGGCTGAAGGCTGTTTAAAGTTTAGATGGGTGGGAGGAGCACATTCTTGATGTGCTGGGATTTATGAATAATTTTCAGGGCGGCTGAGGCAAGGGTGTATGGCGGTTTCGGGAAGGGAAAGTGCTTAATGTAATATAAATTAAGCACTTTCGCCGGATATTCGCTGTTCAAAAAAGCGTTTGAAAAAGCCTATTCAGTTGACGAAATTTCCGGATTACGCCGGTTGTTAAGATATTTCTGTATCAGGCTTTGTCCGCTTACCAGAACGATACCGCTCATGACCAGTATCGCACCGGAGATAAAGCTTTGTTCCAGTTTTTCCCCGAGCACGACAACACCAAAAACAATGCCAAACATGGGGGTCATGAAAGAGAACACACCTAACTGCGATGCGACATATTCTTTCAGCAGCCAGAACCAGACCAGGAAGCTGATAAAGCACACGATTATACCCTGAAAGACCAGGCTGCCGATGGCGATGTCGCTCCACTGGATATCGGTCCGGCCGGAGATGAGTGTCGCGCCGAGCAGCAGCACAAAACAGACCAGCAACTGATACATGAGTGTCTGGCTGGCGGGTGTTGAAGACAGCGTCGAGCAGCGGATCAGTACAGTGGTCATGCCCCAGCAGAAGCCGGCCATCAACCCGTACATATCACCGATGATCATATCGGCGGTGGCGGTATCGGTGGCGGCTTCACGGCCCAGAAAGGTAACCGCGATGCCTGAGAAGGCCAGCAGGATACCGGCCCACTGCAGCAGGCTGAGCCGTTCTGCCGGCAGCTTTATGTGCAGCCCCAGTGCCGCAAAAACCGGTGCGCTGTAGAGGAATACGGAGATATGTGAAGCGGTTGTGTACCGCAGCCCTTCACCCACCAGAAAGAATTCTGATGAGAACAGAAAGCCGGCCAGCAGCCCCGGTTTCCAGGTGTCAGCGATGTTCATCCGTTCTTTACGCCAGAGCATGAACAGGCCGAGTAAGACGGCTGCGATGCCTGAGCGCAGACAGATCTGCAGCACGGCGGCGATATCATCAGCGGCCAGTTTGATCGATACCTGTTGCATCCCCCAGGTCATACACAGGAGCATCATCAGGCCGATGGCGCGGCCATCAACGGGCAGGCGGGTGTTCATAAGCGTTTCCAGACTCGGTGTAACATGGATGTTGATTATCGGTCTGGAATTTATTATTGATATAGTGAAATAGTGACATTTTATCCTGTATATATGTCAGTGGTTCATTTTTTCAGTGAAGGAGAGCGCCCGTGGATGAAGTGGGCAGTACCCATGTTTATGCAACGCCGTTTCCGGATGCGTTGCCGGCACCGCTGTTTTACCGGGCTGAGAATATGCTGGCGGATTCCAGCTACCCGGAGCACAGCCATACCTGGGGGGAGTTTGTTTATTCCTTCTGCGGTGTGATGGAGGTGAAGCTGGCAGATGGCCATTATATGGCACCGCCGCCGTACGGGGTCTGGTTGCCACCGCATACGGTACACCGGGGGCAAAACCGCGATGCTACGCTCTACTGTTCAGTGTATCTGAGTGAACCGTTTCTGGAGGGGCTGCCAAAGGTGCCCTGTGCATTAGCCGTATCGCCGATGGTGCGTTCTGTACTGGAATATTTGCGGGATAACTTTCAGGGGTTACCGCTGTCCGCCGAGGATGAGCGCTTACTGCTGGTGTTGCGGGATCAACTGGCCCGGGCAGAATGTGCCGGCAGTTACCTGCCGGATACGCATGATCCGTTGCTGCGCAAGGTGCTGAATCAGTTAGAAGCCTGCCCGGGGGATAACCGCTCACTGGCAGATTTGGCAAAGTGGGCCAATACCACCGAACGTACACTGATCCGCCGCTGTAAACAGGAGCTGGGCATGACCTTTACCGAGTGGCGGCAGCGGCTACGCACCATGGCGGCGTTACCCTTGCTGGCGGCCGGGCAAACCGTCGAAACCATTGCCTTTGATCTGGGTTACAGCAGTGCATCAGCCTTTATTGTGATGTTTCGTAAACTGATGGGTATGACGCCGGATGAGTTTAGGAAGGGACAGGAGTAAGTGTGTTTTCGGGTATAAAAAAGCCGCTGTTCTGAGCGGCTTTTTATATTCGGGATCCGGTTGAGCAGGAGTTAGCGATTACGCTGCACAATGCCCATCATTTTGTAAGTCAGCAGAGACGCGGCAAAGTCGTATGCATGGAAGCCTTCAATCGGGGCAAATTCCATGATGTCAAAGCCGATGATTTTGCGCTGCTTGGCGACAGATTCGAACAGGTTTAGGGTCTGGTACCAGCCCAGCCCGCCGGGGACCGGTGTGCCGGTTGACGGGAATACGGAGGGGTCCATGCCGTCGATGTCCAGCGTGAAGAATACTTGCTCGGGGAAGTCTTCCGGCAGTTCGATGCTCTGGATATTTTGCGGTACCAGCTCATCACCGTCCTGAAAGTAGACGCCGTGCTGTTCGCGAATGTGCATTTCTTCTTCACAGTAAGCACGGATACCTAACTGATACAGGGGGATACCCATGTCCACGGCCCGTTTCATCACGGATGCGTGGCTCAGCGGATCACCTTCGTAGGCTTCGCGCAGGTCGGCGTGGGCGTCTATCTGGACGATGCCAAAGTTGTCGTAGCCGGCTTCGCGCAGGCCTTTCACTACCCCGTAGGTGACGGTGTGTTCGCCACCGAAGACCACCGGCATGGCACCATTTTCGACAATCTTCTTCGTGGCGGCGGCGATGTTGTCGATCACCTGATCAGGCGCCACTGTGCAGTCTACCGGCTCGCAGGTATAGATGCCTTCGCCGCAGGGTTTGCTTTTACCGTCCCATTCCTCCAGTTGCCAGGAGGCTTTCAGGATTGCCGACGGGCCTTCGTTGGTGCCGCCCCCGTAGGAGACGGTTTTTTCATAGGGTACCGGCAATACGTGAAAGGCTGCCTGCTGAGGATCAGGTTGCTCGATTTCTGATCCGAGGAATATCGGATAATCTTCTGGGTTGTAGCTCATGTCAGTTATCTCTTATGCGTCTGCAGGATCAGGATAAGCGTTGCCTGAAGTCCTGATAGCCGAATGTTTTCACGGTTTTCAGTTCGTCTGTTTCAGAATTCCACAGGACCAGTGCCGGCAGTTTGGTGCCGTTAAAGGTGCTGGTTTTGACCATGGTGTAGTGTGACATATCTTCAAACAGCAGTCGCTGGCCCACTTCCAGAGGGGCGTCGAAGCTGTAGTCGTTGATGATGTCGCCGGCCAGACAGGTTAAACCGCCCAGCCGGTAGGTGTGGGCTTTTTCACCGCTTTCGCCGGCATGCATGATATCCGGGCGGTAGGGCATTTCCAGGGTGTCGGGCATGTGACAGGTGGCTGAGGTGTCCAGCAGGGCCTGATCAACCTGATTGTGAATGATGTCCAGTACTTCACAGCACAGCACGCCGGTGCCGATGGCAACCGCTTCACCGGGTTCCAGATAAACCTGTACGTCGTATTTGGCTGCAAAGGCTTTAATGCGGCTGATCAGTGCTTCGGTGTTATAGCCCGGTGCAGTGATGTGATGACCGCCGCCAAAATTGATCCACTGCATGTTATGTAGCAGGTCGCCAAAACGTGCTTCGACGGCATCCAGTGTTCGGGCCAGCGGTTCAAAGCCCTGTTCGCACAGAGTGTGAAAATGCAGGCCGCTGATGTTGTTGAGCAACTCAGGGGTGGCGGCTAATGCGGCGTCCAGCTGGTCGCCAACAATGCCCAGCCGGGAGCCGGGCGCGCAGGGGTCATATAAGGGAACGCTGCCTTCAGAGTGTTGTGGGTTGATGCGGAGGCCGAACTGAATGTCCGGGCGTTCTGCCAGTGCTGCCTGAATCAGGGGCTGAAACCGTTGCCACTGGCCGGTGCTGTTAAACACCATATGATCGACAAAGGTGAGCAGTTCTTTTACATCGGCTTCACTGTAAGCAGCGCTGTAAACATGAACTTCATTGGGCCGGCCTTCGGCCTGATATTCTTCATGGCCCAGCCGGGCTTCGTGCAGGCCGCTGGCGCAGGTGCCATCCAGATACCGGGCGGTCAGCGGGCCGAGTTCCCACATGGAGAAGGCTTTGAGGGCGGCCAGAATTTTAGCCCCGCTGGCGTCAGCCACCTCACGCAGGATAGTCAGGTTGCGCTCGATGGCGGCCTGATCCACAACAAAGCTGGGGGAGGGCAGACGGCTGAGGTCCAGTTTGCTGAAGTCGGTAAATTGCATAGGGGTGTCCGGCGGTGTCGGGTGTTTGTGTTGGTCAGCTGTGAAAAAACCGCCGCGGCAGAGCCGTGGCGGTTTCAGTGTCTGACGTTATGGCTGTTTTACTGATCCAGGCTGAAGTTGTCCAGCTCGATCACTTTCCAGGGCAGGCCGTGCTTGTTCATGTCGTCCATGAAACCGTCCGGATCAAACTGTTCGATGTTCCATACGCCCGGTTTCAGCCAGTTGCCTTCCAGCATTTGCTTGGCGCCGATCATGGCCGGTACACCGGTGGTGTAAGAAACTGCCTGAGAGTTTACTTCCTGGTAGCAGCTCTGGTGGTCGCAGGTGTTGTAGCAGTAGACGATCTTTTCTTTACCGTCTTTGATGCCGCGAACCACAACGCCGATGCAGGTTCTGCCCACAGTCCGCGGACCCAGCGTGGACGGATCCGGCAGCAGGTGTGCCAGCAGCTGAATCGGTACAATTTCCTGACCGTTGAATTCAATTGGCTCGATACCTGTCATGCCGACGTTACCCAGCACTTCAAGGTGCTTCAGGTAGCTGTCGCCGAAGCTCATCCAGAACTGGGCGCGCTTCAGAGTTGGGTAGTGCTTGGTCAGGGATTCCAGCTCTTCATGGTACAGACGGTAAACGTTGTACGTCCCTACGTCTTCCGGGCAGGTGAAGCTGGCTTTCTTCGACATCGCCGGTGTGGTGATGAACTCGCCGTTTTCCCAGTGGCGGCAGTCCGCGGTAACTTCACGGATGTTGATTTCCGGGTTGAAGTTGGTGGCAAACGGATAGCCGTGGTCGCCACCGTTGACGTCGATGATGTCCAGTTCGTGGATTTCATCAAAGTAATGCTTGGCAACGTAAGCGGTGAAGACGTTGGTGGCACCCGGATCAAAGCCGCTGCCCAGCAGGGCAGTCAGGCCGGCTTTTTCAAAGCGTTCCTGATAGGCCCACTGCCACTTGTATTCAAACTTGGCGGTATCCAGTGGCTCGTAGTTAGCGGTGTCCATGTAGTGCACGCCGGCTTCCAGACAGGCGTCCATAATGGTCAGATCCTGATATGGCAAAGCAACGTTGATCACCAGTTCCGGTTTCTCAGCTTTCAGCAGGGCTGCCAGTTCCGGTACGTTGTCCGCATCAACCTGAGCAGTACGGATGGTCTGGCCGGTTTTTTCTTTAACCTGTTCAGCAATGGCGATGCACTTGGATTCGGTACGGCTGGCCAGAATGATGTCGTCAAAGATTTCTGCCACCTGGGCGCATTTCTGAGCAACAACACCGCCGACGCCGCCGGCACCAATGATCATGACTTTTGACATATTTATGATCCTTTATTGTGAGTCCTGTCGGACGTTCTGCGCCGGGATCTGTCCGGCACTGTCAATGAATGTTCAGCCAGCTGTGTCGGCCGGCTGTTGTTAATGGTGTTCGCGTTCGAAGTAGGTGTAGCCCTGCAGGCTCTCCCGGAACGCTTTTAGCATTTGCTGCCGCTGGGCAACATTAATGCGTTTATCCCGCACTGCCTGCTCAGCGGTGCGGCGGAACTGTTCGAGCATATGTTTAGGGTCGTATTCAACATAGCTGAGGACGTCGGCAATGCTATCGCCCTGAAATTCCCGGGCGAAGTCGAAGCTGCCGTCGCTGTTTATCTTTACGCTGACAACGTTAGTATCGCCAAACAGGTTATGCAAATCTCCGAGGGTCTCCTGATAGGCGCCGACCAGAAATATGCTCAGATAGTATTCTTCGCCCTCCCGCAGAGGGTGTAACGGCAGGGTATTGCGGATGCCGTCCGGGGTGGTGAAGTTATCGATCTTACCGTCACAGTCACAGGTGATGTCTGCCAGTATGGCTTCCCGGGTCGGCTTTTCGTCCAGCCGGTGAATCGGCATGATCGGGAAGACCTGATCGATGGCCCAGATGTCCGGCAGGGACTGGAACAGGCTGAAGTTGCCGTAGTAGATGTCGGACAGCAACTCAGGCAGTTTTTCCAGCTCCGGCGGTACTCTGTCTACCTGGCTGAGCAGTTTGGCGATTTTTTCCAGCACGGCCAGGGTGATGTTTTCGGCCATCGCCCGGGCGCGCAAGTCGGTCTGGCCGCGGCGAAACAGTTCGCGGACTTCGTCCCGGTAGTAGAGTGCGTCGTTGTAGCACTCCTGAAATTTCTGCACATCCACCGCCTGCAGAACCGCAAACAGGTTATGCAGCAGTTCGTGGGCATCTTCCGGCAACTGCGCCGGCAGCGGTGAGGGTTCGTGGTTGCGCACATCCAGGATGTTGAACAGCAGCATGGATGAATAGGCAACGGTGGCACGGCCGGATTCAGAGACGATCACCGGATGGCTGATATTCAGCGGATCGAGGCTTTCACGAATGGTTTCGACGATGTTGACGCAGTATTCATCCAACTGATAGTTCATGCTGTGGGTGCTGTTGGTGCGGGCACCTTCGTAATCCACCGCCAGACCGCCGCCCAGATCCAGATAGCCCATAGGGGCGCCTTCAGCAATCAGCCCGGTATAAAACCGGCAGGCTTCCAGTACGCCGCTGCGGATATTGCGGATGTTCGGTATCTGAGAGCCCAGGTGGCAGTGCAGTAACTGCAGGCAGTGAAGCATGTCAGCCGCTTTCAGTTCATCAATCACATCCAGCAGGCCGCCGGTGGATAAACCGAAGATGGAACGGTCACCGCTGTCTTCGTTCCAGTGACCCTCAACAACTACAGAGGATTTGATACGCACGCCAATCAGTGGATCGATATTCAGGGCTTTACTGCGCTCCAGAATAATGGGCAGTTCGGTAGGGGTTTCCAGTACAAAGAAACAGGGAATGCCCATCTGCCGGGCGTACAGGCCGAGTTCGATGAATTCTGCGTCTTTATAGCCGTTACAGATAATCAGGCTGCGGTGGTCTTTCAGCTGTGACAGGGCGATAATCAGCTCTGCTTTACTGCCGGCTTCCAGCCCGTGGTGGTAATGGCTGCCAAAGTCGGCAATTTCTTCAATGACGTGGCATTGCTGGTTAACCTTGATCGGGAAAACGCCGCGGTATTCGTTTTGATAATCAGCGTCTTTAATGGCCCGGGAAAAGGCTTCGTTAAGCTCTTTTATCCGCTGGTCCAGCACGTTTTCGATGCGTAGTACCGCTGGCATTTCCAGCCCGCGTTCTTTCATGCCTTCAACAATGTCCAGCAGGGAAACTTCGGTTCGTTTGCCGTTAGTGACTGTGACCACTGCTTCACCGTTGGCGGCGATATCAAAGTAGCCGGCCCCCCAGTTGCGCACGCCATACAGGTCGGCACTGTTATCGGTGCTCCAGCGGCTTTCGGTGTTAGCCGGTGCGGCGTTGGGAGCCTGGGAATTAGAAGAGGGTGTTGGCATAGTTTTCTGCAAATACCTGAAGTGTGGCACATAAACGAGGTATTGAACGGCAGTGTTTCCGCCTGCTGCTCAAGCAGGCATTTTCTCCGTAATTGGCCCGGTGTCAAACTTTTTCTGAGGGATTTATTGCCAGAAAATATCCGTTAAAACAATAAGTTGAATAATGTTTCGGGTTGTTTTTTTGTGGCGCTTTCAGGATGTGCTGATTTTACAGTGGGTTATTAGGCGTACTGAGGGGGAACTGAACGGTTTCGTGAAACCTGCACCGGATATGAAAAAGGGAAAGCTGCGGCTTTCCCTTTTGGATGAATGATCTGATTTGTGCCGGGATCAGCTGTCAGTGTCAGGTTTCAGATAAGGTCCGTTTAACAGGCCGTTATGGCTGTTAAAGACGGTGCCCTGGTTAACCTGCTGCGAAAGCATCGGTGTGTTATCTGATACGGAACCGGCAATCTGATTAATCACCGCGCCGACCAGCATGCCGATTAAGCCATTCTGGTTGTTGTCATTAGAGCTGTATTGCCCTTTGGCGGTGCCGTCCCAGATTTGCTGACCGGTTTTTGCATCGATCAGACGCCAGTTAGAATCCACAATGGTGCGGGAGTCGAATACTTCGTATTTTTGCCCCCAGTTTTCAATGCTGACATACAGAATGGCGTCAGGGCCAATGTGTTCATTGATCTTATCCAGAGGGATGCTGTTCATTTCGGCCGGGTCCTGCAGGCCGTTGTTGCGCATGAACTGTTCAATAACGGCGACGGGGAAAACGTAATAGCCTTTCTCAGCCAGAGGCCGGGAGATGGTCGACAGGAAAATATACGACGCATTCACTTCGATGCTGTTGTTGACCGGCGGAATCACCAATATCGATTTAGGGCGGCTGTTTTCGAACGCGGCGTAGTCGTATTTAACCTGTTGCTGATTACAGCCGGCCAGAATAAGTGCAGCAACCGTCAGCAAAACGAGTTTAACGTGGTTAAGCATTAGTGGCTTCCTTGCTGGTTTTTCAGCAGTGTATCGATCAGTACTGTGGATTCAGGGTACAGCTGCTTTTCTTTGAGCAGTGATTCCCGGGCCTGTGCTGACTGACCTTCTGCGGCATACATCATACCCAGGTGAGCATACAGCCCCGGAGCAACCCGTTTTCCCTGCGCCTGACTTTCCTGAATGTCCCGGGTGATTTTATCAATCTGGGTTTGTGCTGGTGCCTCACCCGGTTTGAGATACATATCATGAACAACACCTTCGTAGTTGCCCCAGTGATAGAGGCTGGTGTTTTTAGGGGCGCATCCGGTCGCCAGTAATGCAGCAGCAAGAACGGTAAGTGTGCGTGTGTACATCTTTACGTCCCTGTTACCCTTCAACGGTCCATACGCCGTTTTGCAGATCTCTGGTCATGTTATTGACCGCTTCGGTGATCGCCAGGTTAAGTACTTTGCCGTTAAGGGTGGCATCGTAGCCTGCGGTGCCGCCAAAACCGATGATTTCGCGGTTGCTCAGTTCATATTCGCCGGCACCCTGAACGGCATAGATGATTTCCGATGTCACCACGTCTACGATGTTAAGTGAGACTTTTGCGTAGGCGCTTTGCTTTTTGGCTGATCCCAGAATGCCGAACAGCTGGCGGTCACCGGTCACTTTGCGGCCGAATTCGGTGACGTCTCCCGTGACGACATAGCGGGCGCCTTTGAGCTGTTGTTTGACGCCGCTGATTTCCGCTTCCTGGGCGATGTTTTGCATGTTCGTGCGATCAACGACTTTGTAGCGATTGGTTTGCTGAAGGTGAGTTTTGAGGATGGTTTTGGCCTGATTACCTAACCGGTCAACTTCTGAAGAGAACATGCCCTGAAGGTAATTAGAGCGGTTTTCAAACTGACCAACGGCGAGGGTTGTCTTAACGCCCTGATAAGGTGGCTGATAGGTGGCAACCGGCTCGGAGACGATTGTGCGTTTGGTTTCTGTGGCACATCCGGATAAGACAGAAGCACTGAGTACCGTCGCGACCATAAGAGAGGTTGCCAGTGTTTTTGGGGTGTTTTTTGCTGCAGACAGTTGAGGGAGAGGCATGACTACTTCCTTGTATGTATTTTAGAAGAGCGGAGGATGTCAAAGGTCTGTCGGGCGGTCAATTGTTTTTCCGGTCAGGGGATGTCTGTAAAGTACCTTCAGGTCGTAAATTACTATGGCTGACCGACAAAACATGACAGCCGGGGGCGGATATCTTTTGTATGCTAGTGGGTAGCCAGGGGTAAAGTAAGCTGGATTTTTGCTTATTTACGACGGTCTGTTAGAGGCATGTTTTGCGCTGTTTAAGGCAGTTAGCAGCAGGTTGAAGGCTGATAAATACTGCTGGCATCATATTGCTCCAGCATCTGGTTCTAACTGATTTTACCGTGGTGCCATTAATTTATGGGGTATAGAGAAGCACTGTGCGATGTCGTTTTGAGTGCTTTGACACATTGTACGCGGTAGTTTTACAGATTGCGTGGCGGGCCTGAATCTTATTTTTTGGCTTGTCTGATCCGGCACTGCAGCAAACAAACAATAATAATGAGTTTCCTCAGAGGAGGTGAGCATGACCTTTAATGCTAATGAATTTGACGCCAAAGAAGTAGTAAGCAAAGACCGTAAGAACGTATGGCACCACTTGTCACAGCATAAGCCTTATGAAGAAAGCGATCCGCTGATGATCGTTAAAGGCGAAGGTATGCGCGTTTGGGACGCGAAGGGTAACGAATACCTGGACGCTGTTTCCGGTGCAGTATGGACTGTAAACGTTGGCTATGGCCGTACAGAAATTGCTGACGCTGTCCGTGACCAGCTGGTTACTATGAACTACTTCGCGCAGACTGCAGGTAACGTTCCTGCTGCTCAGTTCGCTGAGAAGCTGTTGGATAAAATGCCGGGTATGAGCCGTGTGTATTATTCTAACTCCGGTTCTGAAGCGAACGAGAAGTGCTTCAAAATGGTTCGTCAGATCGCTGAACGTAAATACGGCGGCAAGAAACACAAGATTCTGTTCCGTGAGCGTGATTACCACGGTACAACCATTACTGCACTGAGTGCGACTGGTCAGTTCGAGCGTAAGAACCAGTACGGTCCTTTCACGCCGGGTTTCGTTGAAGTACCACACTGCTGCGAATACCGTGCGCAGGAAGGTGCTGATCTGGAAAACTACGGTGTCTGGGCTGCAAACCAGATTGAAAAAGTGATTCTGGAAGAGGGTCCTGAAACTGTAGGCGCACTGTGTCTGGAGCCAATCACCGCCGGTGGTGGTGTGATTGAGCCACCTGCAGGTTACTGGGACCGCGTTCAGGAAATCTGCAAGCAGTACGACATCCTGCTGCACATTGATGAGGTAGTATGTGGCCTGGGCCGTACCGGTACCTGGTTCGGTTACCAGCACTACGGTATCAAGCCAGACATGGTTACCATGGCGAAAGGTGTTGCTTCCGGTTATGCGGCTATTTCCTGCACCGTCACCACGGAAGAAGTATTCAACATGTTTAAAGATCCGGAAGATGGCCGTATGGATTACTTCCGTGACATTTCTACTTTCGGTGGCTGTACTGCAGGTCCTGCTGCGGCACTGGTTAACATGCAGATCATCGAAGATGAGAACCTGCTGGATAACGTTAAGATTCAGGGTGAATACCTGCTGGGCCGTCTGAATGAACTGAAAGACAAGTACGACATTATCGGTGACGTACGCGGTAAAGGTCTGTTCTGCGGTTTCGAAATGGTTAAAGACCGTGAAACTAAAGAGCCTGTTGATGAAAGCGTATCGACTGCTATCGGTGCACACTGCATGGCAAATGGCGTAATCATGGGCCGTACGAACCGTTCTTTCAGTAAATTCAACAACACTATCTGCATGAGCCCGGCGCTGATCGCCACTCAGGCTGATATCGATGCAATTGTTGAAGCACTGGATAACGCACTGGCTGAAGTAGCACCAAACGCTTAATTCAGCTTATCCGCAGGGCTCTTCTGAGCCTTGCGGTCATATCCCGAAAATACCAGTCCGGTTTGGTTATTCATTCCTTAGTTGCAGTTTACTAAGTGTCTGATGATTACGCCGGACTGGTATTTTGTCTTGAGAACCCCGCCTCTGTCTTAGCGAACTGAGTCAGGCGTGTTATGCTTCTCATATACGCTGTTTTTACAAAAAATATAAATTAAAGAATATCTTAGCGACCAGACCGGAGAGCAACCAAGAAGTGCTCCAAACTGTCTGGCCGGCAGGAAAGATATTACTCAGGCGTTCCGGTGCAGGTCCGTCGGGGTAAGGCTTTCTGACGGGTAGCAAAAGAAGTGCATGTAATTGGCGAATATAAGGCAAGATGAATGTTTCAGCTTTTTCATTTGACTCCAGGTAAAGGCGGCAGCTTACAGCAGCAGCTACGGGAGCAGATTGCGACGGCGATACTTAACGGTAATATACCGGTAGATTCGCCGTTGCCATCCAGCCGTAAACTGGCACAGCAGCTGAATGTCGCACGTAATACCGTGGTTCTGGCTTACGAGCATTTGCTGGATGACGGTTATCTGCTGGCGCGTGAGCGCAGCGGGTATTATGTGAATCCGGACATTCTGAATGGTCAGGTTAAGCTTGATGTTCCGGGTCGTCAGGAAGTCGATATTCCGGCGACTCAGATTGACTGGGCGAGCCGTTTCAAGCTGCGCCCCAGTGAGCAGAGTAATATTGTTAAGCCCCGCGACTGGCAAAGTTACGATTATCCGTTTATCTACGGGCAGTTTGATACGTCGCTGTTTCCGACGGTTAACTGGCGTGAGTGTTGCCGTGATGCGGTCAGTGGACCGGCGATCGGTGACTGGGCGGCAGACCGGTTTGATAATGATGACCCTTTGCTGGTTGAGCAGATCCGTACCCGGCTGTTGCCCCGCAGAGGTGTCTGGGCCTCGGCGGATCAGATTCTGGTAACGGTGGGGGCGCAGCAGGCATTATATATGCTGGCTAAACTGTTGCTGGATGAGGAGAGTGTCATTGGTCTGGAGGATCCGGGTTATGTGGATATCCGGAATATTGCCAGCCTGAATCCATCGCAGGTACGCCCAATTCCGGTGGATAAAGATGGCATGCAGGTCGATGAAAAACTGACCGGCTGTGACCTGGTGTATACAACGCCGAGCCACCAGTGTCCGACAACCGTGACCATGCCCATTGAACGCCGATATGAGTTACTGAGGCGGGCTGAGGAAGATAATTTCCTCATCATTGAAGACGATTACGAAAGCGAAACCAATTTTAAGTCTAACCCGATTCCGGCGCTGAAAAGCCTGGATAAGAATGACCGGGTGCTGTACATCGGCAGTTTGTCGAAGACGCTGGCACCGGGATTACGGGTGGGCTATATGGTCGGTCCGGCTGAGTTTATTGAAGAGGCCCGGGCTTTACGCCGCTTAATGGTGCGCCATCCTGCGGCGAATAATCAGCGATCGGTTGCGCTGTTCCTTGAGCGGGGATATCACGACTCGCTGATCATGAACATTATGCGTAACTATCAGACCCGCTGGCGGGCGATGGATGAGGCGTTAACGGAATATTTGCCGGAGTCTCACGATCAGCCGACGTTTGGTGGTTCCTGTTACTGGGTCAGGGGGCCGGAAGGGCTGGATACCCTTGAGCTGCAGAAACGGGCTATGGAGGAGGGGATTCTGATCGAGTCCGGTGCAATCCATTTCCTCCGGGAGCCGATGCCGAAGAATTATTTCCGGCTGGCTTATTCGTCTATTTCGACGGACAAGATCGAGCCGGGAATTAAAAAACTGGCTGAACTGATCCATTCGATGGTTGAGTAAAGTGAAAATAAACCGCTCTGGATGAGCGGTTTTTGCTTTTTTGGCTCTATTCTAATTTATTGATTCTTATGATTTTTTACCGGTTTTGTTCGCTGGATCCATACTGGCGCAACTTGTAGCTCAAATCTGGTTCTACTGTGTTTTGCCCGTCAATCCTAATCTGTATCACATCTTAGCTGTACTGGTAGAAAGACTTCTGCTCAGTCAGAACGAGCAAAGTCTACTACCTTGTAATGAATAAAAAGAGCTAACGGAAGGAGTGGTGCGATGTTGATAGGTGTCCCGAAAGAGATTAAAAATCACGAATACCGCATTGGTATGGTACCTGCCAGTGTGCAGGAGCTGACCAGCCGCGGACATCAGGTCGTGGTAGAAACGCAGGGCGGTGCAGGTATCGGTTTTAGCGATGATGATTATCGCGCGGCCGGTGCGACCATTGCTAACAGCCCTGAAGAGATTTTTGCCAGTGCTGATATGATCGTGAAAGTGAAGGAGCCGCAGGCCGTTGAACGGAAAATGCTGCGCCCGGATCAGTTACTTTTTACTTATCTTCATCTTGCCCCGGATCCGGAGCAGACCGATGATTTGCAAGCCAGCGGGGCGACCTGTATTGCCTATGAAACGGTTACCTCTGATCGCGGTGGTCTTCCGTTACTTGCGCCGATGTCTGAAGTGGCCGGACGCATGTCTATCCAGGCCGGTGCAGCCTGTCTGGAGAAGTCTAAACAGGGCCGGGGTGTACTGCTTGGCGGTGTGCCAGGTGTAGAACCGGCAAAAGTGACTATTATTGGTGGTGGCGTTGTTGGTTCAAACGCGGCCCGTATGGCAGTCGGTATGGGTGCCCAGGTTGTGGTACTGGACCGTTCTGTTGATGTGTTGCGCCGGATTGTGTCTGAGTTCGGTACCACGGTGCAAACTGTATATTCCAGCAAGGCAGCACTTGAAGAGCATGTGTTGTCTGCTGATCTGGTAATCGGCGGTGTGCTGATTCCGGGTGCGGCGGCGCCTAAGCTGGTAACAGCTGAAATGGTGTCCCGTATGAAGCCGGGTTCTGCGGTTGTGGATGTTGCGATTGATCAGGGTGGTTGTTTTGAAACGTCCCATGCAACGACTCACCAGGATCCTACTTATATTGTCGATGATGTGGTGCATTACTGTGTGGCAAATATGCCAGGCGCTGTTGCCCGCACCTCGACTCTGGCTCTGAACAACGCCACTTTGCCATTTATCGTGGCACTGGCGGATCTGGGCTGGCAGGAAGCCATTCGCCGGGACAAGCACCTGGCAAACGGCCTCAACGTTCATGCTGGTAAGATCACCAGTGAAGAAGTCGCAGTGGCGTTAGGGCGTGAATATTCGCCTTTCAGCGCTTAATTGTTAACTGATGTGGCGTTAATTCCGGTTAACGCCTTTTAATATAATAAGGAATTCTAATTATGGCTCGTATGACTCCTAGTGAAGCATTTGTAGAAACCCTTGTTGCCAACGGTGTTACTGACTGTTTTGGTATCATGGGTTCTGCATTTATGGATGCGATGGATATTTTCACCCCGGCAGGTATCCGTTTGATCCCTGTAGTGCATGAGCAAGGTGCTGGCCATATGGCTGACGGTTACGCTCGTGTATCTGGTCGTCACGGTGTTTGTATCGCTCAGAACGGTCCTGGTATTACTAACTTCGTTACTGCGATCGCTGCTGCATACTGGGCTCACTCTCCGGTTGTATGTATCACTCCAGAAACCGGTACTAACTCTCAGGGTCTGGGTGGTTTCCAGGAAGCTGAACAGCTGCCATTCTTCGAAACTATCACTAAGTATCAGGTAAGTGTTGTAAACAACACCCGTATGGCTGAACTGACTGCTCGCTGCTTCGACCGCGCGATGCTGGAAAACGGTCCTACTCAGCTGAACATCCCACGTGATAACTTCTACGGCGACATCGACTGTGAAATTCCACAGCCTATCCGTATCGAGCGTTCTGCAGGTGGCCCTGAGTCCCTGAAAGAAGCGGCTGAGCTGCTGGCTAACGCTGAATTCCCAGTAATGGTTGCTGGTGGCGGTGTTGTAATGGGCGACGCTTACGAGCAGGCTATTGCCATCGCTGAACAGCTGGAAATGCCAGTTGTAAGCAGCTACCTGCACAATGACTCTTTCCCTGCTTCTCACCGTCTGGGTACGGGTTCTCTGGGTTACCAGGGTTCTAAAGCAGCGATGCGCGTTATTTCTAAAGCTGACGTTGTACTGGCTCTGGGTACCCGTCTGGGACCATTCGGTACTCTGCCACAGCACGGCATGGACTACTGGCCAAAAGACGCTAAGATCATCCAGGTTGACTGCAACCCTAAGATGCTGGGTCTGGTTAAGAAGATCTCTGTTGGTATCCACGGCGACGCGAAAGCAACTGCTAACGCATTGATGGACCTGCTGAAAGGCAAGTCTCCTAAGTGTCTGGACAACAAAGAAGAGCGTCTGAAGCTGGTTGCTGCTGAGAAAGAATCTTGGGAAACTGAGCTGACTGAGTGGATCCACGAGAAAGATGATTACTCTCTGGACATGATCGCTGAACAGGCTGACGAAGAAGGTAACTACCTGCACCCACGTCAGGTTCTGCGTGCTCTGGAAGAAGCTATGCCTGCAGACGTAATGGTGTCTACCGATATCGGTAACATCAACTCTGTTGCAAACAGCTACCTGCGTTTCGAACGTCCACGTTCTTTCTTCGCGCCAATGTCTTTCGGTAACTGTGGTTACGCACTGCCTACTATCATGGGTGCTAAAGTTGCTGCGCCTGAGCGTCCGGCTGTATCTTACGCCGGTGACGGTGCATGGGGCATGTCCATGATGGAAATCATGACTTGTGTACGTGAAGATATCCCTGTAACTGCTGTTGTATTCCACAACCGTCAGTGGGGTGCTGAGAAGAAGAACCAGGTTGAATTCTACAACCGTCGTTTCGTTGCTGGCGAACTGGAAAACCAGAGCTTCGCAGGCATCGCACAGGCTATGGGTTCTGAAGGCGTTGTTGTTGACAAGCTGGAAGACGTAGGTCCTGCTCTGAAAGAAGCTATCCGTAAGCAGATGGAAGAGCGTGTTACTACCGTAATCGAAATTATGTGTACCCGTGAACTGGGCGACCCGTTCCGCCGTGACGCACTGGCTAAGCCTACCCGTCACCTGGATAAGTACAAAGACTTCGTATAAGTCTTAGTTTTTATCGACAGCAAACCGAAGGCCTCAGGCCTTCGGTTTTTTTTTCCGGGTTGTCAGCTTTTCAGCTGTCACATCCTGTTCAAGACTTTTGTGAATAGCGCATCTACCGGTGATATATTCACAGCAGTTTTTTATTCAGATTATGCGCAGATACCGCGGTTGGCGGACGTCGGCGAGAAGGAGTCTTTTTTATGACCGCATTAGAGAAAATTTTTCAACGGGCGAGTGCTGATCCGCGTTCGATCGTGCTGGCTGAGGGTAATGACCCGCGTATTCTTGAAGCGGCAGTCAGTGCAACTGCGCAGGGTATTGCCGATGTTACTGTGCTGGGCAATGTTGATGAAGTGAAGGCTCTGGCGGTTGCCAATGCACTGGATCTGACATCCATTGCAGTACTGAACCCTAAAACCTCTGATGCCGCTGACCGTTATGCGCAGGCGCTGTTTGAGAAGCGCAAAGCTAAGGGCATGACCGAAGAGAAAGCTGCTGAGCTGATCCGTGATCCGCTGTATTACGCGCAGATGATGGTCCACCTGGGGGATGCTGACGGTTCTGTTGCCGGTGCCGTATACACTACCGGTGACGTCGTGCGCGGTGCCATTCAGATTATCGGTATGTCGGAAAGCAGTTCTATGGTGTCCAGCTTCTTCTTGATGATGATGTCTCAGCCGCACCACGATGTGCAGGGTGGAATTGTGTTTTCTGATTGCGGTCTGGTGATTGATCCGGATGCACAACAGTTATCCCAGATCGCAATGTCGGCAGCCGCCAGTGCCCAGACGATGCTGGGTGAAGAGCCACGGGTCGCAATGTTGTCATTTTCTACCCATGGCAGTGCCAACCATCCGGCGGTGGATAAAGTGGCTGAGGCGACCCGTCTGGTCCGTGAGCAGATGCCTGATCTTAAGCTGGACGGTGAAGTGCAGTTTGATGCCGCCATTGTACCGGCCATTGCTGAGCGAAAGGTGAAAGACTCTCAGGTAAATGGTCAGGCTAACGTACTGGTCTTCCCAAGCCTGGAAGCGGGTAATATCGGTTATAAGATTGCTGAGCGTATCGGTAAGGCCGAGGCGATCGGGCCGGTGCTGCAGGGCTTGAAAAAGCCTGCTAACGACCTTTCCCGGGGTTGCAGTGCTAAAGATGTGGTAAACGTAATAGCAATTACCGTGCTGCAGGCGCAAAACCTGTAATAACAGTGAAGGCTTAAAACGTGTCTGAAAACGTCGTTGCAAGGGCGAACCTGCAACGGCGTTTTTGTTTCCGGATAGGAAAAAAACGATTTCAGTCTTTGACCTTAGATTGAAAATATTTTGTCTGTTTGTTCTTAATATTTCGTTATGTCGGTTATAACTTAATGTTTTAAAAGGATTTATTTAATCATATTACTGGTTCTAAATTTTAAAAATTTTTGGCCCTAACTTAAAGTCTGAAACACGTTTCTAATAGCGTCATCCTGAGTCGTAGTTTGGCAATTGTTGATTTGACTTTAAGTTGAAAGCTTCAGACATGACTGGTCGAAAACAATAACAAAGGGGGTCGCAATGGCTTTACAGAAATATGGTTTCATCGTTAAAAGTGCAGACTTGGACATGTTCAAGCATCAGGGGCACCTGGCGAGTGATAACTTTAATATGTCGATCGCTGGCGTACAGGACGCCGGGCAGGCCTGCTTTGTAGCACAAGAGATGCTTACTAAGGGTGTTCAGCTGATTGAGCTGTGTGGTGCATTTTCCGGTGAGGAAGCCCAGCAGATTCGTGATGCGCTCGAAGACAGAATTCCGGTGGGTTATGTTCAGTACACCACCGAAGAACGCGAACGCTTAACGCGCGAGCTGAGTTAAGTCAGAGTCCGGGCGCGGTAAACAGTTGAAGCATTGAGGGCTGGCAGCCTACTGAATTAATAACGGGGTTTATTACCAGGCATTATTCTGACTGCCAGTGCTTCAACTCGGCCACCGAATCCGGGCGCAATCATCATAGGTGCCCATATGAAGATCATACTTGCTGATCGCTCGCCGCTGTTCCGTCTTGGTTTAGGCCTTGCTTTAGAGCAGGCCGGGATCATCGTTGATACGTTTGAAGTAAACAGTATTGAAGCGATGGCCAGCCGTCTGAATAAAGCCAGTGGTACTGTCGTGGTTATCGTTGATGCGCAGTTACCGGGATTGCAAAGCCTTAATCAGCTTAAGGTAGCAGCCGGTAACACGGATACACGTTTTCTGATTATGACCAATAATCTGGATATTGTCGTGTCCCGCTGGGCGGTACTGAATGGTTTTCACGGAGTGATTGCCAAGACATCGGGTATGGAAGAGTTTGGTAATGCGATCCGCAACGTGCTGGAAGGCCAGATCTGGCGCTACGATGAAAGTGCGGATCCTGATCAGCTCAGTGGCCAGCAGACCCGAATCGGTTATGCGCTGCGCCGTTTGTCTGAACAGGAAAACAACGTTCTGAGCCTGGTACGCTGCGGTTTACGCAACAAGCAGATTGCCCATCAGATGTCGCTCACTGAGCACACGATTAAATCACATATGTCGAACATACTCCGTAAGCTCGAGATCGAAAACCGGACTCAGTTGGTGATTGCGGTGCAAAAAATCGATATTAATCAGGCGCGTTTGCTAACAGCCTGATTCATTCTGACAGCTCCCCCTGCGTTCGCATTCTGAAGGGGAGCTGATTTTCTTCCTATCCGGGATAGATTTCATTTTTCAGTAAATACGCATCATGCCTTACCCGGGCAAATTCTGTATCGCTCTGATTCAGCGGGCAGTGCGTGTCTCTGCTGTTCAGCAGAAGACTGCGGGTATTCTTGCGCGAAGGAATCACGGTAATTTTATGCTGCTGTAACGGTTGGGACGGCTGCTTGTGATACATGCTGATGTTCCCCTTCTCTGTCTCATCGTCGGTTGTCACAAAAACTTAATACAGCTAAAGCTCTGATACAGCATAGACGCTATTTATGACTTCGCTATGACACTTTTACGGTGTCTTATAACTGTTTGACAGCTGTGCAACAAAACAGGGAGGCAGTGGCGTTAGCGGTGCAGGAAAGCAGCAGAAGATGAGCGGGAAGAATAAAAACGGATGAGGGACCAAAGGGCCCTCATCGTATGACTTCAGAGGCGCTTATTTAAGCAGGGCGCTTAATTGTGCTTCCAGTGTCAGTTGGTCCTTAGTGAAATTACGAATGCCCTCAGCGAGCTTCTCAGTGGCCATGGCGTCTTCATTCATGTTCCAGCGGAACACGGTTTCGCTGTTGGCGGCCAGATCGTCGGCACTGACCGGGTTTTCTGCGAACAGCTTACGGTCCAGCGGTAACTGGGTATTGGCCAGTTCAGTGATCAGGGCTGGGCTGATGGTCAGACGGTCACAGCCGGCCAGTTGACGAATTTCTTCTGCGTTGCGGAAGCTGGCGCCCATGACAACGGTATTGTAGCTGTGCTGCTTGTAGTAATTAAAGATACGGCTAACAGACACGACACCCGGATCGTTTGCCCCGGACAGGTCAGATCCTTCCGGGCTGTTGGCTTTGTACCAGTCCAGAATACGGCCAACGAAGGGTGAAATAAGGTAAGCCCCGGCATCGGCGCAGGCAACTGCCTGAGCAAAGCCGAACAGTAAGGTCAGGTTACAGTTAATGCCTTCCTTTTCCAGTTGGCGGGCTGCTTCAATACCTTCCCAGGTCGATGCGATCTTGATCAGTACCCGGTCATTAGCGATGCCGGCTTCGTTATACAGCCCGATCAGCTTACGGGCTTTATCAACCGTTGCCTGCGTATCAAAAGACAGGCGGGCGTCCACTTCTGTTGAGATGCGGCCCGGAATATATTTCAGAATTTCACAGCCGGCTAAAACAGCCAGTTTGTCGCTGGTATTTGCCAGCAGTTCAGCTGAACTGCCGCCCTGGCTCAATGCCCACTGGCTTGCCTGCTGGATAAACGGACGATAACTTTCATCCTGGCTGGCTTTGAGCAGCAGGGATGGGTTGGTTGTTGCGTCCTGCGGCTGTAATTGTTCAATCGCTTTGATATCGCCGGTGTCTGCGACAATGGTGGTGAATTGTTTCAACTGATCCAGCTGGTTTTGCATATTAATAACTACCTGTCATTCTTATTGTGCTGAGGCGCGCTTACTTAACAAATTCCGCTGCCTGTTTAAGTACTTCTATGCCGGCACCGCTGCGGTGGGCGTTTTCACTGATATGGCGACGGAACTGGCGGCCGCCTCGCTGACCATGAAATAAACCGAGAATATGGCGGGTCATATGACCCAGATAAGCACCCTGAGATAACTGTTCTTCAATGTACGGGTAAAACTGCTCCAGCACCTCGGCACGGCTTGGTACAGACGAACTTTGACCATAACAGACTTGGTCTGCTTCAGCCATTATATACGGGTTCTGATAAGCTTCCCGGCCCAGCATTACGCCATCTACGTGCTGCAGATGTTCCTGACTGGCTTCAAGGGTTTTTATGCCGCCGTTAATCAGGATTTCCCGTTCCGGAAAATCCTGTTTGATCCGGTATACCCATTCGTATTTCAGGGGGGGGATGTCACGATTTTCTTTCGGACTCAGGCCCTGCAAAATGGCCTTTCGGGCATGGATAATGAAGGTTTTGCAGCCTGACATTTTAACGGTGGAAATGAAGTGGTGCAGCTGTTCATAGCTGTCCATATCATCGATCCCTAAGCGGTGTTTTACCGTGACCGGCACGGAAACTGAGCTTTGCATCGTATGTAAACACTCAGCAACCAGTTCCGGGTGGGCCATCAGACAGGCGCCAATCATATTGTTTTGTACCCGGTCGCTCGGGCAGCCGACGTTCAGGTTAACCTCATCGTAACCATAGTCTTCGGCCATTTTGCTGCATTGGGCCAGATCCTGAGGATTGCTGCCGCCCAACTGTAACGCAACGGGGTGCTCCTGAGGGTTGTATTTCAGGAAGCGCTCAGTATTCCCGTGAATCAGCGCCCCAGTGGTAACCATTTCGGTGTACAGCACCGCCTGGGAAGAGATCAGCCGGTGAAAATACCGGCAGTGCCGGTCTGTCCAGTCCATCATCGGGGCTACGGTAAAGCGTCGATTGACTGTATCTTGCGGGTTTATAGGCTTGTTCGTTGTTTTTACTGCGGTTTCAGACACTCTGTATTACTCTTGTTTTACCCGGTTTTTCACTGTTTTTTGCTACTTGGTGCTACACAAATGCTACAATAATTTTCTGTAGCACCTGTTTGGTGTGTCTATAGCATCAGAGGGGTGAAAAGGTGGCAACGATTAGCAAGCGGAAGAGAGTCGATGGTTCGTTTTCTTACACGGCCCAGATCCGCATTAAGCAAAAAAGGGAAGTAGTTTACACTGAGTCAGAAACCTTTTCCAAAAAGGCATTAGCTAAGGCATGGGCTGACCGGCGAGAAGCTGAGTTAAAGATGCCTGGTGTGCTGGAAAAGATGCTGCATGTTGGGGTTTCAATAGGCCAGGTGGTTAGATGGTATCGCGACGATTTTCATGGTCTGTCAAAGTTTGGCCGTTCTAAGCTAAGTAGTATTAATTATCTGATTAATCATCCTGAGCTGTCTGAGATAGATGCCTTGACAGTGACTGCTGCAGATCTGGTTGCTTATATACATTCACGGCGTGCGGAAGGTGCAGGGCCCTCAACGGTTAATAACGATTTAATCTGGCTGCGTAATGCTTTTCGTGCTGTGAAGATTGGGCGAAATATTCCTTTGAGTCTTGAGCCTTTGGATGACGCTGCGTATTTGTGTCGCAAAGAGAAAGTCATTGCTAAATCTAAGAAGCGTGATAGACGACCAACTCTGGCCGAGTTAGATCGGCTTATTGAGCATTTCGGCCAGAAGCGTAAAGCTCAGATTCCGATGGGTGAGGTAATTCTATTCGCACTGTTTTCCAGCAGGAGGCAGGATGAAATTTGCAGGATTCGTTGGGCTGATGTTGATACAGAAAAGCAACGAGTGCTGGTACGGGAAATGAAACACCCGCTAGAGAAAATTGATACCTGGGTGTTTCTTCCTGATAGAGCTTGGGAAGTACTGCAGCGCCAGCCTAAAGATAATGAACTGATATTCCCCTATAACGGTAAATCAGTCAGTGCCGCTTTCACTAGAGCTTGTAAGTTAGTAGGGATTGAAGATCTGAGGTTCCACGATCTGCGACATGAATGTGCCAGTTGGTTGTTTGAGCAGGGACTGGATATTCCTAGGGTGGCTGGGGTTACCGGTCATAAGTCTTGGAGTAGTTTGCAGCGGTATACGCATCTGAGTGAGCAAGGTGTGTTTGATAAGTATGATAAGTGGCGGGTTTGGGTGTGAGCATGGATTGCAGTGTATGTTTTTCACGTTAATTGACGTTGGTGGATGTCAGTTGTGTGCCAAAAGCGGATAAGTTTAGAAGTAATGAGTACTGCGTGGTGGGGTCTGCTGTGGCGCTTAAAATACCTGATTTATCTCAACGTGTTACCAAAAAGTCCATTTCCATTTTATGATGCTATAGCGATTAATATCGTTACTGAGATATAGTCCAGTTAGGTGGGTGATTGGAGTACCCGTACCGTAGTCTGAAAAAGGTCTGCGCAGCTCGATTTAGCACTTAAGATAAGTCAGGCGGATATTCAGGATGAATACCATTAATCCTTTTTGTCTCTCTTGCAGTACTTTTCCTTGCTTGTTTCGTTACATCTTGCTGGTCCTTGTGACTTCTCAGGGGCGCTTCATACTCATCCTTGAACTTTAGCGTTACTAATAAAGCTATAAAATTAAGGACCTTATATTGAAATTGTTAGGTCGAACGTAGAGCGAAGTATATGAATTTACTGGATTTAATTAGAACAAAAGCAAATAGTTTTCCTAATGGTCAAAGACGACAAGGGATAGATGCTGTAATTCTGCATATAGAAACAGCAGAGAAGTATTGGAAATTTGCTTGTAATAGTTCAGATTCAAATATGTTCACGGACGTTATATATCGATCTAATCAAGCATTTGAGGGGACTCTAAAAGAGGCTTATGAGGTTCTTGCTGACAGAGATCCCTCTAATAAAACTCCTTATGAAATTGAGATGTATCTTTCAGAGAACTCTATATTCAGGGATCGAGTTCTATCGTTATTTACTAGATATCGAAAAGATTGGAGAAATCAAGCAGCACATGACTACAAACTTTTTTTCGATGAGCAAGAGGCTATATTAGCAATAACTAGCGTAACTACATTTTGTAATATACTACTAGATCAAATGCTTTCAAAATCTAACGAAGAACATGAAAAGCTTAAGGCTAGTGAATTTTCAATGGAAATAATTTCTAGTATTGGCAATTATAATACTCTGAATTTAGTAGATAAACTAACAGCTCTGATTAAAAGATCTTATTATTATCTCATGGAGGGGGAAAATCCACCTCAATCAAAATTAGAGTTTAACGGCCAATTGGCAGGCTTCATTAAAGCCATCGATCCTAGTTTAGTAATTAGGCAAGAAGTTATAGTTGATTCAAATAAACGTTACCAGGCAGATTTTGTTTTTAGCTCTGACGGTGAAAGTGTAATAGTTGAAACTCAGCGCAGTAAAAATGGCTCATTATTTCTTGAGAGAGCCGAGTCTCAATTGCGCCAATACATGACCTCCTCAAGCCATAAAGAAGGTCTACTAGTGTTTTATAAACCGGGGATTAAAGAAAGTATAGTTGATAGAAAAGAAGAACTTCCTATCGATTCTAGGCAGCAAAATATAACATACATAGTCCCATACGAGAGTTGAACTTTAAAAAATAATTAACTTAGGGGGGGGGGCTCTGAGTAGGCATTATATTAGTGAAAGATTTTTAGTTTTAAATGGTTTTAGAGTAGTAGAAGAGGGTTGGTGGCGGGATTTATCAAGTTCAGACTATTTAGTTATTAAATATATTGGAGTTTTTAAATGTGTGAATACGGGCTAAAAGAAGCTATTGACGAGAATATGCCGTTTATTGATGAGCTTCTTCAGAGGTCAAATGTCCCCATATTTTATCGATTCATACGTGCCGCTAAAATTTTTGTAGATGAGGTTGTCGTTGATTGTAATCTTGAGAGCAAAGATGAGTTGTTAAAAAGTAAAGCTTTTGTTGATGGAATAGTTCCATTAGTAAATAACTGGTATCGCAATAAATATGGAGATTTAGCTGGGGATATTAAAGACCGATCTTATTCTGGAATAATTATTCCCTATGGTCATCCTGTATTAGTTGATATACCTGCTACTACAAGTAGGGTCGAAGTGCGTAATGAAACAGCATGGTTGACTTTTCCTGACAGTCTTCAGGAAACCGAATCAATGAGTGATATGGTTCAAACGAAAAGCGGATTGAATAGCCTATCTAAAAAAGAGATGGATAAGCTATCTTCTGAATTTGAAGAGGTTGTTTATCTAACTCGTTCTATAAATCTGAATATTATGGCGATGACCGGTTTTGACCAAGAAACGTCCAATATGGCAAAAGGTATATGGAGTCATTTTGAAAAGTCTATTGCAGACATTTTATCATTTAAAACTCAACAACTATCAATAGGTTGTTGGGAACTCCATTTAGCAATTGAGAAGGCTCTTAAAGTCTACTTAAAGCAAATTAGTGGTAGTAGGCCATTTGGACATGACTTGATTAAATTATGTGACAGAATTAGAGAGCATGATCCTTCTTTAGATCTTTCACTTGTTCAATTGCTACCGACTGACAAAAGGGCTATTAGACTACGGTATTCCGAGCTTATTATTAATCAGAGTGAGGTGCTGCATTACTATAAAATAGCGTTATTATTGGTGTCGAAGTTAACAGATAAATATACAAAAAAATATAAATTCAACAATGCATCCTTTTTAATAAAAGTGTCACTACTGAAAGGATAAACTTATCTTTAATATTAGCTCTTGGTATGTATGTAAACTTCAATGGTTAGAGCTATTACGGTCTAAGCTATTTATTTAGTAACTTGAGGCGATAAATGAAAGTTATTGACTACGATAGGATAGAAGAATGGGCGCCTTGGATAGATGAAATGATTTTCGGAGCTATCTCCCGTGATTTTTTAAAACATATAGCAAAATATCAGCCGGAGTATATCGAAGATGCTGCGGATATTTTGTATCAGTATATCGATAAAAAAGATTTAGTAAACTATTTAGAAAATAGCCTTAAAAAATTCTATGTAAGGGTATATCACGGAACACGACTTTCGCAAGGCGAATTAGCTGATATAAAATCTAACGGGCTTCGTCCACTACTTTTAAAGGAAAGAAAGAAGAATTTAATAGAGATTTTCAAAGAGCATTCCGAGTGGGAAGGAGTAAAGTCGAATCTTGATGGAGTGCTTCATCGGCTAGGGCCTGGAGAGGAAGCAGGCCGAAGGGAGGATGGAAATATCTATGCTTGCTTCTCCAGGAAAGGTCTTCTCGAGGGGGCTAGTCATTATTTAAGATACGGCGCGGAAGTTGATGGGCATGTGGCTAGTATGATGTTTGACGACTTAGCTGCAGCGAGAAGGCTATTAAGTATTAACCGGACTCCATATTTAATTTCATTTGTAGTTGATTTTGAATCTGCGTTGTCAGCAGCTAACCCCTTTATTTTTAATGGCGAAGATATCCCTTCACTTCTAAGGCAAATTGTTGAGTCTTGGGCTTACAGAAAATACAAAGCAACTTTTAGTTCTGAAAGTCTCTGTGATTGCACGGCAGCCATGTTTCGTGGTCCTAGGCCATCAAACGAGCTGGAAAGCATTGAGGTGGTTAGTGAAAATTCAATCATCTCCTAGCAAGGTGGAGAATGGATAACAGGCCCGGTCGGGAGTTTTTTTGCTTTGCTTCGGCCTAAAGCGCAAAAAAGCCTCTGTTTGAGGCGTTAATGTCTACTCCTGACATAATGCTAAAAAAGGGCAGGCCTGATTTTTGTTGATTAGGCCTGTAGGTATAGAGCTCAAGCGCTTTTCCCATTCACCCGTTCCCAGTCATGCTTTGCTTGTTGTCGATGATTATCTATGAAGTTGGCCAGGTCGGCGGCGCTGACCAGCCATTCGCTTTTTTGTGATCCGCCTCTGTATACCGGAACAGGCAGGCGCTGGTGTCTGGCGTGTTCAGCGGCTTTTTTGATGTTAAATCCAAAGAATTTTTCGCAGCAGTCTTTGAGTGGGATTTCTCCTGTTTCGAATTCTGCCAATAGGCTGAAATATGTAGATGCCATTATTCTTCTCCGGTCCTGAGGGTGGTGGCGATGTTGAGTGCTGCTGTCGCTTCTTTTACGTAGTTTTGGCTCAGGTTCTGGGTGGCTTCTTTGATGCCTGCCGTGAGCACGTCTATCTGCTGTTGCTGGCGCAGGGTTTTCTCCAGCAGGTTTTTCAGGTCTTCAGTCAGGCTGCAGGTGTTGTGGTTGAGTATTTCCTGCAGGTGATTGAGGGCCAGTTTGTTCTGGGTTACCAGGTGGCGAGTGATGCTTCCGGGGTGCCAGTCGCCAGGCTGAAAGCTGAGGGCTTCGTGGGCCAGTAAAATCCGCGCTTCTGCGCTGATTGTGACCGTTACCTGGTCTTTTAGTAATGCGCTCATGTTGATTTCCAGTTAAGTACTTGTACTGCGAAAACCCCATTGAAGGGGCGCTAGGAAAGTTGGGTAATGCTGTGTTCAGCCGATGATTGGAATTGAATAGCACTTCTCTGTTTGTAGGGCGGTTTCTATGTCTGCTAGGGCTGCTGCCATTAGGCTTTCGTCGCCTGTGAGTAGTGCGGCTTTTGCCGTGAGCAGTGCTTGCTCTATATCGTCATTGACACAGCTTGCTGTTTTGTGTGTTGGCATTGTGTCCGTTCCTATTAGTGTTTGAGCATGTCATTCGTGCGACAGAGGTTTTCCAGCCACGTTAGGCCTTCGCTGGTAGCTACGGTTTTGTAGTACTGGCGTTGCATGCCGCCAGCAGTAAAGGCTGTGCGTGGGACGCTGATGAGCAGTCTTTTTTCGCGCAGCTCTGGTACCGGTGTGTTGTCGGTGTTTAGGTAGAATTTTTCCTTAAGGAATTTAATGAGTTTGTTGCGGCCGCCGTTGAAGTTGATGGCTTCGGCTGCGGCTTTCATGTCATACAGTGCCATTGCTGTTGCTCCCTTGCTGTGGTTGGTCCCGGTTAATGAGAAAGTTGGCGGCTTCTTCCATGCTGCTGAAGTGTTGTTCAGAGCCTGAAACGGTGTGGCGGTATACAAGCCCGACGCGTTGATAGGTGATTATTCCCCTGGTGTGTTGGCCCTTAAAACGCCACTGGTTTGCTGATATTTGTTGTATCGGATTATTCATTTGCAATACTTTGTTTAAAGTTTATGTTGTAAATCCTACAATCAAAAACTGAAATTGGTCAAGATAATTGATGCGAATTTTTAAATTTAAACTTGCAATTGGTTGTTGGAAGTGGATGAACGGCAGTGCGGATATGTAAAAAAGCCCGCTAGTGGGCGGGCTTGAAAAGGAATGGGGGAGGAGCTTAACCGCGGATTAGGTACTCAAGGAACTGCATTTGTGTTGTGTTTGTAGAGCTGGTAATGGGTGTCATAGTTCCCATATTAGAAACGGAATATGTGTCGTAGGTTACAGAGCCTTGATACATTTCGTCTTTATCTTTGTCCCAGCCCATACGGTTTGCAAATTTAACTTGTATACAGGTCTTTTTATCTCCGCTGAATATGATATCGCCTTCTTTGAAGCTTATGATGGGGCCTTGTGTCCATACCTGGTACGCTTTTTTATCTTTAGTACGGGTGTCGTATTGAATGTCCAATGCTTCTCGCATAGCGTATGGTACTGGGAAAGCCCATTCGTCAGTATGTAGGCTACCTTGTGATCCTGAATAGCTAATTTTTGAGACTAGTAATGTTGTTGATCGTTGTGAGCGATCCTTCCAAAGTAGCTTGAGGTGTTCTAAGCGAGAAGTAGGATCATAAATTGCTTCAAGCCAATCTTCTTCTGAAATTATGTGTAGCTGGCAGGTAGGATCTGCTTGATATTCCATAGCTTTTTCAATTTTCCTACCATAACTTGAATGAATCCAGTCTTTTGTGATTATGCTTCCAGTTACAAGGTAGTTAAGATTTTTCGTGACGTTTTTGCTTATAGTTGCGCCTTGATTGATGGTGGCATTTTCGCACTGCTTTCGACTCCCTGAGGCAAATGTTCCGGTGAAGCAAAAGCTTTTACCGTTAAAGTCTACTTTGTCATCATGGAGGGATATTGAAGTGACGGTTGCCTCTGTGGACCCGGTTTGGAGAAAGTTTGTGCTGAAGTTCGAAAGGAGCTCTAATAAATCAGTTCGCTCTTCTTCAGTGATTAGTTGATCTTTGAGAATGCTATTCAATCGGGTGCGTAAAATGCTAACAGGCCATTCATCAAGTGAGCTTAATTTTATTTGCTGTTGTAGTTCGTAGATTTCCTGGTCATTGAGAATGTTGTCTGCTGTTATACCTTGAATGAACCCCAAAATATTATTAATTATTTCTGGAGTTTTTTCTTGATAAGCATTGAGTTCCTTTGCTTGTCTTGCCAAGCTATTTTTAAGTTCAGTATGCTCTGTTGTAGTTAGAGTCTTCTTTTTAAGTGCTTCTCTAACAGTGCAGGCTAACAAGGCTACTTCAACCTGACTGCTGATGTTTTTGTTCTGTTTCAGCCAAGCATCTAAAAAGAGAATTTCTACATCATTTATTGTGTCGTCTGCAACAATGCCGGAGGTGATTCCGCGTAATGATGTAAGTGCTTTTCTATAATTTCGTGAGTAGTTAAATCGATTTGTGTTATACATCCATGTGTACTCTATTTTTTCTGCTACCTATCCGGTACGAGCAATTAATTAAATTGCTCGTACATCTAAGAGTATCTAAGGCTTAGTTTTCGGAACTTTCCTGTGAAGGATATTTGTTTATTAAATATTCTAATATTGCAGGATTAAGCTCTTGTCCTTTTTTATAAATTACGGTATTTATTTTTCCTCTATCAAGGATGCATGAAGAAATTAATTTTACCGCAATTGCTAAGCCGAATCTTGACTTTTCATTTAGCTCAATATCTGAAAATGCTCCGTTAGTTTTCTTTCCAATGCCTTTGTAGCTACACTGTGCGTCATTCCAGATAAAACCATGATAAGCATCTTGATAATCTTTATTAGAGAATAAGCCTTCTTCTTTTAAACAAAATGCGGTGGCGAGTATGAATTTTTCAGAGTCGTTGAGATCTTGTATATTACGGTAAAAGTCTACACCTTCAACAGTTGCCATTATTACTGATCTGTTCCCCGCGGTAATAGCGGTCCCCACTATGCTTTGTGCAGCATAAGCAGCTCCTACGGCGCCTCCAAACATGTTTGAAAGCCCTAGGTTAGCAACCAGGTTTGGGCTTTCCATATAAGACTTAGTTGCTTTAAATGCATCTATATCATGTCTTTTATAAAATTTATATGAGTTAAACTCTATAGATTCATCTTGAAATAGAGTTTCAGCATTTATGATAGTTTGAATGCTTTTTACGGCACCTTCAGCATCAGATAAATTATCAATGTTAATGTCTGATGGGATTGGTATTAAATGCTGAATTACTTCTGGGATATTTTCTGTATTTAGGTTGCTAATTTTATTTATGATGTTTTCTTTTTTTTCTTTAGCGGTTTTTGCAATAATTAATATATATGAAAGGTCAATCTCTTTTAATTTGGATTTTGTTGACTTCAGGTTATCGATAGTTACAGTCTCAAAAACAGGATATTGCTCAAAGTTTTCAATATAGTCTTTAAGGCTCTTGAATTTATCAATTTTCTTTTGTGTATCGACTATCGATTTTTCGATATATTTTGCTTCAGCAGTATTTAATGCGTTTTTGGTTAATGTTAGTGCTGACTTAAAAAAACTCATAGTAATATCCTTTTTACAGCGAAGATTAAAATTAAGTGACTATAAACTGCCCATTAGTACTTTTACTGCTTGGCCAATGATGCGTAAGTTTTCGAAGTTATAAGGTGCAATAACTTCATCTTGGTATTCAGGGTTGTTTTTGTTGTCTGATGTGATTAGCCAATTACCATCCATGCGTTGCATTAGGCGTTTTACGCGCAACTCATTTTCGACGGCAATCGCATAAATCTTTCCTGAAACAGGGCGGCGCTCGGCAGTATTTACCAGCAGCATATCGCCATCTTCCAGCTTGGGTGTCATAGAGTCCCCTTTGACATATACGACAGAAAGATGATCAGGGCTGAGGCCGTTCTGATATATCCAATCCTGATCAATTGGTACCCAGTCAGATACTTCTTCCATATCTATATGGCGTCCTGCTCCTGCAGCAAGCTCAACATCGAAGACAGGTATTTTAATAAAGTTTGCTGGAGCGCCTGATTCAGGCTCGCTGGTACCAAACATTAACCACTCTTTAGAGCAGTTTAATATCTGGGCAAGCGCTTCTAAACGTTTGCCTCTGGGGGAGTTGCGACCAGCTTCCCATTGTTGAACAGATTGCGGGGTGACTCCTAGCCGCCGGGCTAGTTCAGACATGTTCAGTCCCTGTTCTTCACGGCGCTTTGTTATGCGGGTGCTGGTGCTATCAGTCATGATTTCTCTGCAACTCTTTGGGTGATAGATGATTGTACAAGCAATCCTTTAAACTCTCATTTAAATTAATTGTTGTAATTCTTACTGTGTGCATTTAAAGTTTTGGTTGTAATTTTAGACTATGGAAATTCATATGAGCGCATTAAGACAGGCAGTTGAAATGATTGGTGGTCAAACAGCCTTGGCTGAGCATTTTGGAATTAGCCCTCAGTCAGTTCAGCAGTGGGTAATGCAAGATCGGGTGCCTGCAAGTCGAGTTATTCGAATAGAGGCAATTACTTCTGGGCAAGTAACGCGGCACCAACTTCGCCCAGATTTATATCCAGAGGATGTCGTTAAAGTGAAGGATAAAACTTCAGATCTAGATATCGCTACGGTGAAAAGCGGAGATTGAAACCGATGGGTGCAAAAAAACAGTTTCAGGATGACGGGCAGATTCATAGCGTTGATCTGGCGTGTTATCACGCGATTCATGCATATCCCGGCGGTGTGAATGCCGTGGCGGCGGGGTTCGGGTGGAAGCCTGCGGTGCTGCAAAACAAGATTAACCCGACACAGACAACGCATAAGCTGACGGCGAAAGAGCTGGAGGCGGTGCTTGAGCTGACCCGTGATGAGCGGATTTTGGCGGCGCTTGGTGTTGCTGGCGGCGGTGTGTTCGTGCCGGTTGAAAAGGTTGAGCCTGTTGGTGATGTGGGTGTTCTTGAGTGTGGGACTAACTTGCATGGCGGGTCTTTCCATTTGAGTAAGGCGTTTGTTAAGGCGCTGGAGGATGGTGTGATTGATGGGCCTGAGAGCGAGAACTTGAAGCGTGAGGCGTATGAATTACAAAAACGGATTGCTGAGCTGCTGTTGGTGGCTGATCAGTTCCGGAAGGATTAGGGAGAGCGGTTATGAATTCTGTTTCTATTCAGTCGGATATTGAGCGTGTCGAGATGCGAAACTCGTATTTCAGTCATGGCAATGGTGAGCCTTTTTGGGTGTGCGTGTTGGCTGAGAAAGGTGAGTCAGTTGGTAACACTGTTGTTTTTACGGCTGCTACTTCGGATGAGATTGCAGAGTGGTTTGAGTCTATGGCGGCTGAAGTGCGTGAGTCTGCTAAAGGTCAGGAGGTTTCAGGGTCATGATTGTTATCGGTGTAACTGGTTCAGATTCGCTTCAGCAGAAGCGGGTTGCTGAGGCTTTGGTTGGGCGTGAATCGCCTGTTATCTGGTCATTCTCCAGTGCGGCGGAGCGGGTTGCCGGGGCGTTGTTTGGTTTGAGTTATCGCCAGATGGCTAGTGATGCGGATCGGGGTCTTCGTGATTCCGTGTTTGGTGAGTCGCCTGATGGGCTGGTTGATTGGGTTCGGGATTTTGTGCCGGTTGAGGTTTGGCGGCAGGGGGTGGTTAAGCGCCTCAAAGAATACCCGCCTTGTCAGTATGTTGTTTTGACGGATTTAACTGAGGAGTGGCAGGCGAAGTTTGTGCGTGATTGCGGTGGCTTGATTATCCATATCACTGCTTGTGAGTTTGCGCTTGATACGCCTGTTAACAGTGAGATCCATGACATTGAGTATGACCCTGCCGGGCTTTCTTTGGATTGGCTGAGGGAGCGATTTTCTGCCTGGACGGGGTGGCATTGCTCGTCGTTTGATTGGCGGCGGTTCGTTTCGGGTCGGGGGGAGTGCCTGACCGCTGCGGGAACAGCGGCAGGCGATTGCTAGGGGCTGGGCGGCCCTTTGCAATACAAGCGCCTGAATTATAGGGGCGTTTTGAGCAAGGGTGCAAATTTTGGGAGCGGTGTTATTCGCATTTTTGAACCGTTGTGAGGATTTTGGTAATGAGTGAATGCTTTAAATCAGGGTTGGTTTATCTGTTAGCTGAGGATTTATGTGCGGCTCGTGAGTTGTTGTTTCGGTTGTTTCCTGCTGTTCAGGGACAGTGTGGTGAGGTGTTTGAGGTTTGTCCGGGGCTGCGGGTAAGGCCTGTTTCGCAGGTGGGTGAGCCTAAGTGGTTGAGGGTGACAGTCAGGCCAAAGGTTGTTTTTTCGGAGAATGTGTCGCTGGGCTTTTTGTCGGGGCCGTATCTTTCTTATTGGGCTGCTGAGCTGAAGCCGCTGGGTGAGTGGCTGGATGAGTTGGGTGTGCCTGCGGAGCAGGAGAAATGCCCGGGAGGGGTGAGCATGAAGCCTAACGAACAGAAACCGCCCCTTAAAGGGGATTATGTCGCCATTCCGTACCGGGATTTACAGGTGGAAGATGGTGTGATCCTGCTGTATGGCCGGGGTGAAACGCCGGAGGCAGCCGTGCGGGCGTTGGATGGCAAAGGTATGACGGATTACTGGTATGTGAAAGATGGGCCGGTGCCGATTGACGTGTGTGAGTGTCTGCCACCGGATGAGGCGCAGGAGGCGGCGGGGTATATCTGGTTCACAGGTGAGACGTTGTGGTCTGGGCCGTGCCCTCTTGAGCAGTTGGCGGATGGTCTGCCATCGTTTTTATTTGTCGAGGGTGACGCACCAACCCAATACCAACACGGGATGTTAGACCGGATTGCCGATGAAGCCACGTCGCGCCTGTGTTTCAGGCGTGATCAGAAATCTATCACAGAGGAGGATTAGCTTGAATCAAAGGGAGTATGAGGCGCTGGATGCTGAGTTTTTGTCTCATGAGGCTAAGTTGATCTATCTGATGGTGCTGCGGCGGTATATGGATTATGTGACGGGTGTTGTGGGTGTTACGGCGCGCATTAGTTATCCGAAGCTGATGGAGGCGCTGGAAGTTCAGCGGCCCCGTCGGTCACGGTTGCCTAAGCAGACGTATAACGTGCGTAAGGTGCGTTATGAGATTGAGCAGCTTGAGAAGCGTGGTCTTGTTGAGCCGGTGCCTGATCTTCCTTTGGTGTTCAGGTTGCCATTGGCTACGTGCGATGAAAACCGTGCAAAAGAACAGCGGCAGTACAGCGGCAGCAATAGCGCTGCACAGCGTCAGGATGATTTAGGCAAAAAATCCTTTGAAAACAATGGGGTTGCCGGTGGGTCGGATGATGTAAAGCGGCAGCACAACGGCAGCTTAAACGATGAACAGGGTCAGACATCCGTTAATCCGTTAAAAAACTCTCTTTCTCTGGAGCAGCCTGAAAAATTTTCTATGCATGCTGGATGGCAGTTGGTTGATGAGGATCGGGTGTCTTATTCGGTTGCTGGTCATGGTCTGTATTTTTGGGATTTGGATGAATTTGAAAAGGAGGGGGTGTTAACAGAATTCGTTGATTACTGGAGTGGGCGGCCAGATAGGCAGTATTCACAAGCGGGGTGGGAGCTTCGGTTCGTGGAGAGTGCTGTTAGGGCGTTAAGGAAGAAACGGGCATAGCCTGAAACTTTGTAATACAAGCATAGGGATACAGGATGACTCAGGTAATGGATTTCGCATCATTGGCAGTTCAGAAGCGACAGGTGAATGTGATGCGGCAGGCAAGCATTGATGCTGGCAAGTCTCAACATCCGGCGATTGATAGTCGGTTGAGGGTGTGGGGAGAATGGACGGTAGCGAATCGCTGCGAGGGTGGAGGTGGTGGTTCTGTGTTGGCTGCTTTGATTGATGGTGGTGGTGTGGTTGTGCGCAGCACTGGTAAGGCTGTGAACATGGCTGAAGATGTATATGACACTGAGCGGGCGGTGTGTCGATTGGATGATAAGTATCGGGAGGTTGTGTTTTTGAAGTATCTGGAGCCGGAGCTAAGTGATCAGCAGAGGGCTGATCGGATGAAGGTTTCCAGGCGGACGTTCTTGCGGTATGTGGCGACGGCTCAGCAAAATATTTTATTTTATCTGAAGCCCCCGGCTCGCAAGGCTTCTGTGCGTGATCAGATGCGTCAAAATCAGTCAGCGGTGAAAAATGGTGTTTGACACCGTGACACAGTAGTTATATAAATCAGCTACTGCCTAAGAGTTGCGGCTACAGAAACCCGGAGTTAACCCCTCCGGGTTTTTTTATGCCTGCAATTTGAGGTTGAACATTGATGAGATTGATACCGGCCTAGTGCCGGTTTTTTTTGGTCTGGAGTTTGGGAGGGTGTTTATGTGAGGAAATCAGATATCACTGTGGATGTTCTCAGAGCGGCGTGTGCTGCTCGTGGGTATGCGTTCTTTGAAGATGGTGATTTCAACTTAAATATAATTGGCATCCGGGCGGCGGATATGGCGGCTAACACATTCAATGACTTTATGTGTTTGGTGTTTAAGGTGGCCGGTGAAGAAAAGCATTTTGTATTTGAGTGTACGACTGATGCCGGTACTTACTACCGGGAAAATCCAATGGTCGTAGATGGGACGATGGTGTTTATCCCTGGTCAGTATCGCGGCGCTTATAAGATGGGTCTTCATCAGGGTAAGTTTCCGGCGCTGGTTCAGTGTAAGCGGTTGCCGGTATGGCGTGATAATAATCGTGATGCTGTTGTTGATGTTGCTTTTCCTGCGGTTGAGTATGGGTTGCAGGGGGCGAATATTCATCATGCGGCGTACAAGGGGGTTAGTCAGTTGGTTGGCAAATGGTCTGCCGGGTGCCAAGTGTTAGCGGATTATTATGATCATCGGATTCTCATGGCGATAGCTGAGAAGGCGGCTGCTATCTGGGGTAATTCGTTTACATACACGTTGTTCACTGAGGAAGAGGTTTTTCCTGTTATTGAACGGGTGGCGTAATGATTGATTACCTGGGGGCTAAGATTTCAGCGATGGGTTCGTACCTTGTTGGCACAGGGTTGATCGTCGGTGATGTGGTGGGTTGGTTGGATGATCATGCGGGGTTTTATGGTTGTGTAGTGACAACGGCAACCTTGATCATGAATTTTCATTTCAATCGAAAGCGCAAGAATCAATAGCTGCGTTCTGCAGCAATACAAGCAAAAGGAATTTTTATTATGAAGCGACTGCGTTATGCGCTGGCGGCGGTTACTGCTGTCTGCGTGTTGGGGCTGGGAGGTTGTGCTGTGCTGGAATCAGTGGGTGAAAAGGCTGCTGAAGTTCATGCGCACGTTAAAACTCTGAAAGAGAAAGGTTGTGCGTCTCTTTCGGTAACAGAAAAACGGGTGCTGGTTGCGGCGATCAAGTTGCGTGTGCCGGATTATCCGCCTAATGGAATCTGCAGCCCTGTCTGGGTGCAGGATGTGCTGGTTGAGCAGCTGGGGGAATTGGATGATGAAGGCGGGGTTTATAACGGATCTGACGACCTGGGATATTCGGCCGGACCCTCGGGGCGGGATGGATCTTTGGTTGAATCAGGTGGAACTGAAGTTTCATTCAGCGATTCTGGATCGGGTGATATCGGTGCCGGTTGGGTATCTGACGGATCTGGCAACTATTCCGTGGTGGGCGCGTTGGTTCATGTCTCCGGCTTCGATGCACATTCGGGCGGCGGCAGTGATCCACGACTACTGCTATACGCATCTGTGCAGCAGCATGAGCAGATCGCAGGCGGATCTGGTGCTGCGGGAGGCTATGGGGTGTGTGACAGTCCCGGCCTCGATGTGGAAGCGCAATGTTGTGTGGGTGGCTGTGCGTCTGGGTGGTCGCGGCGCTTGGTAGCTTAGCTGCTGATTGTTTGAGTGTGCATAGAGCAGGGCTTTCAGTGAAAGCCCTGTTTTTCTATGTGTATTCGCCGGTAAGGCTCTGAAAAATAAAAGGTACTTTGGGCCAGATTTGGCTGTACGGGGGCGCAGACACGCGGAATTTTTGCAGAGATACGAATTTTTGAGGGGGTTGTGGTGGTAACTCCCTGATATATAGGTGTTTTATGTCGTTTGATGGTTTGGAAGAGAGGGCAACGCAGACTGGTTTTGCTCGGTTGGTCGGGGTGTCTCAGCAGGCCATAAGCGGGCGGGTAAAAGACGGGCGTTTGCGTGAGGGGGCATCGTTTGCTGATTGGTTGCTGACGTACTGTGAAGAGTTGCGGGAGCAGGCTGCAGGCCGGGGTGGTGATCAGCAGGCTGATTTTCAGAAATCGCGGGCAGCGGATATGGCTGCAAGTGCTGCGCTTAAGCAGATTCAGTATCACGAAAAAATCGGGACGCTTATTCATCGTGAAGAGGCGCGGATGTTCCTGGGTGATTGGTCGCGGTATGCCCGGCGGGAATTTGAAAATGCTTTCAATGGTTTGTTTCAGGCGATTGAAGAGCGGACGGGTGAGGCTGTGCCGGTAGAGTTAAAGGAAAAGTATGCTGGAGCTGCAAACAAGCGAATTGGAGATTTTGCAAGGAAACTTGGCGGATCTTCTGGAGGAGGTGGCGACAGCGTTTGATGTTGTTGAGGTCGCTCCTACTATTCAGTGGCTTGAGGAGAATTTCTTTCTCCCGGATTGCAATGCCTTCTACGACTTTTATAACACGCCTTACTTTCTTGCGGTTGCGTTGGCCTTTGATGATCTGAAGGTTGATGAAGTTGTTTTGATGAAGGCGGCGCAGATCGGCTGGACCTATCTGTTATTGGGGTATCTCTTAAAGCGGGTTGTTGAGGCCGGTTTAGATCCCTGCAATATCATGTTGCTGTTCGCTAAGGCATTAGATGGCAAAAACTTCCATGATGAGAAGCTGGTTCCAACGGTGAATGCTTCGGCGGTTGTCGCGGATGTGTTGGATGTAAATTCAACCCGTAAGTCTGGCAACCGTTGGGATAACAAAAGCTACTCGGGCGGTTTTCTTAAGATCGTCGGTTCTAACTCGCCGGGTAATGTTAAGTCGTCTTCTAAGATCGGTGTGGGTGTTGTTGAGGAGCCGGATGACACGGCGGACAACGTAGCGGATCAGGGGGATGCGATTACCCTGCTGGAAGAGCGCTTAAAGCGGGCGATTAATTCGTTGCTGATTGTTGGTGGTACGCCTGCGATTAAAGATCTTTCTAAAACAGAAGAGCGGCTAAAGAAAACGGACCAGCGGGAGCTGCCGATTCGTTGCCATAACTGTGATGAATCGCATGTGCTGGACTGGGCCAATGTTCACTGTGACAAAGACCCAAGTTTGAATCATCCGACATATGGCAGTTATGACTTATCGACGGTGATTTACCGTTGCCCGTGCTGCGGTTTTGAGTGGAGTGATTTTCAGCGAAAGGAAAATATTCGTAACACCTGTTTTGATGCATATAACGCTTACTTAGAAGGCGAAACGGACAGCAAGCTTTGCGGTTGGGTGCCGACGGCAAAAAGTGAAGGTAACGCGGTTGGGTTTAAGGATCTGAGTGAGCTGTATGTCTGCATGGAAGGGACAACGCTGGCTAAGGTTTTTGAGAGTTACCTGGAGGCTGAGGCGCTAGCTGAGCAAGGTGATGATAGTAAAAAGCGGGCGTTCCAGAATCAGAAGCTGGGTAAGCCGTATGAGTTTAAGGATGACAACGTAACGGCTGAGCAGATCCGGGAGAAAGGTAGAGATTATCCTGAGCTGATCGTGCCGCGTCATGGTGTGATGCTGACCGCTGGTGTGGATATTCAGCGGGATCGGGTGGCGATTGTTATTCGGGCCTGGGGGTTAGGTATAGAGTCGTGGTGTGTTTACTGGGGTGAGATTTGGGCACACACCTCAATTAATGATGTGAATGACCCGGTATGGACTGCGTTGGATGCGGTTCTGTTCGGTAGCTATCGGCATGCCAGCGGGGCAGTGATGCGAATATCTGCAGTTTCCCTGGATACCAGTGACGGTGTGACACATGACGGAACGTATAACTATGTCCGTTCACGTCAGGGTCGAGGTGTAAAACTGATGGGGATTAAGGGTTCGAATAATCTTGAAGCGCCTATCACAGCGTTGCCTAAAAAAGTGGATATCAATGCGGCGGCGACTAAGGCGGATAAGTTCGGTCTGAAGATTTGGCCGGTTGGTACGCAAGCGATTAAGGATTTAATCGCCGGGCGGATGAAGTTGCATGGTAATGGTCCAGGTCGAATGCATCATTATTCGAAGATCCGGGCGGACTATGCGGATCAGATGACTGGCGAGATCAAAGCGCCACTGAAGGGGCAGTCTAAAAAGCTCGCCTGGCAAAAGAAGTCAGGCCGGGCGGTTGAGGCGTGGGATTGTGAGGTGTATGCCTTGCATGCTGCTTACACATTGAAACTCCACATTAAGTCTGCTGACTGGTGGGAGGCGAAAGCGGTGGAGTTGGTGCAAGTTGATATGCTGGCAGATAACGCGCCGGACGATCTGGTGACAGTGATTGATCATACGCCAGGTGATGATGGTGAGGTAACGGTGACGGATTCGGAGGTGGAGGTTCAGCTTGCGTCTGATTCTAAGGTTGAGCAGGCAGCTGTGCCGGTGGTGCAGCCTAAGAAAGCGGTATCAAGTGGGCCATCTTTGGCTGAGTTGGGGCGGATGATGAATGGAGGTTAAAGCGTGGCGACACAAGAGCAATTAAATGAAGCCCTGGCGGCTAAGCATCAGTTGTTGATGGGAAAGCGGGCAGTAAAAATTCAGAAAGATGGTCGGATGGTTGAGTATACACCGGCAAGCCTTGCAGATCTGGAGCGCTATATATTACATCTTCAGCAGCAGTTGGGGCAGGTGAGTTTGCGGCGTCCGCTGGGAGTGTTTTTATGACGGAATCGCAACCGATAGTCGGGCTTGATGGCTTGCCGTTACGCGGCTCAATGAGCAGTTATCAGGGGGCGGGTGTCGGGCATGGTGGGCAGTTGGCCCGCTGGAGTCCAGGAGTGAAAACGGCTGATGCCGCCCTGTTGCCTGATTTGAAAATGGGTAATGCACGTTCCGAAGATGTGGTGCGTAACAATGCCTTTGCAGCCAATGGTGTGCAGCTTCACGTTGATAACATCGTGGGTGATCACTTCCGGTTGAGCTATAAGCCCCGGTGGGAATCGCTGGGTGTTCGTGAAGAAGAGGCGCGAGCGTTTATCCGGGATGTTGAACAGATCTGGCTGGAAGTGGCTGAAGATCCGGTTGGCTGTTATTTGGATGCAGAGCGCAAACGCACCTTTACGATGATGATGCGTGAAACGGTCAGTGTGCATACCCGGTTGGGTGAAGATTTTGCAGTGGCTGAGTGGCTTGACCGCCCTGGATCGTTGATCAGTACGGCTATCAAATCAGTCTCGCCAAAGCGGGTATCCAATCCCAGCGGCGGTTTTGATAGCGAAATAATCCGGGCGGGTATTGAGCATGATGAACATGGGGCCGCGCTGGCGTATCACATTCGCCAGGGGGTGAGTGCGGGTTATGGTCTGGGTGACGGCATGGGTCGCACCTGGAAGCGGGTGTCCCGTGAAACTGTTTGGGGTCGCGCCAAGGTTATTCACACCTTTGAGCCAATGGAAGATGGGCAAACGCGGGGTGCTAATCAGTTTCTCTCAGTGCTGGAGCAGCTGCAGATATTGCCTAAGCTGCATCATACAACGCTGCAGAAAGCGGTGGTGAATGCTATGTATGCAGTGGCGCTGGAGTCGGATCTTGGTCCGGAGGCTGGTATGGCGTTGCTGGGGGCTGATAGTGGTGTTGAACTGCAGGGATATATGCAGAAAATAGCAGCTTTTCGGGGTGGTGGGTTGAATATTGGCGGAGGTGTTAAAGCGCTGCAAATGATGCCGAATGAGCGCTTAAATCTGCTAACCAGTGGTAATGCAGATAACGGCTATACAGATCTTGAAGATGGGGTGTTGGGTTGGATTGCGGCAGGTCTTAATCTGTCGAAAGAAGGGCTTTCAAAAAACTGGAAGCAGATGTCCTTCAGTACGGCCAGGGCCTCTATGTTGGCTGAGTTTTGTTACTTCATGGGCCGGCGCAAGATTATCCCGTCCCGTAAGGGGCAGGTGATTTTCAGGCTGGTGCTAGAGGATCTGCTGCATAGCGGTGTGCTGAAATTGCCGAAGGGAGCGAACCGGGATTTCTATCAGGCAATTGCTGCCTGGTGTAACTGCGAGTTTATCGGCAGTGGCCGGATGGCGATTGATGGCCTTAAGGATGTGAAAGAGGCCATTCTGCGGATTGAATACGGACTAAGCACGTATGAAAAAGAATTGGCGCAGATGGGGTTGGACTATCAGGAGGTCTTTAAGCAGCAGGTACGTGAGCAGGAAGAGCGGAAGCAGGCAGGCCTGCCGCGTCCGGCCTGGATGCAGATAGATAACTTTGCGCAGGATGATCAGCAAGCCGCTGAGGCTTAATGTTAAATGGTAAACAGAACCCGCTACGGCGGGTTTTTTTATGCCGGTAATGTAGGAAAACGAACATGCAAAATATGGCACATGTAGCCAGCCGGGTGCTGAATACGCCGCTGTTGCTGGAGCCGGGTTATGCCCGCACCTTTTTCAGTGCGTTAGCGCCCCGGCTGAATATTCTGGAGCTGCAGGATGATAGCGGGGTGATTCTGACAGGCGAGAAAATGCGACAGTCGGCGGCGGCTTGGTCAGGTGGGCGTCAGCGGGCTGGTACAGTGACGCGAACTCGGCCGGGCGTGTTTGGTGAGCCAGAGCTTATCTATCACATTGTTGATGGGGTGGCGATTATCTCTGTGCAGGGAACCCTGGTGCACAAGTTTGGTTACCTTAACCCTACGAGTGGAATGACAGGTTATGACAGCATTATTGAAAGGGCTGGGCTTGCGCTTGCTGATCATGAGGTAAAAGGGGTTTTGCTGGATAACGAAACGCCGGGCGGGGAAGTCTCCGGATGTTTCAATACCTCCCGTAAGTTGCGGGAAATGGCAGATGCGGTAGGCAAGCCGTTGTGGGCGCTGTGTTACGACATGAACTGCAGTGCGGGGATGGCGTTAGCCAGTGCGGCGCATCACCGGCTGATCAACGAAACCGGCATAGCCGGATCGGTGGGTGTGGTTATGGCGCATGCGGATCTGTCGGCAAAGCTGGAGGCTGACGGGGTGCGGGTCACGCTGATTCATTCCGGGGCGCATAAGGTAGACGGTAATCCTTATGAGGCATTGGGTGCTGAAGTGACGGCGCGGTTTCAGTCTGAATCAGATGTGCTGCGTAATGAGTTTGCGGAACTGGTGGCAGGGCATATGGGGTTATCTGTGGCGGAAGTGCTGGCTACGGAAGCGGCAACATTTCGGGGGCAGGCGGCAGTAGATGTCGGGTTTGCTGATGAAGTGGTAAATGGTATCGATGCGGTATCGGTATTTTCTGAACATCTGTCCTCGCAGGGCAGAGTGATTTCAATTGGAGCGAGTATGTCAAAAGGTGACAAAGCAACTCAGGCAGAAGTGCCTGGTGGTAACGGCCCTGCGGCGGCTGAGCAATTGCCTGCAGCAGGTGCTGATGCCGGTGCGGTAGCGGATCAGTCAGCGGCAATGGATAAGCCGGATGCAGCGGCAGATATGCAAAAGCGTATCGCCGGGATTCTGGACTGTGAAGAAGCGGTTGGCCGGGAGGCCACTGCAAAGCATCTGGCCTTCAATACCTCGATGAGCGTTGAAGAAGCGAAGGGGGTGTTGGCAACGGTGGATGTTGGCGGTGCAGGCGCGGAAGCGTCTGAAATGGGTAATGCTCTGGAAGCGGCTATGAGTGCTGAACCGCAGCCGGGTATTGTGGCGGATGCGCAAGCAGATGCCGGGGGTAAGGGGTCGCAGGGGAGTTCCCTGTTGGCAAGTTATGAACGTGTAACAGGTGACAAATAATGGCAGCAGAAACATACGTGCCGGATAACCGCTTTGCGGGTGGCGATGAAGCAGCAACCACTGAAATTACGATTGCATCAGGTCAGAACCTGCCAGCGTTGAAACCGCTGGGGCAGGTAGCGGCAACGGGCGAGTTTAAAGCCTGGGACCCGACAGCTAATGACGGCTCCCAGGTGGCGACGCGGATGACAGCGGCGGCGGTAGATACCTCTGCAGGTGCGAAGAAAGATCAGGCTTATAAGAGCGGGACTTTCAATGAAGCGGCAGTTGTCTGGCCTGACGGTGTAACCGCTGTGCAGAAAATGGTGGCCTTTGTCGGAACGCCAATCAGTACACAGATGCCGGGTTAATCTGGCGTAAAAATTCGTTTTTAAAATGCCCTGCTCTGTCGGGGCTTTTTTGTATCTGGAGAAAGAAAATATGGATACTTTTGGTACCGCTGAACTGTTGGGTGTTGTTGGCGCTAAGCAGAAATTTCAGGCGTTGTTCTTGGCGTTGTTTTACCCGCAGGTTTATCTGTCTGAGTCGGAAGAAATTAAGCTGGATAAGCTGGACGAAGATATCGACATTGCGGTGACGGTTTCGCCGGTTGTGGGCGGTAAGGTCATTGCTGATCAGGGTTATGAAACGCGCTCTTTTAAAGCGGCGTATGTAAAACCGAAACATGAAGTTGATCCGTCAAAGATGATGAAGCGCCGGGCCGGTGAGCGTTTGTCTGGTGCGCTGACTATGCATCAGCGGCGTGAAGCGCAGATTGCTGAAAATATGATTAAAGAAGATCTGGCTATTCAGCAGTATGAAGAAAAGCAGGCGGTTGATGCCATTGTTTTCGGTGGCTATACCGTTGAAGGTGATGGTTACCCGACACAGCAGGTTGAGTTTGGTCAGCGGGCTGAAAACCGTGTGACCCTGGGTGTGGGTGAGCGCTGGGCGGATAAGGACAAGGCGACTTATGATCCGACTGACGATATCACCGAATGGGCCTCTGAATCTGACGGTATGATTAATATCATGGTGATGGATTCAAAGGCCTGGGCGCTGTTTCATAGTTTTGAAGCGGTGAAGAAAAAACTGGATAGCCGCCGGGGTAGTACGTCCGTTCTGGAAACGGCGCTGAAGGATCTGGGTGAATCAGTCAGTTTTAAGGGTTGGTTTGGTGATGTGCAAATTGTTGTGTCCCAGCATTACTATAAAGAAAAGGGTGTTAAGCAGCGTTACCTGCCGGATTACTGCATTGTCATGGGCAACACTGAAAATCAGGGTGTGCGGGGTTATGGTGCAATTAAAGATGCTCATGCGGTCCGTGAAGGCATGCAGCAAACTGATCGTTACCCGCGTAACTGGATTACTGATGGTGATCCGGCCCGTGAGTACACAATGGTTCAGGCGTCACCGCTTATGGTGCCAATGAACCTGAATGATTTTGTGGTGGTCATTGTAGGTCAGTAAGTCAGGCGGTTAAGCCTGGTGTGAGAAAAAGCGGTTGTCTGTGTTGAGCGGCAACCGCTTTTTTGGTTTCTGGTTTTGAAAAAAAGGTAATGGGTATGACTCAGACAGTAGAAGAGTTCGCGGCGCTGGAAGAAGAGCAGCAGCGGGCGATGTTGGTGGAATTGCTGGGTGCGGATGCGCAGATTGCTCCGGATGCGGATCTGGTAAAAATGTATGAAACGCATTTAGCGGCAACTGAAGGTGATAGCGGTGAAGGTGCTGAAGGTGCTGAAGGTGTCGAAGGTGCGGCAGGTGATAAGAATGCTGCGGCAACAAAACCGGCACCGGGGAAAAACACGGCTCAGAAAAAGCCTTCGGTGAAAAAAGGCACAAATAAAGAGTCGTTGGTGTTTGTTGAAACGGTGCGCTTCAGTGAAGACGGAAATAAGTTCTTCATGAAGAAAGGTGAAGCGCTGCCGCCGGGTTCGGTGACTACCAAAACAGCCGGGTTGCTGAAAGAAGATGGTCACGTTGAGTAATTCAGCGGATTTTGTTGCTCGAATATAGCCCGCATAAGCGGGCTTTTTTGTGGGGTGCTTATGTCTGAATTTGATGATGCGATGGCTGATATTGACGCTGAAATCGCGGGTGTGTTCGGTGATCCGGGTCACATTCTGATGGAAGGCGTTAAGCATGGGGTTTCGGCGGTTGTGGAGTCCGGTGTTGAGGTGTTCGGCGATATGGGCGAGCTGGTAGGGGTTTATGACACGGCTTGGTTTGAAAGGCGTGGTTTGCCGCGTGAACCAAGGCGGGGGGATAGCCTGGTTGTTGGCAGTTCGTACAAGGTCGGGCGGATTCTGAAGATCGACGCAACGTCGGTCACCGTGAGCGTTGAGGATGTATGAATTTCCATCATTGGAGATAACGGTACCTTGGGCGCGGGTTGATCAGCAGATTGAAGATCTGTTGTTGATTGCCAGAAATGCGCCTAAGGCGTCAAGCATGGCGATTAACTCAACGGCTAGAAAGATCAGGACGCGTGCAAGTCGTGATATTCGTAGCAGAAAGGGATTTAAAGCCGGTTATCTGGTTAACAGAGTAAAGCCAAGGCTTGCCATTGGTTTTGCGACAGAAAGCAATTTGTCCGGCCGGGTCTTTGCTGAGGTGAGGGGGACGTTACTGTCCAGATTCTCAGCTCGTCAGGTCCGGCGGGGGAAGTATAAGAATGGTAAGCGGCGCAAGGCCGGTGTGTCATTTCGGGTCAATGTGGCAGAGGGACGGAAAACGCTGGATAAGGCGTTTTTTATTCCTAGTCTTCGTGGGTCTGGTGCGGCAGGGATTGCTGTCCGTGATGACAAAGGGCGCAATGATATTAAGGTGTTGCATTCTACTTCTGTCCATCACGCGTTTCAGGATGCCATTAAGAATATCGGGCCGGAGATGCAGGGCGAGCTTAAGAAAGAATTGCTGCGGCAATTGCTGAGGAGGTCGGTATGAAGGCGCTTGAAATTCGTGATGCGCTTGCTGAAAAGCTTAAGTCGATTCAGGTAGCTAATGGCTATAACACGGATCTTGGTTTGGGTTATAGCGCGTCATGGTCTGCGGGTATGTTTGATGATGGCGCGGTTCTTCCAGTTATGGCGTTTCGGCCTAGTAATTCGGAAGTGCTTGGTCGGAGTGGTGTTCGGCGCAGGGTCCGGCGGGTGTATCCGTTGTTTCTGGTTGTAAAGGGGACGGAAGATGTTGAACGGGAAGCGCTGAAAGTTGAGAACGATTTGCGGCAGTTATTTGCTGATGGGCGGCAGGCTCTGGGTGATTTGGCTTTGGGGTTGTCGGTGAGTCGGTTTGAGCCGGAGTTCCAGGAGCATAACGGGGCGATTATTACGGATCGTTTCTATGCGGTGTTAAAAATTACTGTGGAATATGTGGAGGGCTAAATGCCTCGGGCAAAGAAAACGGCGGATGAGTCGAAAGGTGTTTTGCTGTGCTTGCAGAAAGAGCATGAGCATAAAGGGCGTCAGTGTAAGGCTGGTGAAGAAATTGAAGTGTCTGTTCATCAATCTGAATGGTTGGTTGAGAATGGCGTAGCTAAAAAGGTGGTGGAAAGTGAGTAGTGAGCATCGTGCGTTTTTGGGATTGGCTGAGCTGTATTTGCGGCCTTATGGTTCGGGTGTGCCAGCGTCTCTTGTTGGTGATTTGTCAGAGTTAAAAATCAGCCAAAGCCAGGATACGAAAAAGATTCCCGGTAAAAGTATTTTGTCTGGTGGAGCTGACGTTAAGACATATACACAGGTCAGTGATGTTTCTGTTCAGTTTACATTGACCAGTTGGCATCTGGATAACTTAAAACTGGCGCTGGGCGCAACCGAGATAGATCAGGCGGGTGGAACCGTGACTGATGAGTCTTTGGTTGCCGGTTATGGTTTGGTCATGCTGAAACACAAAGGGGCGAAATCGGTAGTATTAACCAGTTCCGATGGTTCCACTACTTATGAGGAGGGCAAGGATTATACAGTGATGCCTTCTGGTCTGTTGATTCATAAGGGTGGCGCTATTAATGAAGCGGATAATCTTCTGGCAGACTATGAGCATCCGCCTAAGCAGGTTCTTCAGGGGCTGGTGACCAAAGGGAAGCAGTGGGAAATGTTGATTGACGGTATTAACCGTGCCGAAACGGATGACCAGTACTCAGTGCATCTGTTTAAGGTCGATATTCCGCCTGTTAGTGATTTGGATTTGCTGACTGATGACTTCGGCAGTTTGACGTTAACGGGTACTGTGTTGAGTACTGGGCTGGGTAAGGCCGAGTCTGATCACTACACGTATACTAAGATTGGTTAATTTGAATTTACGGAGATAAACCCGGCCTTGTGCCGGGTTTTTTTATGCCTATGGAATTTAAGCAGGACGTGACTATCGGTGAGCAAAAGGGAGTTGTGAAAGAGCTGTCTTTGGCTGATATCCGAAAGATGATGAAGGAAGAGGTGACTCAATCAGGAGACGATAGCCTGAGTGGTGTTGATGCGGTGATTGAGCAGTTGTTGATTCCTGGGGTGACGGTGCCGCAGCTGAAAGTGCTCACGGAAGGGTTTAATTTTGATGAAATGCGGCCTTCTGAGATTCATGAGTTAAAGCGAAAGTGTGAAGAGGTAAATCCGGATTTTTTTGCAATTCGCGAGATGGTTCAGGCGGTGGCTCGCGAGATGTAGCAAGGGATTTAAAGTCGTTTGAGAAGAGTGTCCTTTCTCTGATTTGTGCTGGCCACCGTGATGCCTGGAGTTATTCGCCAGCGCTTTATCATGCTGCTGCGGAGCTTTTACATGGAAAAGAATGAAGAAATCAGTATTGAGCTGCGTTTGTCTGAAGCGCAGTTCAAAAAGGCTTTAGAGAATAATTCAAAGCGTTACCGGAAAGCGTTGCAGGATATGGGGAATTCAGCGCGGTCTGAATCTCGAAAGATGAATGATGCGATGGCTGTGCTTGGTCATAAGTCTCATAAGTCTATACAGCGCGAAATTGATAAGACCAAGGCGGCTTACAACCGTATGGCTCGGGGTGGAGAGGTTTCAGCTCAGGAGCTTACAGCTGCGCATCAGGCTATGGTCCGTAAGGTTCAAAAGCTGGAGTCTCAGCTGGTCGTCAGTATGGAAAAGGTTCCGACGGCGGCGCAGGTGCAGGCTGAGAAAATCAGCAAGGCGATGGATGTGCTGGGTCATACTTCGCACAGCAAAATCCGGGCGCAGATCGAAGAAACCAAGGCGGCTTATCGGGTGTTAGCTGAAGCCGGCGAGTTGTCTGCAGATGAGATTGCTCTGGCATATGACAGCATGGTTCGCGATGTTGAAAAGCTTGAGTCTCGGTTGCAGAGAACGGTTGAGGAAATGCCAACGGCTGCTCAGGTTCAGGCTGAGAAAATCAGCAAAGCGATGGATGTTCTGGGACATACTTCGCACAGCAAAATCCGGGCGCAGATCGAAGAAACTAAGGCGGCTTATCGGGTGTTGGCTGAAGCCGGTGAGCTGTCTGCAGATGAGATTGCTCTGGCGTATGACAGCATGGTTCGCGATGTTGAAAAGCTTGAGTCTCGGTTGCAAAGAACAGTTGAGGAGGTGCCAACAGCTGCTCAGGTTCAGGCTGAGAAAATCAGCAAAGCGATGGATGTTCTGGGGCATACCTCGCATAGCAAGATCCGGGCGCAGATCGAAGAAACCAAGGCTGCATATAAATCGCTGGCTGATGCGGGTGATTTGTCTGCTGATGAGCTGGCGCTTGCTTATCAAAATATGACTGACAAGGTGGATCGCTTGCAGCGGTCTATGAAGCTTGAAACAAAAGAGGTAACTCAGGTTGTCCGGACCGAAGCTGATAAAACAGCTCGGGCTATGGAGTTGCTTGGCCATAAGCCGCACAGCAAGATTCGTCGGGAGATTGCTCAGACTCAGGCGGCATATAAGCGGCTGGCTGATGGCGGCACTCTTTCTGCTAAAGAGCTTTCCCAGGCGCATAAAAAAATGAAAGCCGAAGTTGCCAGGCTGAAGGGGGAGGTTAATGGTGCTGCTGATGCCGGTTCCGGCCTTGGTTCTGTGTTGCAGGCGGCCGCTCTGGTGGCGGCAGGAGCGCAATTTACAGTCATGGTTAATGACTTGGCTAACCTGCGTCGTGAAATGGAGCAGGGGGCTGCTGTGGCGCTTTCGTCCACTGAGGAATATGAGAAGTTCATATATTCAGTGGGGGCTGTTACCGGCCTTCAGTCGGATAAGTTGGGCCAGATGCTGAAGGACGTTCAGGATAAGGTTGGTGACTTCCTGGCTAATGACGGCGGTGAGTTTAAGGACTTCTTTGAAAAGGTCCAGGGCCGTGTTGATTTAACGGCTGAGTCTCTGTCCGGGTTGTCTTCTCAGCAGATTATTGAGCGTGTTGCGGATGCGATGGCTGTGGCCAATGTGCCGGCAACTCAGCAGGTTAATCTGTGGGAGGCATTGGGGGATGAGGCGGTGCGTGTGGGTATTGCGTATACCGGCCAGCGGAAGGAGTTGGAGGCTTTGCGGGCTGAGTATGATCAGCTCAATCTGTCATTAAGTGAGCAGGACAGCGCAGTTCTGGAAGCGTTGGCGGTGAATATCAGTACCCTGGGTAAGGCTTGGGAAACAACAAAATCAGAGTTTGCGGCGGATTTGGCACCGAGTATCGGTGCGGCGCTGGATGAGCTGACCAAAATTATCCGGTCGACAGATGATGCTGTTGTGAGTCTTGATCTGCTTTCGAATGTTGCGGGTGGTGCTGGAGCTGGGGCGGCGGTGTTGGCGTTAACGGGTGTTGTTCGTGGTTTGAATTTTGCCTTTACAGCGCTGGCTGGGAACCCGATAGGCTTAGCGATTGCGGGTCTGACTTCTGCGGCGGTGTTCGCCTATAGCCAGATTAATGATGCCTTGATAGCGCAGCAGAAGTTGGTTGATATACCGACGGAGCAGGCGGCGTTATATCAGCAGTTGGCGGATAGTCAGCGGGCTTTTATGCAGCTGAACCAGCAGGGTGCTGCTGAAGCTGTGGCCGGGATTCGTCAGCAGTATAACCTTGGGAAAATCAGTGCTGCAGAAGCGCTCCATCAGGTAGAAAAATTATCTGATCGCCGGGTCCAGTTGCTTGATGACCTGCAGAAGAAGCAGCAGGCGGCTGCGGGTCTGGAGGTTAAGCTGCAGGAAGAAGCAGCAAAGCAGGTTATTAAATCCAGTAAGGCCAGGGTGGCGGCGCTTGAGTCTGATATTAAGGGTTCGACGAAGCGGATAGAAACCTTTGCTAAAACGATAAAGGATCTGACTGACCGTCAGTTGCTGGATCGGCAGACGGCTGAAGATCGTTTGCGTGAGATGGACCGGGAAAAGCTGACCGCTGAGGAGGCTGAAAAAGACCGATTAAAGCAGTTGGGTGAGACTCTTGAGGCGTCACAAAAGGCGTTAGCGGAAGGGCATGAGGAAGAGGCTCGCCGCTACGCTGATAAAGCGTTACGTCAGGCTGAATCTATTGGTAAAGAAGATCTGTTGCGGGAGACGATTGAGAAAACCGCTGAGCTGAATGAAGAGGCTTATCAGCAGGAAATCCGCCGTGCAGAAGAGGCACAGGCAAAAGAGCAGACGCGGCAGCAGTCGTTGCGCACGGAGCTTAAGAAAACTGAGCAATCTTTGAAGGATGCGCGGGGCCAGTTGCGAAAGCTGGGCGATGAATTAGCAGAGGTCACCGGCGACGGAAAAACGCTGCAGATTAAGACGAATCTTAGTCAGGTCCGTGGCGAGGTTCAGCAGCTGCAGGCGGAGCTTAACCGGCTGTTTGGTACGAATTCCTCTATCACGTCAGCGCTGGGTCAGGTTGGCGGGCAGGTGGTGAAGCGTCAGGCCGGCGGGGTTATTCCCTGGGGGCCGCATTACACCGGCAGGATTCCGGGCTACGGTGGCGGGGATCGGGTAAAGCTGCTGGCTGAGCAAGGTGAGTACGTTTTAAGGAAAGAGGCGGTTGCGTTCTATGGTCAGGGGTTTATTGAGCGTCTGAATGCAATGTCCTTAGCCCCGTCAGCTGGTGATGTTGTCAGGCGGCAGGCGGGCGGGCCTGTGTCTGGTGATGCTGTGCCTGTATCTGCGCCGGCTTCTTCTGGTGCAGAGTCGATTAATATCTATGTGCGCAAAGTTGTTGCGCCTGACGTTCGTTCCTTTGTGCGGGAGCTTGAGCAGCATTCTGCTGTTGAGCCGCTCAATATAAATATTTCCGATCGGAATATATCTCAAGGATAAATCATGAATGTGTTGTTTAGTCATCTGCTGAATGTGCAGAGGATGCCTCGTACGCGCTTTTTGGAAAAAGGTAGTGAGGTTGGCCTTGCCTGGGAGCAAGAAGTGTCAGGTGTGGCGCTGCTGGCGTCTAAGGGTGAGTTTGAATTGATCGCGTATATGGATGGAGTGGAGGTCTGGTCCGGGAGTATTGAGGTTGATGGTGATGTGCTTGTGCCGGTGCCTGATGTTGATGCTGATCGGTGGCAGATTGCCGCTGTGCGGGATAGCTTTCTGACGGCTTTTTATCCTGGGTGTTTGGTTCATCTGACTAATCCGGATGTGCCGTTTACTTTCGGGCGGGTGGTGTCTGGCGTAGTAAACAAAACCATTGGTGGGGCTGTTTATAGCTCGGTCGATAGTTCGCGGCGTCAGGGCAGTTGGGGGATAGGGAATATTCCTCTGGCTGAGTTGCCTGGTTGGCGGCAACTGGTGGACGCTACCAAGGGTGGTCGTCAGTCTTTTGTGGTTGAGGTGCCTGATCATGTTGAGCCGACGCTGGTGCAGGCTGTGGGGTTGGCTGAGCCGGTTTTGCAGGATGTTGTCCGGGAAGTGTGTGCCGGTCAAATGACAGTTTCTGAGGTGGTATGAATACGTTAGATAATCAGTTGAAAGGGGCGGTTCAGTCTACACAGTTGGTTGTCTTGTTTGATCTGGACGGCCAGCGGTTAGCGGTCGGTAATCGTGCTGGAATGGTTGCCGGATTGGATGTCTTCGATGCTTTTAGCGTAAGCCCGGAAGTGCCTGAAACTGGCGGGTCTTTATCTTTGGTGGCTGATGCGTTGCCTGATTGGGTAAGCCGGTGTTACTGGAGTAACCGAAAGGCCAGTGTGTGGCGGTTGCCGGATCTGGCGCGTGACTTTGATAGGGATTTGTTGTTCTCAGGTGTAGTGTCTGAGGAGCCGGAGCTAACAAATGGTTTAATGCGCTTGCGTCTGGCGCTGCCTGCTTCCAGTCCTGTGCAGTTACCTGCTTATGGGGTGGTTGATAGCGAGACTTATCCGACGGCGTTGTCTGTAGGTGATCAGGTGCCGGAAGTGTACGGTGAGCTGCGCGGTGAGCTGCTGAATACTCAGCAGCCGATTAGTCAGGTGCTGAGCGGTTTTGCCCGGGTTGGTGACCGGCAATTGCTTTTACAGAATGCTGAAGCGTTTCCGGCATCTGGCAGCGTCTGGGTGGATGGTCATAAGTATGACTACAGCAGCCGGACAGATAAGGCGCTTCTCGGGGTTGAGGTGCTGGCTCCACATTATCAGGGAACGGCGGTGGCGCTTGATGGCGAGTGCCGTTTTCTGGCTGCAGGCAATGCCCTGGGGGTTTCGGATGTGCGGTCCGGCGATCAGCGGTTGTCGGGTTATCAGGTCAGTAATGGTCAGGTGGTTTTCCCTCGGTTGCCAGTTTTGCCGGAGCAGTTGGGGGAATACTCAGCGCAGCTGCAGTTTGACCAGGTGCATCCGGATAGCTCTGCCACTAACAGCGTGAACGCCATACAGGCGGCTACAGCGATTGAAACTGATATTCAGGCGCTTGATATGCCGCTGGTGATTGGTACGGGTGAGCAGGAGTTGACGCGCTCTGACGTGATCAATTTTCCGTTACCGGGTCAGGATCGAATTTTGCGGGCTGCGTATACCGTTCAGTACTCGGTCAGCAGTGATTTTCAGGGTGACGCGACGGTGATGATTGGCGGGCAATTGGCTTGGGCGATGGAATCGGGCGCGGTTGTGTACGCCCCTGGTGAATTAACGTTTTCAAATCAGCAGGACAGTTCAAGTCTTGCGGTATTGATTCAGCGTGATTCAGGCGGGGCGGCTGTTGAGCTTACGGTGTCGGCGGCAGCCCGGACTCTGGTGCTGGGCAACCTCGATAATAATGCGTTTGCGACCGTTTCCCGTGATCAGTCCCTGGTGGTTGAGCAAACCACTGATAATCCCAACTACGGAAAAATTAACCGTGCCCGGCTGGCGGTTGAGTGGATGCCCACGGGGGCGCTGTCCGGATTGGCTGAGGTGCATTTTGCCGGGAAAAAGGTCGGCCTCCTCGATGCGCAGGTGCAGGGTGGGGGTTCTCAAAGCTTCAATATCAGCGCGGATGTGATTAGCCAGGGCAGTGCAAGTCTGGTCAGTCGGGATGTGGGTGGCTTGATCAGTCAGGCGGCGCAGATTCTGAATTCGCCTTCTGTGCAGTCGCAGACTTATGTTGCTTCCTATCAAGTGAGCAGTGGCGCGGGTCTGACGGCGCATAGACTGAATCTGAAAATAAAGCCCCCGGAAAATGTTCGGCCTGGCAATCATGCGGTGTGGTTTTATTCCGGTGATGGAGACTATGCGAATAGTGTTTCTATTTCTGATAGCGGAGGCCGGTCGGTGTCTCTGGTGGAAAATGGGGCAAAGACCAGTGTGTTTTATGTCACTAGCGCTTCCCAAGTATGTGAGATATCTAACGAAATTGTCGAAGGTTTGATAGCGGGGAAGACGGCTGAAAATACGGTGCGTCCGACTTCTATCCGGGTTGAGTGGAATATTGACCCTATCGGCGTTCAGGGCGGTGGTGTCTCCGGTAGTCCTGCGCTGAATGATGGGCGAAGTTCTGTATCAGGTGTGAATGTGCGGGCCAGGGTGAATAACTCCGGCAGCAGTGTTGTTGTCGATACCCCGGTACAGGCGCAGAGCATTATTAATCAGTTTGATTTGCCGGTATCTGACTGGGGGCAGTTAACCGATCAGCTTTCCGGTATCTGGTACAACGGCGGCGGTTCTGAGCAGTTGCGGATCTTTCGTTTCTGGTTGGTGGTTGATTATGAGGCCGTTAAGCAGGTGCCGGTTAAGGCGATGACGGCGCAGCTGAGTGATGCCCGGTCGAATCCTGTAGATGTATTGGCGGATCTGTATGGCCGGGTAGGTAAGCAGTTACATCCCGGCTGTGTGGCGGCTTTGCGTGGATGGTTCGAGCGGGCCGGCTGGCGCTTTGCCCGGCGGGTGGCTGATCGTCAGGAAGTGGCCCCGTTAATTGTTCGGGCGCTGGATCAGGCCGGGCTGATGGCTGCGGATACGCCTGAAGGGGTTTGGTTGTTACGGCTTCTGGATATTGGCGGTCCGCGTCGAGAGGTGCCTTATGACGATTGTTTGGCGCATCCGACTATTAGGTGTAAGCGGCCTGACAAGGCGTTTACACATCTACTGGTTAAGTGTGGTGAGCATGTAGTTCAGCGCACTCCAGAGAATAATCATTTCGCAGCAGTTGGCCGGCTTCAGGCTGGTGCTGATCGTCACTATGAAATTAATGCTGGTTGGCTATCTGATGCCAAGTCAGCAGGGCTTTACGCGGATCTGAAAATGCAGCTTGGGGCAAGGCTGGGGAGAGTAACAGAACTGCCATTGCCTCATCCTTATGTGCTGATTCAGAAAGGCCATTTGGTTGTATTTGAGGAAGCGTTATGGCGCGTCCTAGACGTTAAAAAATCCCATTCAAAAATAATTGTTTCCATTGAGGAGTTGGTCGAATGAATGCGTTAACGAACGAAGGTGAAGCCCTTGTTCTTAATCTGTTTCGCGGAGTGGATATTCCGGCCGGGACGAAGGTTGAGTTGGTCGCCTATACGGCGGTTAGTACGGATGATGATGGTGTGTCTCAGTCTGTTGAGGTCTCTGACACTGGTTACAGTCGTAAGGCGGTTACGTTCAATGATCCGGAAGCGGGCACAGCTGGTCGTCGTAAGTGCGTAAGTAATGTGGACGTTGAATTTGGCCCTTTCGACACAACAGGAGGTCAGATTACCAGTTACGGCATTGCGGTAGATGATGTTGTTGTTATTCGAGGGTTGGCAACCACCCCGAAAGATATTGTGAAGGGCGGTGTTATTAAAGTTAAGGCCGGTGAGTTGTATCCGTCTTTGCGCGGGGCTTCTGATTCGTTTCTTGATGCCGTTTTGAATTATGTCTGTAAGGGGCATGCGGTGACGGCTCCGGAATCGGTACATGCTGGCTTATTCAGCGATGCGGGCGAGTTGGCTGATCCGGGTTGCAGCCGCTTGCCGGTTGTGTTTAACGCCCCGCAGCCGGATCAGGATAGTTCGGCGCTAACTATTTCAAACCAGCAGGGCGGTTCATGGGTGGCCACTGAGGATTGGCCATTAGTCAACCGTGGAAAGTTGTTTGATCAGGCGGGAAATGAGCTGGCTGTTCTGGTGTTTCCTGTGGAGATGAATCTGACAAATTATGCTGCTGGTGATGAGCTGATTCTGGCTGCGGGTCTGATTGTTATTAAAGTGGGGTAAGGTGGGTCTATGTCTATAAAAGAGCGTGTGTCAGAAACAACAAATAGTGTTGGTCCTGGTGATATTGTTCTCCGTGGTGGTGGGGTTAAAAACGCCCGGCTGTTTAAAGAGGCCTATGCGGTTGGGGACTGGGCTTATTATGTTATCGAGGTTGATGGCGGTGCTTATGAGGCCGGTGAAGCTCAGGTAACTGCGGTGGGTCTGGCGCGGGCATCCGGTCGAATTATCTACTCGACAAATGATAACAATCCCCTTGATTTACCTGAGGGTACACATCACGTTTATTGCGATACAACAGAGGAAGAGAAAGGGCGGATTTATTCGCCCTTTTTTGTGCGTAAGGCTTTGTCTGTGGCAGTCGAAAAAGGGAAGTTTTATCTGCTTGATGGTGTTGTGGATGTGGGGCCGCCAGGTGCTATTTCTTCCCCTGGTTGGCAGCAGATGACTTCTAGCTATGGCCAAAACCCAAGCGTGTGCGTGTTGGGTGATGTGGTTCTTATTTCTCACACTAAAGATAATGATTCGTACATTGATGTTTATGATATCACTGGCGCAACACCTGTGTTTTTGAAGTCTACGCGGGTTTATTCATATGTCACGGTACCGCGTTTGGCGCGTATTGATGGGCGGAAAGCTGTCATGGCGCATAGGGATAGCTCTTATGATGGGCGTGTTTTTCTTATCACGCATACGGGTTCGGGGAATTTATCTTTTTCTAATGAGTATGAATATTACTCTGGAACGCTTTACGGAACGGGTACTTATGATGTCGTATCGTTGGGCGATGGTCGTTCAGTTGTTGGGTACTGTGATAACGGTTATATGCAGTACTGGCTTTTAAATTCTGACTCGTCAGCCCCTACGAGTATTCGTAGCGGTCAAGCCAGTAATCGATCTTCTGTTCGTTATGTGCGGGTTGACCGTCTGGCCGGGCGTCGGGCGTTGTTTGCTTCGTTCTCTGCTGTAGGTTATGTGCAGTTAGATGTTATTGATTTTGAGGGCGATGCGGAAAATAAATTAAGTCACTTCGAAATTAGCGCATCTCAGGAGGCGCTTGATGTTGTGTGTTTGTCGCCTTCTCGTGCGGTTGTCGTTTACGTTAATACGTCAGGTGTTCAGGCTCAGGCGTTATCAATTAACAATGCGGGTGTTGTGTCGTTGCTGGGTGATCCGGTTAGTATTTCCTCGGTGCAGTCTGCGGGGCGAATTAGTGTCGCGGCTCTTGATGCAAGCTCTCTGATGGCGTCTATTTTTGAGAGCAATTCTGCTGGAGGCTATTTTTACAAGCAGTTGCGTTTCACTGACGCCGGGGTAGTGTTGGATCAAAGTCTTGCAATGGATTCCTCTAATGGAATTGGTGAGGCGGCGCTGGGTAGCTATTCAGGGCGGTTGTTTTCAGCTGCAGGCCGCTATAACGGCGCCGGTTGTTATTTTGCTGAGGTAGAATATTTTTTGCCTGATGTTAAGGCTGGGCGCTGGTCGATGATAGCCGCTGAAGCTGCTGCAGAGAATGTTCCAGCTTGGTTTGTCCTTCGGGGCGGTCCTATTGAAGGGGTCTTAACAGGGCTTACTGCCGGCAAAGAGTACGGGCTTGATTCTGCGGGTGAGCTGGGTGATCTGGCGACCCATCCGTATCCAGTAGGCATGGCGTTATCGTCGGATTTCATGATGACTAAGGTGTCATAATGCTGTCCGGTTCGGTAATGTCCGGGCCGCTGTTGTTTGGTGGTGAGCCGGTTGATGTTGGTGGTTCTGCGCCGCTTATGTCGCAGGGCGTTATGATGTCTCCAGCGCTGTTAGATGCTGCTGGAAACGTTGTTCCTGGTGTCTGTTCGCTGATGGGTGGGCCGGTGATGTTCTCGCCGGTTATGGCCGGCTTTGTTGCGGATTCAGGTAAGAAAAAGCAGGTTAAGTCTCTGCGGCTTGTGCTTTCTCTTGGGTCAGATGTTCATGTATCCGCTGTCAGTTCCAGGCCGCTTGATGCGGTCCTGTCGGTTGCTTGTGATCTGTCGGCGCGTGGTGTGCGGCGTCAGATGCTATCTGTTGCGCCCGTTGTTCTGGATTCAGTGCTGGCAGCTGATGCTATTCGCAGCACTCAGCTAAAGGCGTCCGCTTTTGTGGCCGGTGCCTTGAGTGCTAAATCGAGTGGTAGTGTAGGCCCTTGGGTGTTTGCCATTCAGTCTGAAATGCAGGTTGCGGCCACGTCAGCGAGGGAGTTGTCTGCGGGTCTTGGTGTCAGTTCCGAATTTTCAGCTGCTTCTGTCCGGAGATCTGAGCTTTCTGGTGTCGTTGGTCTGTTGGGTGATGTGCATGCCTCGGCTTTCCGTTATATGTCGCTTAGTGGCTCTGTGTCGCTCTCTGGCGGCCTTTCGGCTTCTCAGCTGGTAAAGCGTCCGCTTAGGGGGGATGTGTCTATTGAGGCTGCTCTGGCTGCAAATGGGGTGGTAAGGCGGCCATTAAAGGCAGCGCTTTCTATTGAGTCAGAATTAAGCCTGTATCGCCTGCGGTGGGTGTTTGGGGTTGAGTCTGAGGTGTCAGCAGGGGCGGTGCGTTCCCAGCCTGTGGCTGCTGCTGTTGAGGTGTCTGCAGATCTGAAGGCGTCATCTAATGAGGCTCGCCCGTTGGTAGTGAAGGCTTCTGTTGGTGGTGATCTGTATGCGCATGCTTATGTGCCTGGTAAAGGATACCGGCAGCAGATGGCGGGACTTAGAGTGTTAACAGAATCTGTTCAGCTTAAGGCTGATCGTGGTCAGGTGGGGCTTGCTGTATTGAGTCCCTCTGTGACCTTATTGGAGGTTGTTTGATGTACGGAGATATTGATTCGGTTTCAGGTCATGGGGCAGCGGTTTCGGTGAGGCCTCATGCGAATGGTGCTGACTTGCCTTTGGAGGACTGTCATAGTTTTGCGGCTTTTCTGGAGGATGTAGAGACTCAAAAAGTTGAGAGAATCACGGCAACGTTTAATGGTGATATCGGCGCGGTTGATCTTGTGCCGCCGGCGGATATTCCGCCGGGGGTGTATTTGCTTCAGATCGAATATAAGGACCCGGCTGGTAATCCGCATATTTACCCGTCTGAAAGAAAGCAGGTTCGCTGGAATATTAGCCGTCGCTTTTCTTCTGGGGGGTAGAGGGGGCCGCCCCTTTGGGGGCGGGGTTGGTTAGGATATAGAAATGCTGAATCTCTTATCGAGTGCCTGCAGTGCCTGGCTCAGTGTGTCAATCTTGGTTGTGTGGTGGAGGTCGACAATTCGTTGAATCTCCTGGCGGCGGGTTCCCATTCGTCGCGCCAGCTCGCTCTGGCTGACGCCTTGTTCTAGCATGGTGTTCAGGAGTAAAACTTTTGTCCACACACTTAAGGGGACTTCAATAGGTTCCCCTGTGTTGGTTTTAGAAGGTTCAGGAACTGGGCGCTGGTCTTCAAAGTAAAATTCGAAGGCGGTTATCAGGGCGTCCTGTGCTTCCTGTATGGTTTCTTCGTAAGTTTCGCCGCCTGCCAGGGCTTCGGGAATGTCTGGAAATTTGGCAATAAAGCCGCTTCCGTCTTTTTCGATGATTGCTGAATATCTCATATTGTTTTCTGCAGTGAAGTGGCAAGAAAAGCCCCTTTCGGGGCTTTGGTCTTCAGTTTAATTCAAGCTGTTTGATGATTGCTTTTCTTAAACCTTCGCCTATTTCTTTTCCGGGGTGTCGTGGCATGGTGCTTTGCTTGCCGTTGAAATAGAGTTTCAGGTGTTTGGTTCCCTGTTTTATCTCTACTCCTTGGCTTTCCAGCCACCTCCGAAACTCGCTTTGCTTCACTGACTCTCCTGTATTGGTTGACTATGTAACCAATAGTAAACAAAAATGGTTACAGTGTAAACAAAAAAGATTACAGCGTGGATTGTCTTTTGAATGAGGGTAGGGAGGCGGTGCGGTTGTTTTTAAGTGGTTGGGAAATGCAAAACAGTACCTTAAGTTATTGTTTTGTAATGTTCGTTTAGTGCGCGTTTGAGCGTTGTCGATGTGATGTAAAGTTCTTTTAAATCAATTGCTTACGGTGCATTGCTTTTGTGCATGGGGTGCAGGTGCGCTAAGGTGGGAAATTTTTTGGAGGGCGAGATGTAAAAAAAGCAGCTCGATGGCTGCTTTTTTATAAATATGATCAGTAACTTACTTGTATGGAGTTCACTAGCTTTTGCTTCAGAGCAATAAATTCGTCAGTTTGCTCTGGTGTGTGATCGCTGCAAGCTTCTTGCCCTAATTTTTGGAGACGGGCAGCTTCTTCTGTTGCGTCAAAAGGACTAGCACAAACTAATCCAGCAGCGGAGGCGCTTTTTTCTAAAGCTTGTAAAAGCTCCACTTGCTGTTCGACAAGCTCTCTTTCCATTTTAAGATTGTCCTGTTTATTGGTCATATTAATATGTCCTCCAGTGGCTAAGTCGCCACCATGTTGATCGCACGCTAAGGATATTTTTATTGCGTCATCATCATCAAGAATAACACTATTTGCTTTTGTTGCAATATCGTGGAGATTTTGCTCTTGAATAGCTTTTAGGTTTGCTGTGATTATTTTATGAATGGGAAGTTGTGCTCCGCCCTGTGTTCTGAATTTCTTGTACATGCGAGAGTACTGGCCGGAGCCGATGGCGAATGAAGATTTATTAATAGGCGGTTCATTCGATGTGCGTTTGATTTCGGGTTGATTTCGCGATGGGTCTGGTGCTGAGTATGCGAAGACCTGGAGGGTACCGTCATATCTCATAATGTAAAATTGATATCCGACTTCTTTTGCTGCTTCAACAAGAGTGTCCAGTACATGGTTAGAGTCTGTAATAACTTCGCTGTATTCTTGTAGAAATGCAGTAAATATTCGATTAGTTCCAGCGAAACCATATAGAGCGCCACCGATTTTGATGCACTTTAAATAACTGCGAACATCATTCCAGCTGACAATATGTCCGTTATGGTTCATGCGGCTTACTCGGGTGTCTGCCGCAATAACTGCTTCTTTCCCTTTCTTTCGGAAGATTGTGGTAGTCAATTCGTGATCCTTGAATTTGAAGTCAGCGGTGGCCTAGAAATCTTGCGGCATTATCTATTAAAAATATTATGTTTTGAAGCTATGCGTAAGTTTATATGGACACAAATTGATTGGTTGTTTCTGTAATGCGTCAACGCTCTTCTGACAAGGATCGTGAAAGAGTCTTATGAGTCAGGGTGATAAACTGGGTAAGATTCGATAAGGAATCTTAACATCTTCTTTAAGTACAATGGCTTAGGTTTTTTTGTGTTACAGCTGTGAGGTGAGGTTCTTTTGAATCAAGAGACATACAGCGCATGTTTTTTGTGCTTGTGAGAGCTGTGCTTAGTGATTTAGTTAGCCTCTGTAAGGAATGTCGGATAGATGTATTGGAAGTGAGGGTTTTTGGAGCTCTTTTTGGATTTGGTTGTGTATTAAGAAGGCTTCTTGCGCTAAAGCTTGGTCACTATGGGGGCCAATACGAACTGATTTAAGGTGTTCTTCTTTAATCTGTAGTTCTACATAGGGTTTGATGATGTCTGAGAATGGATTTGCAGCGTATTTTATTTCGTGCCTATGCTCGGAGAGTGGGAGTGGGAGTGTGTTGTATATTAATCGTATTTCTTGTTCTTCGGAAAAACGGCAGTCCTTCTTTGTGGCAATTAAGTTTTTTAGCAGGCCAGAGAGCACTATTTTCATATTTTCATTTCCTAGGTTTAATGTGGTGGGATGGTTTGTTACCAGATTGAGGCGATCTTCGGCTATTGATAAAAAAGTTGTGTCGTCGTAAATGCATTTTTGTAGATAGAATTGATCACCGTCGATTAAGTTTTGTATTTCTTCGCTTAACTCTATGCAGTAGTGTCCGTAGCTGCGCCATTGGTTGAGAGAGTCGTTATTTGTCGAAAAGGACATAGTATAGATTGATGGCTTTAAGGTTGCGGAGTTGTCTCTAAGAATATCGATAGCCCCGGCAAAAATTTCTTTGGATAGATCAGTGAGCTTGTTGGAATTTTGGATTGTGTGCAGGTGTTGTAGGAGGATTTTTATGCCGCCGTTATATTCCTCTCGGTCATTTTGAAAAAGTATGTGAGTCAGTCTGATTTTTTTCTCAAAAACGATGCCATTTGCTGCTGTTGCATTAGTGTAGTGGAACATGAAGACATCCTTGTTGTATTGGTGGTGCTACGTCAGTGCTACGGAAAAAAAATATTATATTTAAGCTATTGATTACGAAAGATAAGTTTATTGATTTGGCCGATCCATCATCGGGGCCACGGTAAAGCGGCGGTTGACGGTATCTGTGACGGTTACAGGGCTGGCGGTTGCATTCAGGGCATTATTCACTGTTGGCTCTACTAAATCTTTAGGCATCAGGGCTTCGTTTTTGGGCTTCAGGGCTTCTTGTTGCATTCAGGGAGCTGTCGCATTGATTAAGCGGCTCTGGCGGTTTTAATGGCGCTTCCTGTGCTTGCGCGTTTCAGATGTTTATTTTGCAAACCGGATGCATGAGTGGCAGCGATTATAACCTGTGAGCAAGGCAGTTTCGATAGAAAGCGGTCGTTGAACTCTTTTCAGGAGAAGGGTGTTTGAAGACGGTGTGGGGGACACCACCACCGCCTTCTGGCTATCAACGGAGAGAAGAACTGCAGCCAGCACATTGCGAGTGTGCGCTGTCATTATAGAATTAATCGCGCAGGTGGACAATGCTGTTCACTTTAGTCTGCAGATTTGTTGATAGCCGGGGATAAAGAGGCCGGAAATAAATAAAGCCGGGGTATACCGCCGGCTTTAACTTGCTACTGGCTGGGCAGCCTTCAGAACAAGCGTCCGGATTATACGGTCTGTCTGTGAATCTTTGCTACTTTCGTATTCACTATTTTGGTGAAAGGCGGCCCGACTCGGGGGGAACTGGGCCGCCTTTCAGGCAGCGCTCGTGGAGAGAGGATCTGCTGCCTACACTGATTTCGCAGTGCAGCATCAGTATATGGATGTTTTTACGTTGTTCAAGCAAACGGTTGTTTTAATTTGTTGATTTTTCTATAGAAATCAGGGTGTTTACTTAGTCTTTCCTGTTTTTCAGGTTGCTGGCGTCACTGAGCAGGAATTATTCGGGGGTCTTCAGTGCGCAGTCATTCTTAAGTGGAATGGGGGCGAAACGGTTTGGAACAAGCTTCATATTGCGGTTGAATCAACAAAAGATGGCGTAAATGACCTGCCCGGTTAATTCTGCAGGTCACATGTTTATCATCCGGTTATTTAATAAATTTGTTATAGGTAAAGAGCAGGATTACAGCACCGGCTGTTGCGGTAAGAATGGTAGCAATATTGAATCCGCTTACGGAGCCGAGGCCGATAAAGGAGCCAATAAACCCACCGGCAAAAGCCCCCGCAATGCCCAGGACCATTGTCATAATCCAGCCCATTTTGTCTTCGCCGGGCATCAGCCAGCGTGCTAAGGCTCCGGCGACCAGTCCAAGAATTATCCAGCTTAAAATACCCATAAATTTAGCCCTGATGAATGATTAATTTGCCGGTAATGATCTGTTTTTCGTACTGAATCATTGCTTAATTATAGGACACAGAAGTGCGCTGATAAGCAGGGGCTGTTGGCGATACTTGTTACAGAAAGCGATTTGAGGAGCCTGGTTTTATTTCGGATGGCTATCGGTAAACAGTTTTGTTGTGCATGCCGGTCTGGAAGGGGTCAGCTTTTTATCAGGGTAAGCAGCGTTTTATCCTGCTTCTTTGTTGTACTGATTTTAGGTTGAACAATGGTGTTCGGTGTGGCTTCTTTTCTGGCCTGTTCAGAGGTAATGGCATAAGCCATGAAGTGTGGTTGCAGTTCGCCGTGTTCTTCCTGATAACAGAAATCACTGAGCCGGAAATGGGTGAGTCCGTCTGCTCGGTTGGCGAGTTTTGGCAGGTGGAGTATTTTGCCAACCCTTGGCAGGTGTCCGATGCGCTTTGCTGAGCCAATAAAAGTATAACCTTCCGTAAAGAAGTTTATCGTGTATATCGTTTCCATGATGTCGTCCATACAGAAATCCTTTGTTGGACTGTTCAGATACTGATCAGTCTATCGCGGGAGTTTCCGGAAGATAATAATCACTCGTATATGTACTGCCCAACTTGGGCAATATATTACTCATTTTGTGGATTATGAATTGTGAATATATTCCGTGATTTAACCTTGCCCGGGCGTGTGGCCGGGTAAACGTATGGCGCTGTCTGAGCGCGGTTAACGGGAAATATATCCAATGGATCTTCAGGTTGAAAAGCGGCTCGGGGGACGGTGAGCCGCTTTTCTGGCAATCTGCGGAGAGAACATCTGCCAGCACGTTACTGCTGTGCGAGGCGCATTATACGAAAGGATAATGCGTAATCAAGCAAACAATCGTTTTAATTTGCTCAATCTTTATTCGTTATCGGGTATTTTCTGTATCAGATAAGAGACAAAGTAATCAGCCATGATGATATAGCGGATATCAAATGTGAAATTGTGCTGCTTGTTTTTCAGCTAATACCGGCCATATTGATAGAGCAGCCATGCTTAATATGGCGGTATTTTTAACGCATGCTGTCAGAAAGTCTGATTCGGTTTTATAGAGTGGGTACTGATCAGGCGGGGAGGGGGTGTGAGATTTATCTGTTTGTTTTTAATAGCACTTTTGTCGGGCTGTGCTGCGGTGGATGCGGATAAAAATGAATCGGCCACGGTAACGCAGGTTGATGATGTGTTGGTAGAAGAACCGGTGGCTGATATCGATTCATCGGCCAAATATATTCACCTGTTTGATGTTTTGCAGAGGTATCCGAAGTCGGGGCTGGGCGTTTTTGAGGATTGGGTGATTGTCAAAGTTAATACGCCTGACGAAAAGGCGATCTGGTCATTTCCGCCGGTTTATCACCCGGCTTATCCTGCTGCGGTCAGGCGTCAGATTATCAACAGTGACGGCAAAATCAGGATTCATACGGATATGAACTGTGCTTCACCGGAGGACTTGTGCGAATTGTTATTTCGTGACTTTATCGCGATGAGTGAACAGGTGCTGGGCAGTCCTTAAGTTACTATGATTCCTTGGCAGGGTATGTTGCCTATAAACCCTGTCAGTTCTGATATTTACATGTTTTTAGGCTTGGATTGCCCCTGATGAAGGTGCCTGTTAAAAGAGCCGCAACAGAATTGCAGCTCTGCTTACCTAAGCGTCTGGGGGACATTCCTGGCACTTAGTAATACAAGCGTTTGAATTATAAGGCGCTTCTTAATGAGATCGCAAGTCAGAGGGGGCCTTAAAGGAAGGGTGAAAGGCAGCTCTTGGGGGACTGTGAGCTGCCTTTCTGGCTAATTCTTTTAGGATCATCAGCCAACACGAAAGCCTCCGTGCCCGGTTATTATACGTGTTTGCTCAATTATTAATCAAGCAAGTGTCTTTTTAATTACTTGATTTCGCTGGTATATATGGCGGTGTGTATCCTGTGTTTGCTGCAGCTTTATTGATACACAGATTTTAAACAGGTTTTGAGGCGCTCAGCGTATATTGCTAAATAAAAACTGATGTGAATATGTGAATAACAGGTTCGCAGGACTGTAGCTGGCATAATTTAATATTAAAGGCTTGCTGGTGTATTTTAATTAAATGCGGCTCAGTCTGGAGCTTAGTAAATCTTCAAGGCGAACCATAACCTGATTATGAGCATTTAATATTTCGTTATAGACTTAATGACAGAGGGGGTTAGCGCTTAGATATTTCCCGCATTAAACCGCTGAGGTCCAGCCCCTGATGAGATGCAAGTTGTTCCAGGTCCGACTGGTTACGGGGCGGTACTGAGCTGAGCTGTTGAGCACGGGCTTTTTTTTCAGCGACTTTTTGCTCAATCTTTAGATGCAATTTATTCAATTGCTCAATGCTTAGTGATGCAAGGCTTTCAAAAATGTCTGTCTTGTTCATGAAAAGGCAGTAAACCTGAAAATTATCTGTGAGATTTCCGTACTGGCTCTGGACTCAAACGGCAAAGTCATGCTTCTTCCGTGTAGAAGGTTGCGGCGCATAGAATTTTTTAGGCAACCTAAAACAAATTTTAGCATCAATTTCCTGAGTGTTTAAGTTTTAGAGCTGATAAATTATTTTAATTCAGGGCTGCAGATTAAAATTTAGGCTGTAAGGCCAGACTGATAAGCTTATAATTGTTGCTTAATAATCAGTGATATTCTTTCATCAATTTTTTACAAGTCATACTTATATGAAACCAAGCGAAAACAGTGGCATCCGACGTTTTTATTATGCAACGAAATATTCTTTTCAGGGGTTTCGTGCTGCATTTAAAGAGGAGCAGGCGTTTCGTTATGAGCTGGCAGCTATGTTGTTCTTGATGCCGGCGGCGGTCTGGATTGCACAGAGTGGTGTTCAGCTTGCGTTACTGTGGGGGAGCTGTCTTCTGGTGCTGGCATTTGAGATTGTCAATTCGGCGATAGAGGCCGTTGTTGACCGCTGGGGCTCGGAATATCATGAGTTGGCAGGCCGCGCTAAGGATATGGGCTCAGCAGGGGTGTTTCTGATGATCATGCTAACGGTTGTTGTATGGTGCGGTATTTTGTACGACAACGGCGTGTTTGGCTGACATAAGGGAAGCGGTCGTCGCACTCGGTCGTTGAGCCCGCGGATATGGTGTCAGTTGATCTGGCAAATTCCAGGCACAAAAAAACCAGCGCATGGCTGGTTAATTCGATATCCTGTGTTAACTTCTTTGAAGTTGGTGGAGCCTAGCGGGATCGAACCGCTGACCTCAACACTGCCAGTGTTGCGCTCTCCCAGCTGAGCTAAGGCCCCTCACAAGATGGCGGCTATATTAATGACGACTCTGCAGACTGTCAAGCGCTGTGCAGCACAAATCTTCAGAATTTTCAGTTAAAGGCCAAGTGTTTAATTTTTATATAAAAAAGCCCGGGCAGTTTGCCCGGGCTCAGGATCAGATCTGTGACTGTTTAGCCGAGTGATTTGGCCAGCTCACGGTATTCTTTTTCCCAGCGTTTAGCTTCTTTTTTGGACGGGCCACCCACAGTGTTCAGCGCGTGACGGATACGGGCGCGGCTCATGTCCGGTCCCAGAATCTGCATAGAGTCGACGACGGAAACACTGGCGCTGGTGCCGGCAATTGCAATGAATAACGGGTAGAGGAAGTCACGCACCTTGAAGCCCATTGCGTCGCCCAGTGTTTTGCACTGGCTGAACAGGCGGTCCTTATTCCATTGTTGCTCGGAGTCCAGCATCCAGGAGGCGTACTGGAGAATCTTACGGACGTCGTCCCGTTCCAGAGATTTGTGGGCGAAGTCTTCTTCAGTAATCGACAGCATACCTGACATCAGGAAGCCGGCAACCGGAGCAACATCAGTAAATTTTTCAACCCGTGGCTTAATCAGCGGGATAATTTGCATCAGGTACTCAGGATTGAGCGCCCATTGCTGGAATTGTTGTGCGAATTGTTCGTCGCTCAGGTCTTCACGGATCCACATGCCATTCAGCCAGCTGAGTTTTTCCTGGTCGAAGATCGGGCCGCCCAGCGATACCCGGCTGATATCAAAGTTGGCGATCATTTCTTCCAGGCTGAATTTTTCACGTTCGTCCGGCATCGACCAGCCCATCCGGGCCAGGTAGTTAAGCAGGGCGTCTGCCAGGTAACCCATACGCTGGTAGTAAATGATGCTGGTCGGGTTTTTACGCTTGGACAGCTTTGACTTGTCAGGATTACGCAGCAGTGGCATGTGACACAGTGCTGGCATTTCCCAGCCAAAGTATTTGTACAGTAACTGGTGCTTAGGTGCGGAGCTGATCCATTCTTCACCCCGTAATACATGGGTGATTTCCATCAGATGGTCATCGACAACGTTGGCCAGGTGATAGGTTGGCATACCGTCGGACTTCATCAGAATCTGACAGTCTACCTGTGACCATTCAACTTCAATGGTGCCGCGTAACAGGTCATCGAAAACACATACCCCTTCTTCAGGTACCTGCATGCGAACAACGTAAGGTGCGTTGGCTGCTTCCCGGGCTGACACTTCTTCAGCGGGCAGGGCCAGATCACTTTGTTTCAGGGCCGTTTGCAGGCCCTGTTCCCGGCGCTGGTTACGCAACTCATCCAGTTCTTCTGCGGTACGGTAGCATTTGAATGCTTTGCCTTCGTCCAGCAGTTGCTGCGTATATTTCTGGTAGATTTCGCTTCGCTCACTCTGACGGTACGGACCGTGTGGGCCGGGTTTGTCAGGGCCTTCGTCCCAGTCCATGCCAAGCCAGCGCAGAGAGTCAAGGATGGCCTGTTCGGATTCAGGCGTACTGCGGGTCTGGTCGGTATCTTCGATACGAAGAATGAATTCGCCGCCATGCTGGCGGGCAAAAGCCAGATTGAATAAAGCAATATAAGCGGTACCTACGTGCGGGTCGCCGGTAGGGGAAGGTGCAATACGGGTGCGAACAGTCATCAGAATCCTGCTAACAAAATCGGGTTAAGTAAAATTGCGCGCATTATACTCCGTTGCTGATGTTGGGTACATCATGTTGATGGAGGTTTGGTGCCGCCAGTTATGGTACATACTGGTGCGAACCGGCGGATGTTGCATGATTCAGGGGCAGGTTCTCGCTGCTGAAAGTTAAGGTGTCTGCGCAGTAACGGTGCGGTTTGGTTGTATCCGGTGGGGTGTGCTGGCGATGTACGCTGTGATTCTGGCTGAAAAGGCTCCGGCTTATTGTTCTGGCATGTTTCATGCTAAAGACGAGGTACGGCTGTTGTTCAGCTGTGCTTTCTGTGGACTTTAGCGCCCGGCTTCAGATTTGTCTGATCCGGGCGTTTTTTTATCTGAATGACGGATTATGAAGAAAGATACAGCCGTTAAGAGGCTGCCTGTTCAAAGGAGTGGTTGCTGCTGTTTATAATGGCGTTTTTATGTTGTACGGGTGGACCTGATACAGCGGATTAAACAGAAAAGGCGGTATTTCATTTGCAATATAAAAATGCCTGGATGGTGAGAGCCAGTAAAGGGGGGCGTTTGGCTGAGCTGTTTGCAAGCCGGGGCTGTGTGGCGCTGGGTTGGAATTGTCTGGGGAATCTGGCGGGTTATGCTGATGTGGCTGCGTTGCACGGGGCGTATGTGTCAGCCTACGGAGACGAGAAGCCTGCGAAAGTCAGTAACGCAGTGAGTATGTTGCACCGGTTTGCGCGGCAGATCAGCGCCGGGGATCTGGTTATCACCTATATGCCCGAACGGAGGCTGTATTTACTGGGTGAAGATCTGGGAAGGTACCGGCATGTTGCCGAGGCTGAGTGGTTGGACCGGTATGCCAATATTCGCCCGGTAAGCTGGTTGTCAGTTGTTGCCCGTGATGATCTCAGTAAGGCCGTTCAGAACAGTCTGGGGGCGACGCTTACGCTGTTTTCACTGAAGAATGAAGTGGTTTCTGAGTTACTGATGAATGCGCAGCCTGTCGGTTCAGCGCTGTCACCGGATGCCGGGGGAGCTCAGTTAAGCCTCCCCGGTTGTCAGATTTAATACTGAAAGAGTCTGAACTGTTTGAAGGTGACGTGGTTTTTGGGCGGTTCCGGGTTGCGTTTTTTCCAGTGTTTGGCCGCCAGCCGGATAAAGGCTTCACTTTGCAGGTTATGAACTAACACAGTTCCGGAGCAAACCCAGGCTTTATTCAGAGCGTCTTTGTAGTATGAGCTGAATACCGGGCCGCGGCGGATCAGCCGCAGTGTGCCGGTGGGGGAGTCATTGCCGCCGTAACCCACGTCGCGCCGGTATTTGTTGTACATGTTGACGGAGCTGGCAGCCCAGTCATCGATGTTCAGCTCCCCGTTTTCCTGACTGACACTGCCAATCTTGGTGAGGTTAAAGCTGTTATTCCAGCCGGTCCGGAAACCGTCATCTTCATCCCGTTCGCTGGAGGCATAAGGCGGTGCGCCATGGACGTCAAATGTCAGATTTACTTTTTTTCCATTCAGGTTGTCGTTGCTTATGTTGAAGTAGCCGGGGTCGATACCGATGGCAGCCATTTCAAAGGTTGTGCCCTGATGAGGGCTGGCGACATGAAAGTCCACCCGGGCATCGAAGTCACCGTGATAACTGTTACAGGTGACAGCTGCAGCACCGGAATACTCGCCGCCCTGTTTTATATCGATGTGCAGTCCGTCTTCCTGATAAATCCGGGTGTCCTGATTGGTGTGGCTGTAACCGGCGGTCCAAAGGTCGCGGTCAATCCGGTCGCCGGAAAAATCGTCCTGCATAACCTGTGCTGGTGGCAGAAGCTGTTCACTGGTTGGCAGTGCCCCCCTGGCGATAAGCCCGGCAATATGAGGCGCTGCCTGTCTGAGGGCGCGGATTGTGTCCGGTGTAGGGGCAAATGGCTGCTGGGTGATCAGTAACCAGTTTTTATTCTGAACGGGTTGGTTCTGGTTCAAAAAATAGCTGACAAATTCTTCAGCCCAGGCAAGCTGGTAATCGGCGTCGACGCAGCTGGCGGCATCGAGAGTGGCCGGGTTCAGACCGTTCATCCGGGTCAGGTCTGCTGCCAGTTCGCCGTGATATCCCTGTTGGCGTAATAGCTGACAGGTAGCAATGGGCGCGATGATGCAGGCTCGTTGCGTCAGGCCGAAGCGGCTTAACAGTTCTGCCAGTAAGGTGGTCAGGTCAGACTGATGTTGGTATGTCAGGTCGGGAAGGCGGATCAGCAGTTGGGTACGGCGGCCAAAGATTCGCAGCACATCTTCCAGCTTGCTGAGGACAACGGGACGCTGACTACTGGCATCCCAGGGCGTGTCTTCCCCCCGGGCACCGGTCGGCTGGTAATTGGCATCAAGTTCGCTTGAACGCCAGGTTTTACCCGCATCCAGTTTCTGGATAGCGTCAAGATCCAGGGTGTCAACCTGAGCAGGTACGCCACAACTGTGTTCAAGTGAGGCGTTCGCTGTGCAGATAATCTGCTTGTCGCGGGTCAGCAGGACATCCAGGCAAAGTCCGTTTGCACCACCTCCCAGACCGGCCCACAGGCTTTCCATGGTGCTGGGAGGTGTTACCCAGCAGTCTCCGTTGTGGGCAAAAAGATTAATGTTTCTGATATCCATATGGGTCCCCACGATAAGTGCTGCTGTTATACGGTGCGGTTATTCTTCCTGGAATTCAGGATGCATATCCCGGAACCACTGAATAACGGTGTCTACACGCCGGGGCTGGCTGATATCCCGCCGGGTGGTGATGTAAATGGTATTCATCATCGGTGGCAGGTCACCTTTGTCGTACTCGACCAGTTCGCCGTTTTCCAGATAAGCTTCCACACAGTGGCGGGGGAATACGCTGATTCCCAGCCCGCCAATAACCATTTTAATGGCGCCGACAATGTCGTTGATATCACCTGTGTGATACAGCGACCGGGCGGTCAGGGTTTTAGCTTCCGTCATGAAGTGTCTGGCCCACAGGTCAAAGCAGACGTCCATTCCCGGATAATTAATGAAGCGGTGGTCCATGACGGTGTCTGGCTGAAGTTCGTCAAGCGTGGACCGGGAGCTTGAGACCAGTACGTACTCTTCTTCACAGAATGGAATGTAACGCAGTGAAGGGTGCTCAATCCGTTCCGTGACAAAACCAAAATCAAAGCGATCGTCAATGACCGACTGAGTGACCGCTTCGGTTGGGCACAGTTCAACCTGAAGGGCGATACCGGGAAAGTCCAGGCGGCGCTGTAACAGCATAGGGAAGTGCGGGCTTTGCAGGCAGGAAGGTGGCATGGCATAACGTACCATACCTTCCATAGATTCCTGCCCCTGATCCAGGCCGTCATGAAATTCGGCGGTGACGTCCATAATGCGGCGGATATATTGCTGCAGCATTTTGCCGGCACTGGTAAGTTTATAGGTATCGCTGACTTTTATAACGACATCATGCCCCAGTGTTTCGCGGATTTTGATCATGTGATCAGAAACCACCGAAGGGCTCTGGGCTGATTTTTTGGCAGCGGTGGCATATGAGCCATATTCGGCCACAGCCATAAACGCTTTGAAAAGTTTGGGGTCTAGCTTGAGGTATTTCTGACTCGCGAAATTCATCTGTCGGATCCGTGATAACAGTTTTCTTCGTCACATCCCTTACTGATTGTTATATTCCGATATAACAATGAAGAGCGGTCCATGCCAAGAATTCGCAATTATATGCTAAAAATAGCCTTTGCGTACTTATCTTATTGAAAGTTAAGTGTCCACGTCCATGTGGGTGGAGAGATCCGTCGAAGCTGTGGTCTATAGAACATGCAATCCTTTGCTGGCTTTCAGGCAAAACAGACTCCGCTGTTTGCCGTTCCGTGATGGCTTTGTTCTATAGGGGCCAAATCCGTTTTGGCGCGGTGCGTAGTGTCGTCCCTGTGGGCATCCCGGCCGCAGTGTTCGTTCCGTGGTACGTCATATCCATATACGCACTGTGTAAAGCATGTGTCCCTGAATAATTCCGTTTTGTTACTGTGCAATCCCTGCTGTCTGAATCCCTTTAGACGTTTATAAATTTTTTCCCTGGGAGGAAGTCCACTTCCCCAACAACCCATCCACTGTGCGTATCATCCGTTCAGCGCACTTCCCATTTCCATATGGGGATATCTGTCCCTGCCTGTCCCTGGTGTACTAAGTCCTTTTACCCGCCAGCATCCCTGTGGCGTAATCTTTCCTGAAGTCTTAACTCAGAAGCGTTGTTAAACCGGGCTTACCAGTAACTGCCGGAGCCGTGAAATTTCCAGCAGTTCTTCATTATTAATTACACGGTCGAAGACCGAGTCCAGCAAATCCACCATGCCCTGGTTGATTACTTTGGTTCCTTCAATATTTGCTTCGAGCTTTACACCGTGTAAATAGTTATGCCGGATATCGCCAAAATTGACGTCACTGATTTGTCCCGGTTCCAGTTCCACGCTACGGGTCCCGTAGGGGGTCTGGGTAACATCACTGTTCGATCTGCCCGATACATACAGGGTGACCTGAATAGGATGATCTGTGTCGTTACATATCGTCTTTACGCGCATCTTGTCTCGGTTTACTGCGGTTGCTCATTTAACGCTTCAAACTTTAGCGGCTCCTTATAGTAAAGGCCAACCGTAACTTCAGGATTGCCAATCCGGGAAATCCGGCTGGCATTAGTCTTAGGTATCAGCTATAAGAAATGTTACTTATAAATCAGGTAGATAGGAGAGTCTGATGGATAAGGGTACCCTACCCGCCAGGCGGATACACCCGGCCGGAATGCGTGTCTGGCAAGGATTTCGCATTGCTTCCATGGCCACTGACTGGCAGAGCTTCAGTGAGCAACTGGGCAAAATATTTATACCCGCGACCGTACAGCAAATGCAGCCGTTAGGTTTGCAGGCGTACTTTCCCCTGATTTTACCTGACTCAGGGTTTGCATTACCGGATGAGCTGGCGTTAGTGATTTATCCCAGCCAGGCCGTATATAAAACCGCGACCCGTGAAACGGTTGCAGGCCGGGCTTATGGTGCGTTACACGGCACGGTGTTTAATTTTAACCGGGACGGTGATATTCCCCGCAGCCGGTCGTTTTTTCCGGCGCCCTGGTCCGGCAAGCTTGAAGACTCCAAGCCTGTGTATCTGAAAGAGGCTGCAATCGACTGGCATGCCGGAATACTGCGGTGTCTGGTGATGAAAAGCCGGGAGGCGGCAGGCATGGCTGAGCAGTATGAACAGATTGCCGCGGTTGTGAATGACTGGCTTGCTGGTGGGCATGAAGCTGCGGATAACGTTATTCTGCAGGCGGAAGCTGGCTATCTGCTTTGCTGGGAGCATTATGACCATAGAGTGACTGATGGCCTGACAGATCTTCTCAGTACTCAGATTCAGGGAGAGGTTGTAATTGATACCTGCGCTGAAAAAGTTACGGTAAAGCCACTGTTTGCCGCACCGGATAGCGGGGTTGAACCGGTAGCGGGCTTACTGATGGATGTACGTCTGCCTGCTGACTGAATGAGTCTCTGTTACTGGCGGTGCTGTTCCCGTGCAAACGTTGGGGCGGTGCCAAAATAATCTTTATAACAGTTGCTGAAGTGACTGGAACTGACAAAGCCGCAGGCCAGTGCGATATCAGTAATGCTGTGGCTGGTTTGTAACAGTAGCCGCCGCGCCTGGGTAATTCGCAGCTCCAGGTAGTATTTACTGGGCGATGTTTCCAGATGGTTTTGGAAGAGGCGCTCGGCCTGACGCCGCGACACGCCGACAAAATTGCACAGCTCTTCGATACTCAGGGGTTCTTCAATGTTGGCCGTCATCAGTTGGATCAGTTCTCTGAGGCTTTCAGGCAAGTCGGTTTTATCTGATAACTGCGTCAGACGATTCTGACTGTTTTCGGCCAGCTGGTCACAGCTGAGAATTTCCCGTATTGCCCGGACAATGTCTTTTCCCTGCAGGCGTTCGATGATTTTCAGCATCATTTCCAGTGCACTGTTTGGACCTGCACAGCTGATTCGGTTGTTGTCAGTGACAAAAATCTGGTCGCTGACGTGTACTTTTGGGTATTTTTCCTTAATAAAGGCGTGATTCTCCGGATGAATGGCGCACTGCGTATCGTCCATCAGGCCTGCCTGGGCTAGTGCGATTGCACCGTTCCACAGACCACCGTAAATGATCTGAGGTGTGTTCTGGGATTTCAGGTACTCCGTCAGTGTCGGGTGAACATCAATGCTGCAGCGATAACCACCACAAACGATCAGCATATCGAAGTTATCTTTAGTCTCTGTCTGCAGTTGCGATAACTGAGTACCGGTCGATATTTCGATTCCCAGATCGCTTTTAACCTGAGTGCTGTCCAGACCGACAGTCTGATAGCTGAACAGGGGAGCGGTGCGTACCAGATTTGCGGTGACCAGAGCATCCACGGCGGCAGTAAAGGCCATCATTGAAAAATGTTCCAGCAGAATAAATGCGACGTGCAGCGGCTTCTCTGAGGGCGTTTCACCCGGCAGGAAGCGCCGGTTGGTTTCGCGAAGCGGGGTACTGAACTGACGGGTATCTTTTGATGCGCTCATTGGTTGCGGTGTTCTCACAGGTTAAGGCGCTTTTATAACAGTTTTCACCGTAAAGTTGTAATTTTACAGTGCGTGCGTTTTATCGGGCTGATATCTGATCAGTGAGTTAGCGACGCTGAAGCCTGTGCAGAGTATTTATTTTGTAAACAGACTGTAATTATATGTAATGCTTTTTTTGAAAAATGCTTATCAGATGTAACATTATATTTATGTTTTTCAGGTAAATATAAATATAAATATAATAAAACATACGGTTAGCTTTGGGTGTTTACAAAGTGTTAATAACTATGTGTCCGGATGTGTTTTTTGGCGGTTTATGGTCGGTTAGAAATATTATTACTCTCTGTGTATAAATGTTTTAGCTGTTTATTCAAGACACGCTGCAAGGTTGTAGTGTGTGTAAATAGTTTTAACTGTGCCGGTGAGTTTTTATCGGTGTTATATATAAAAATAATATTTCTGGAGTTCCTCATGAGTAAAATGTCCAGCCTTAAATCCCTGATCGCCAGCAGCATGATGCTGGGGGCTGTTTTAACCACTTCTGCTGAAGCTGCAACTACATTGCGGATTGCCAGCCAGCATGCGCCTGATCAGTATGCATCTGAAGTGTTACGCCAGATTAAGGATGAGCTTGAAGGTGCCGGTGTTGATCTGAAAATCAAACTTTACCCGGCTGGGCAGTTGGGTTCAGGTGAGCAGCTTTTAGGGGAAGCAGCACGTGGGACTATCGATATTGTCCATTCATTTGTCTACAGCCATAAGGATCCGGTACTGGAGATTAACTCTTTGCCATACCTGGTTTCCAACTATGACGAGATGGAAAAAGTCTTCAGTCCGGGGTCTAACTTCTACACGCTTTTCGATCAGCGTATGGATAAGCTGAACCTGAAACTGCTGGGTATTACGGCAGAAGGTTTCATTGGTGTGATGTCTTCGACTGAGCCGGAAAACTACCGTACTACGGGTGCTAAAGGTCAGAATATACGTGTTTGGAGTGCTCAGTCTGCGAAGCTGGCAACACAGGATATGGGGTATAACACCACGACAATCGACTGGGGTGATGCCTTCCCGGCAATTCAGCAGGGTGTGGTTGACGGAATGATCGGTGCAACGCCTGAAGCGACTTATACCACCTTTAAAGAAGCAATCAGCAACTATGTGCCATATAACGCATTTGTTGAAAACTACGCGTACTATGCCAGTAAGAAAACCTGGGAAAAGAAACTGAACGATGAGCAGCGTAAAGTCATTGCTGATGTATTCGCCCGTGCCGCAGCAAAGTTCGTTGACTGGAGCCGTGAGAATGACGCGGCCAATCTGAAAAAGCTGGAAGAATTTGGTGTGAAGGTATTGCCAATTACTGATGCGGAGCGGGGTGCAATTGCCGATGAGATTCGCGCGAAGACCTGGCCAAAACTGGAAGAACGTCTGGGTAAAGAGAATCTGAATAAAATCGTTGCTGATCTGTAACGGCTCTGCTGTCTGAGAAGGGGGGCTGCAGAGTAAAGAATATTTTCTGCAGCTTTCTTCTTTGTATATTTAATTCTGAGTAAGCAGGTGCTTTATGTATTTGGATATACCGCGCCCGCTCAGAAGTCTGGTTAATTTCTTACTGCAAATAAAACAATATTTCCTTGCTGCTGCCAGTCTGGTGATGGCGTGTGTGTTTTTCTTTGTGGTTATTCTGCGTTACTGGTTTCAAGCAGACCTGTTTGCGTATGAAGAATGGGTATTAATGCTGGCCTTCTGGGTTTATTTTCTTGGCGGTGCTATGGGGAGTTATGAAAACACCCATGTTAAAGCCGACTTTTTATTATCCGTAATGGAAGATCCCCGTAAAAAATGGCTGGTGGTTAACTTTACTGTTTTTCTGGAGGTGCTGATCGGTCTGGTGCTTACCTATTGGGGTTGGCTGATGGTCGAGGAAGAGGTGGTTGCCTATCCGAACTGGCAGCGCACCACAGGTCTGGAATTGCCGTTTTTTATTCCCAAGCTGGGCATTTTCCTGGGGTTTGTCTTCATGACCTTTTATACCGCGCTGCATCTCTACAGCGGGTTACGTTCCGGGCCGAGTGATGTCTGGGAAGACAACGAAACCCCACCACATATCTGACAGGCAGGCTTTATGTTAATTCTTCTGACACTATTAGTGATCTGTGTCGCTCTGCTGATCGGTATTCCGGTACCGTTCGCGTTTGGCCTGGCACTGATTTATATGTCGCTGACCGGGGATCACGATCCGGCCGGCTTTTTAACCTCCGGGCACTGGCGTATGAATGTGCTGGTTCTGCTGGCGATTCCTCTGTTCATTATTGCCGGTACGATTATGGAGCGGGGTAAGATTGCTCAGCCTCTGGTCGAGCTGGCAGAGCTGTTTGTCGGCCGCTTTAAAGGCGGTATTGCATACACCGCCGTGGGGGCGAGTGCAGTATTCGGTTCGATTGCCGGCAGTGCGACTGCAACCCTGACTTGTATCGGCAGTATCATGATGCCCCAGCTGCGGAAGGCAAACTATCCGGAAGGGTTGTCTGCCGCGCTGATTACCAATGCGGCCCCGCTGGGATTGCTGATTCCTCCCAGCGCAATTCAGATCATCTATGCCTGGGTTACCCGTCAGTCGGTACTGAAGTGTTTTCTGGCGACGATTGTCCCGGGTCTGATTCTGGTGACGCTGCTGTGCATCGTGAACTACTTTATGTTGCGTAAACATAAAGGCATTAAAACCTTACCGCCCAGTGATGATTTTGTGGGCGAAGTTACCCGTAAAAGCCGCTTTGCCTTACCGGCACTGCTGATGCCGTTTATGATCCTGGGCGGTATTTACGGCGGTATTATGACGCCGACCGAAGCGGCAGGTATTGCGGTGGTATATGCCATTCCTGTGGGGTTTTTTATCTATAAAGGTCTGAATAAGGATAACTTCAAAGAAGCCCTGGTACAGTCTGCCACCACCACCGGTGTGGTAATGGTGATGTTCTTTATGGTGATGATCGTCAGCCGGCTGCTGATTTTTGAAGACATCCCGGGTCTGGCGCAGGAGCTGATTTTCTCGGTCTCTGAAAATCCAATTGTTGTGCTGATTATGATCAACGTTGTGATGATTCTGATCGGCATGCTGATGGATGATGTCAGTGGTGTGTTGCTGGCTTCTCCGCTGTTATTCCCGATCGTGGTTGAATTGGGGGTTGATCCGATTCAGTTTGCAGCAATTGTGGGCGTTAATCTGGGGATGGGCAATATCACACCGCCGACAGCTCCGCTGCTGTATCTGGGGTCCCGGGTGACGAATGTACGTGTCAGCGCGATGCTGAAGCCGACGTTGATTATGATTGCATTTGCCTGGATACCGACGCTGATTATTACGACTTATGTACCGCAGGTATCACTGTTCTTGCCAGAGTTATTGATGGGCTGAATGCTGATGTAAAGATCACGGTTCAAACCCCCGGCTGTTTCGGCACCGGGGGTTTTTTTATGTGTCAGTCAGAAGGGGGGCTGTCAGGGAGAATGATTGCTGGTACTGCGATGGGGTTGCCATCAACATCGAACAGCGGCGTGGGACGGTTTAAACCGCAGATTTTCCAGAGAAGCAGGCGAACGGCAATTTTCAGGCCGACAGTCACAGGCATTCCCTGATGCCTGCGGGCGGCTATCCGGTTGCCGGTTGCGTGTCTGGCGTGAATATAGCCCTGAACGTCTCCCAGACTTTGCTGGCGTTCTTGCGGGGCCAGCCGGATAAAACTGTGTATCAGGCCAATAAAGGGAACGCCGGCTGTCAGTGTATTACCGATCGGTGTATGGCAGCAGCGGGTATACCAGCGGAATGTTCCTTTGGGAGACAGTTTCAGGCATGCGATATGCTCAGAGCCTTCCGTGATCCGCAAACGGGCCGGCGGTATCTGAAACACTTCGGTACCGCCATCGCTATCCAGAACAGACGGGTGGTCTCCAGTCCGACGGTGTGTTTTAAGATGGTGTGCAAATGCCTGGCAGCTGCGGCAGTAACAGACCAGACGGTTGCCACTGGTGGGTGAGGCATGTTTGACGATGCCCTTAACGGCTCCACAATCGCATTGCAGGGGAATATCAGTCATGGTCAGGCTCTTTATCAGGATGTGCTGCCGATCCCTCTGGCCATTGAGACCGCCAGTAATGGCATCAGCAGCAGTAACAGCAGTTCAGTCCGGATAATGCGAATAATGCGCCGGGGCACGGGTATTCTGCTGGTGCTTGCCCGACGGTTTCGCAAATAAAACCAGGTTGGGATTGTGGACAGAACCGCAATTATCGCAAACAGCAGGAGTTTGATGTGAAAGATAATGTTAGCGGAATAAAATGTTTGCGGTTTTCCGACGATAAACCACATTAGCAGGCCGCTGACCAGCATGAGCATCGCACCTGCCCCGTAAATGCCATCAATGATGGCTATTTTCCGGATGGCGGCCGGGGTCATGGTTTTACGTAACAGCAGATGCTGACTGACCAGAGCCGCAGCCAGGATGATCAGGCCGGTGAAGTGCAGATATCTGACAAGAAGCTCTTCCATTACAGGGTCCTGTTGCCGGTGTTAGCGGCTCAGTGTAGACCGAAATGGCCGGAGGGGGATAGCGTTAGTCGTGGTTTCTTTGCTGCCCGGGCCAGTGCAGGGCGATCTGCCGGCTTGCTTCAATGCCTGAGTGCAATTGCTGAAGCAGCGTGTCTGTGTCCGGTGCCTTGCCGTTCAGTGCCGCATCTGCCAGCTGTTGCTCTGTATGCCGTAACAGCGTTCCCGTGGCACGAAAGCCGAGAGTGTCGCAGGCACCGGCCAGTTTGTGAAGCTGTTGTTCAGCGTGGTGCAGATCGTTTTCCGCCAGGCTTTGACGAATGGCTGGCCAGAGTTCATCGCAACTGTTTACAAATCCTTTCATCAGGTTTGTGACTTTTTCTGTGCCAAGCATGTCTTCATGCATGCGGATCAGGTTTTCATCAAGGAAAGGGGCAGGCTGCGCCTCCGGTGCCGGTGGTGTGGCCGGAGGGAGTGCATCAGTGTTGCTACCGGCGGAGTGCGAAATGGCGTGCAGTAGCTGGTCTCTGTTGACCGGTTTGGCGATCACGGTATCGATGCCCAGGGACCGGTAGGTGTGCAGATCTTCCTGACGTACACTGGCTGTCAGGGCAATGATATGAATGGTCTGGTGTTGGTATAGTGGGTCATTACGGATCAGTTGGCTGATTTCCAGCCCGCTGCGGCCGGGGAGGTGCATGTCCATCAGTATCAGGTCGAAACTCTGCTGTTTGCAAAGCGTCAGTGCCTGTTCGCCGTCACTGGCAATGCTGATCCGGTGATTAAAAGGTGCCAGCAGTCCCAGCACAACATCCTGATTAATCTGTACGTCTTCAACCAGTAATATATTCAGTTCAGGCTGGGTTGGCGGTGGTGCTGATCTGTCAGGTGTCAAGTCTGAAGCCGGGGCAGCGAGAGAGCTGCTGACCGGCAGTTTTACCTCCAGCCAGAAACAGCTGCCCTGACCGGTTTCGCTTTGCATACCGATTTTTGCGTGTAGTTGCTGGGCCAGTTCTTTACAGATGGCCAGCCCCAGGCCGGTGCCGCCAAAGCGGCGGGTAATGCTTTCATCGGCCTGGGTAAAGCGTTCAAATATTTTTTCCTGCAGGGGCTGGGGAATGCCAACGCCGGTATCGCGGATACTGAAGCGAAGTGTGTGCTGTTCAGCGGTCCCTGCTAACTGAGATACGGTCAGAGTGATTTTTCCTTCGTGGGTAAACTTGATGGCATTGGCCAGCAGGTTATTCAGTATTTGCCGCAGGCTGCTGTGAGCGGCGAAATAGGCTGGCGCCAGAGTGGACGGATAATTCAGCTCAATACTCAGACCTTTGTCCCGGGCGCCGGGCTCAAACAGACTGATCAGGTTTTCCAGCATGGATTGCAGAATAAAGGGTTTCTGTTCTACCTGATGTGCGCCTTCTACCAGTCTGCCGTATTCCAGTACCTGATTGAAGGTTTCCAGAAGGGCGTCGGTGGCGTCATGAAGGACCTGCACCTGTTTATACTGGCTGTTATTCAGCGGGGTGCTTTCCAGCAGCTGAATCATACCCAGCATGCCGTTCATCGGCGTGCGGATTTCATGGCTGATGGTTGCCAGAAACCGGGTTTTGGCGGCATTGGCTTCTTCGGCGGCTTCTTTGGCGCGGCGCAGGCTTTCAGTCCGCTGCTCCACCATGGATTGTAGCTGGTCACGGTTGTAACGCAGCTCCTGTTGTTCCTGATCCCGGCGCTGGCGGTCCTGCTGGATGGCCTGGCGCATGTCATTCAGGGCGCTGACCAGCTGATCCAGTTCATCCCGGTGCTGGGGTTTGTGCCGGTTGAGGCGAAGGCTGTCCTCAAGTTGTCCGGCGCCCACTTTCCGGCTGTAGGTCGCCATGGCTTCCAGGTGTCGGGTGATCTGGCGGTGAAAAATGATCAGGATGACCAGTACGATTAGCAATACAAGGAGTGTCTGGTTCAGCAGTATAGTGAAGCCCTTTGCATAGATACGGTTATAAATACCCTGAATATCAATGTGGACATCCAGTTGTCCGAGATTTCTTTGCTGACCGTTGGCGGTGGTATGGATAAGTTCGAACCGTTGCATATGTTTTTGCGGGCCGGGCACCGTATGTTCAGTCGCTGCGGTGGGAAGGCGGAGTTCAAGCCTGCTGATATCCGGCAGGTTTTCGATTCCCTGTAACTGCAGTTCGATCTGGGCCTGATCGATATCCCAGAGGCTTTTTGCCAGGCTGGCCAGATAGCTGTCGCGAATCACTTCCAGTTGTTGGTTCAGAACCCTGAACTCCCGCTGATAGTCGATGGTTAGCTGCACGGCCGTGGAAAGCAGAATGAATACAAAGCTGCAGGCGCTGACATATTGCATGATCCGGTAACCCAGAGGATGGTCCTTTGGATAACGAAGCAGTTGGCGGATAAGATCAGGCAGGGCGCGCATGGGACATCTCTCAGAGAGGGTTGTGGAGGTATTCAAGGCTGTTACTGCGAATCATATTCCGGATCCGGTTGCTTTTATGCAGCTCCTGCAGACGCCGGTTAATAAACGGCAGATGCTGGCTGAGGGTGCCTGCTTTACTCAGGGCCAGATAGTAATATTCACTGGTGATTTTCTCCCGTAGCGGCATGATGCGGTTTTCAAAACCCAGTTTACGGGTTTGCAACATGCCGCTGCGCCAGCCAATGGGCATGTAATCGATACGCTGGCTGGCCAGTTTACTGAAATTTTGCTGATTTCTTGAAACATATTCGATATGGCTGTTGGATTGCAGAAAAGCATCAAAGCGGTCACCGAAGCTGTCTCCCAGTAATAAGCCGACTGTTTTACCCGGCAGGTCTTCCATGCCGGTAATCGGGGCGTCAGCATTACTGTTTACGAAAATCCGGACTTCATCGGCAATGATGTACTGGTCACTGAATGCCAGATAGCTTTCCCGGCTGGCAATGCGGTAGGCGGCAACCACAATGTCAATATTGCCCAGGCGGGCTTCCAGCAGGCAGCGTTTCCAGTTGGTGTCGGCGATCAGCTGTACGTCATAGCCAAGTTCCGCAAAGAGTTGTTGAGTGAGTTGCGGGGCCAGACCTTTTAGCTGTCCTTCGCTGACCCAGGATACCGGTGGGTAGAACGGATGCCCGCAAGCGGTGAGCACTGGTCGCGGGGTGTCAGCTTTGACTGTGTTTGCCAGTACCGCGGAGATCAGAAGGAGCCCGGTAAAAAAACGGCTCACGATAAATCTGCTGGTTTAGGGGTGAAGAGGTAGCCGGCACCGTGGACGGTAAGAATGGTCTTTGGCTGAGCGGGATCATCGCCCAGTTTTCGCCGTAAGCGGCCGATCAGCACATCAACTGTGCGGTCACTGGGTACCCATTCGCGGTTCCGGATCTGTTCCAGAATCTGTTCACGGCTCATGATCTGCCCGGCATGGTTCATCAGCGTGTTCAGCAGCTGGAATTCGCCTTCGGTAAGCTGGGTGGTTTGTTGCTGGTCATCTACCAGTTGGCGGCGATCCAGATTCAGCTTCCAGCGCTCGAACGTTTTAAAACTGTTGGGCAGAGCATCGGTGGGTTTGGCTTCTGTGCAGTGCCGTACCCGGCGTACCAGGTTTTTGGTGCGGGCGAGAATTTCCCTTGGGTTAAAAGGTTTGGTGACGTACTCATCAGCACCGCATTCCAGGCCGATTATACGGTCTACTTCGTCTTGTCGGCCAGTCACCAGAATGATCCCCACTTCGGTATGCACCCGCAGTTCCCGGGTCAGGGTGAGGCCGTCTTTGCCGGGCAGGCGAATATCCAACAGTACGACATCTATGGTTTGTTCGCTGAGTACGGATTCCGCCTGTTCAGCAGTTTCAGCTTCAAAGACACGAAAGCCTTCGGTTTCAAAATAGCTTGTCAGGCATTCCCGGGTGACAGGTTCATCGTCGACTACCAGGATACGGGCGTCTGAGTTCATAGGTTACTTCGTTTCAGCGGCGCAGTAGTGGCCGGATTTGTTGTTATTTTAATTCAACATTAGTGCCTGAAGCTTAGCTCAGGCAAGGCTTGTTTACATTTCATTTACAAGGTTTTACAAGTTTATACGAATGTTGTGCTTTTTCAGGGGAAGAACAGATGAAAAGCAGCCTGCTTAAAAAGGCTTGAGTTTTAATTATAAACAGAATTATTATTCGGTTTGGTATCCGGTTAACGGGTGCCAAAGTCGCAAACATCACGACTCTAAACGTGGGAACCGTTCTGCTGTTCTCCTGACGTCCGTAAGACAATCAATGATTCTTTTGCGAGAGCGCTTTTATATTCTTTATTAATAGGGAGCTGCTCGATGACCAATTCTGAGCTTTTGGGTATTGATTCAAATACCTACGCAAATATTTTCACTTTTATGGGGTTACCGCTTTCCAGAGCGCTGGATGACGGCACGGATGTGTGCGTGATGGGTATTCCGTTCGATCTGGCAACATCCGGGAGATCGGGAACCCGTTTTGGGCCGAATGGCGTTCGCCAGGCATCCGCGCAATTACGCTGGGAAGAGCGACGCTGGCCGTGGCAGTTTACGCTGAGTAAACGCTTACAGGCGGTGGATTACGGAGATCTGGTATATGAAGACGGTAACGGTGACGATATGTTGCAAACCGTTGAGTTACATGCGGGCAGGATACTGGCGGCGGATAAGGCCTTGCTGAGTATTGGTGGAGATCATTTTGTCACGTTGCCTTTATTGCGGGCACATGCGGCGAAATACGGCCCGTTGGCCTTGCTGCATTTTGATGCCCATACCGATACGGAAGAGAGTGACGCTGCCTATAATCACGGTTCAATGTTTTATCATGCGCCTATGGAAGGTCTGATTGATCCGCTGAGCAGTGTTCAGGTGGGTATCCGGACAGACTTCAATCAGAAAAATCATGGGTTTACTGTGCTGGATGCCAGTTGGGTGAATAACCATAGTGTAGAAGACTGTATCGGCCGGATTAAACAGGTGCTGGGTGACCGGCCGGTGTATCTGAGCTTTGACATCGACTGCCTTGATCCTGCTTTTGCGCCGGGTACCGGAACGCCGGTGAGCGGTGGCCTTACTTCGGACCGGGCTTTGCAAATTATCCGTGGTTTATCCGGGGTAAATATTGTCGGCATGGATGTGGTAGAAGTTGCGCCTGCCTATGATCATGCTGAGGTTACGTCTTTAGCGGCAGCGACACTGGCGCTGGAGATGCTGTATCTGAAGGCCAGCCAGATGTGATCCCAACCGGGCAATGTGCGCGTGAAGGGTGATTCCTTCACGCGCACCCGGCCCTGATGAAGTGGGCTGTTATGCGATAGCCTGCTTCAGTTCTGTCAGTTTTGCTGATACCCCGTCAAGTCCGTTCTTGTTATAGGCATTCAGAAAGGCTGAGCCAATGATGGCGATATCCGCATGGCCGCACAGTGCCTGAATATCTGCAGCATCAGAAATGCCAAAGCCGACACCCAGCGGTAAGTCAGTATGCTGGCTGATCCGGCTGAGATAGTCACCTAAGGCCTGATTTTTATCGGCTGATTCCCCGGTAACACCGGCACGGCTGACACAGTAAAGCATGCCGCTGGCCTGACTGCAGATTGTCTTCAGGCGGGATTCCTGCGTGTCTGGCGTAATAATCCATATGGGATCAATGCCGGTTTGTGTCAGTGGTGCAATCAATTGCTGTTGTTCAACAGCGATATCCGGCACGATAATACCGCTGATGCTTTGTGCCATCAGTGACGCCAGTTGGGCCGGACCGGACTGCATAACCGGGTTCAGGTAGCTCATCAGTAATACCCGGCTTTGCGGATACTCGCTGGCAAGTTGGCTGATATCCCAGATGCATTGCGTCAGTTGTGGCCTTTCTGCCAGCGCCTGATGACAGGCATGAGTAATCGCCGGGCCGTCAGCCACCGGATCAGAAAACGGAAACTGTACTTCCAGAATTTCAACCCCCTGTTCCAGTAGCCGTCGCATCATCTCCAGGCTGTCTGCGATGGTTGGGTAACCATAAATGACATGGGTCATCAGCAGCAGTTGTTTGTCGGCACGTTGCTGGCGAATATAGTGGCTCAGATCGCTCATCAGCTGTTCTCCTGCGTCAGATATGACTGGATAAAATCATTGAAAGGTTGGTCCTGCAGGGCTTTGGCGATGTTGAAGATGTCCTTGTCACCGCGGCCTGACACATTGATAACAATTTTCTCTGATGGCTTCATGTCCGCCGCTTCCCGTAAGCCGGCTGCAATCGCATGGGAGGATTCCAGTGCGGCGATGATGCCTTCATTGCTGGCCAGTTGCTGGAAGGCCTGCAGTACTTCCGTGTCTCTTGCCTGGGTCATGCGGACTTTTCCCTGTTCTTCCAGATCCGCCAGGATAGGAGAGACGCCCACGTAATCCAGCCCGGCAGAAATCGAGTGGGTGGGCTGTAACTGGCCCTGTTCATCCTGCAGGAATTTGGTTGCGAATCCCTGGGCGATGCCGAAGCGTGCCTGATCGGTATTAAACCGCATTGCGTGATCTCCCGGTGCATCGCTGCGCCCTCCGGCTTCTACACCGACCAGTTCTACGTCTTCGTTCAGGAAGGGCAGGAAAATACCGCAGGCATTACTGCCACCACCGACACAGGCATAGATCTTATCCGGCAGGGTACCGAACTGGCTGAGTGCCTGCTCACGGACTTCCTCACCGATGACGGACTGAAATCCACTGACCATTTCCGGGTAGGGGGCGCAGCCACAGCTGGTGCCGATCAGGTAATAGGTATCGGCATAATTGGAAGACCAGTCGCGCAGCGCTTCGTCGAGTGCGTCTTTCAGGGTGGCAGAGCCTTCTTCAACGGGTACGACGGTGGCACCCAGCTGTTTCATCCAGAATACATTTGGGTACTGACGTTCAATGTCGTGGGCACCCATATAGATTGTGCAGTCCAGCCCCAGACGTGCTGACACCAGGGCGCTGGCAATGCCGTGCTGTCCGGCACCGGTTTCTGCGATAACTCTGCGTTTGCCCATGCGTTTGGCTAATAAGCCCTGGCCAATAACATTATTCATTTTATGGGCACCGCTGTGATTCAGATCTTCCCGTTTAAGGTAAATCTGAGCACCGCCGATGGCAGCCGATAACCGGCTGCAGTAAGTCAGAGGTGTTGGCCGGCCTGAATAATGCTGGAGCTGATCCTTTACTTCGGTAATGAACGCCGGATCAGCCATTGCATCCTGATAGGCTTTGAGCAGTTCCTGCTGGCTGTTGAAAAGAATCTCGGGAATATAACTTCCCCCGTATTGACCGAATTGCCCGTCCTGATTCATCATTTTGTCGCTCTTTTGTGGCTCGTATGCCGGAGGGTGATAAGCTACGGCATACTGAAATTAATTATTTAACTAAACGGTATAGTAAAAATAATAAATATTTTTACCGCCGTCAATAGCCTGTGGACGTTTGTCGGCTGGCTGATATGTGGAGTTTTTATGGCCCGAGGTCGTCCGTCCAAAAAACAGCAACTGCTGGATACCGCCCGCAGGGTGTTTGCTGAAAACGGTTATCAGGGGACATCGATTGACCTGATTGTTCAGGAGGCCGGGGTTTCCAAGCCGACTGTGTATAACAACTTTCCCACTAAGCAGGCGCTGTTAATGGCCTTGCTGGAACAGCTAACCGCTGAGCTGGAAATGACTACATCAGAGTTACTGGCAAGTGATCTGGATACATCTGAAGCGGTTATCAGGGGGTATCTGAACATCGCGTCGCAGCCTGAATACCTGATGATTTACCGGATGCTGTGTGGCGAGCATTACAAGCTGGATGAGCTGACCCGCAGTCAGATTCTGTCATTTGATCAGGGGCTTCAGCAGCGCTGTCTGGAAGGCCTGCAAGCTGCCGGTATTACCTCGTCTGAACGGATTATGATGTTTTGCCGGGATCAGATAATTGGGCAGGCGTTGAAAGCGCTGCCAAATGCTGAGTTACCGGATGCAAGCCAATTAGTTGTCCGTCTGAAGGCCTTAATGGGCGAAGGGTAAATGCTGAGTACTGATATAAGTCAGCTTTATATTGCAGGCAGGTAAATCATGCAGCGGGCGATAATTGCTTTCCATACCGATGAAGAGCAGCACTGGGTGGCTGAACTTGAGTGTGGGCATAACCAGCATGTACGCCACAATCCACCATGGATTAACCGTCCATGGGTTTTGACAGTAACCGGGCGGGACCGGTTTATCGGCCATTTGCTGACCTGTAAAAAATGTGAAAGGGGGGAGCCCCGGGATAATTCCTACTGATCGGGAGATAAATAAGGGTATAAAATTAATTTATGCTGTTTTGAAAAAAATATCATTGGCTGGAATCTTTGTTCTGCTGCCACAATGAGCGGGCGCCATACGAGCAAATATAACAACAATAAAGTAATGCCGGTTACTGAGGTGAAGTCTGACCGGGGTTACAAATACCAGGCATGATGATATGAGTCATAAAGATCCATTGCTCCAACCGTTTCAGTTGAAACACCTCACATTACGTAACCGTATAATTACCACTGCCCATGAACCGGCGTACCCGGAAGCCGGAATGCCGAAAGACCGTTACCGGGCTTATCATGTCGAACGGGCAAAAGCAGGTGTGGCGCTGACCATGACTGCCGGCTCTGCTACGGTATCAAAAGACAGCCCGCCCGTTTTTAACAACATTCTGGCTTATAAAGATGAGGTGGTCCCTTATCTGAAAGATCTGGTTGATGAGTGCCATGAACATGGTGCTGCCGTAATGATTCAGCTGACCCATCTGGGGCGGCGGACCGGCTGGTCGAAAGGCGACTGGTTACCGGTGGTATCGCCATCCCATGAACGTGAGGCCTCGCATCGTGCATTTCCCAAACAAATGGAAGACTGGGATATAGAACGCATCATCAAAGACTTTGCTGATGCTGCAGAAAGGATGCAGGCCGCCGGAATGGATGGTATTGAAATTGAGGCCTATGGTCATTTGCATGATCAGTTCTGGTCGCCGCTCACGAATACCCTGGAAGGCCCTTATGGTGGAAGTTTACAGAATCGGGTGCGCTTCACACTGGATGTGCTGGAGGCGATTCGTGCCCGGGTGGGCAGTGAATTTATCGTCGGCGTGCGTTTCACCGCTGATCAGGCACAGAAAGGTGGTTTCGGTTTTGAAGAAGGCGTGGAGATAGCCCAACTGCTTAAAGCATCCGGCCATATTGATTTTCTGAATGTCATAAGAGGGCATATCGACACTGATCCGGGGCTGACGGATGTGATTCCGGTGATGGGGATGCGTAATTCACCGCATCTGGATTTTGCCGGTGAGTTCCGTTCATCTGTCGATATGCCGGTGTTCCATGCTGCGAAGATTCCTGATGTGGCGACGGCACGTCACGCAATTGCGGAAGGGAAGCTGGATATGGTGGGGATGACCCGTGCACATCTGGCTGATCCGCATATTGTCAGAAAAATTATCGAAGGGAGAGAAGAGCAGATCCGGCCCTGCGTCGGTGCGACGTACTGCCTTGACCGGATCTATCAGGCGGGAGATGCATTCTGTATCCATAATGCTGCAACGGGGCGTGAGCTGACGATGCCCCACGATATTCCGAAGGCGGATGTTAAGAAAAAAGTGGTGATTGTCGGTGCAGGGCCAGCAGGGATGGAAGCGGCCCGGGTCGCCGGCGAGCGTGGGCATGAGGTGGTTGTGCTTGAAGCAGCAGCGCAGGCCGGAGGGCAGCTGTTGCTGACATCACAAAGTCCGCGCCGGCATGAAATGATCTCCATTATTGAGTGGCGCATGGCGGAATGTGAGCGTTTAGGTGTTGAGTTCCGTTTTAACACCTGGGCGGAAGCCGCTGATGTTACTGCTCTAAAGCCTGCTGTGGTCATTATTGCAACCGGGGGCTATCCACATACTGACATCCTTGAGGCAGGTAATGAACTGGTGGTATCTGCCTGGGATATCCTCTCCGGAGATGTAAAGCCGAAAGGGAATGTGTTGCTGTTTGATGATGCCGGCGATCATGCAGCGATGCAGGCGGCGGAAGTGATCGCCGACAGTGGGGCGCAACTCGAAGTGATGACGCCAGATCGGGCCTTTGCTCCAGAGGTGATGGCCATGAACCTTGTACCCTATATGCGGGCAATGCAGCAGAAAGATGTGACCTTTACCGTGACTTTCCGGCTTGAAAGCGTGCAGCGTGAAGGTGCAGGGCTGGTGGCCCGGGTAGGCAGCGATTATGGCGGTGTTGAAAAATACCGGCATGTTGATCAGGTGGTGATTAACCACGGAACCCGGCCGCTGGACGATATTTACTTTGACCTGAAAGGCACCTCCAGCAATGCCGGTGAAGTGGTCTATGAAGACCTGATTGTCGGCACGCCGCAAACCCGGGTAAATAATCCTGCCGGGGCTTTCCAGCTGTTCAGAATCGGTGACGCTGTGTCATCCCGAAATACCCATGCGGCCATCTATGATGCACTGCGTCTGGTGAAAGACATCTAGCCTTAAAAACAATAAAGCGAATCACCCATGCAAACTTCGTTTGCATGGGTGATTGCACTGGTGAGGAAAACCTAATGACAGATTTTGTATTCAGTTCATCTAACCGGAAAATAGATCCCACCCGGCGACGGGCAGGGCAGCTTAAACCCGATGGTTCGCCAAACGAAAATGACCGGGTAGAAATCGGGCCGACAGACCTGGCATTTAATGAGTGGGATGAGTTAGGGCTTACAACACCGAATCTGACCCGGATGCGTGAATTTCGTTTACAGCGGATTGTGGAAGCGCTGAACAAACAGGATCTGGCGGGGGTGCTGCTGTTTGACCCGCTGAATATCCGCTATGCCACCGATAGCACGAATATGCAGTTGTGGATCACACACAACCATGCCCGGGCCTGCTTTGTGGCGGCCAGCGGGCATATGATTTTGTGGGATTTTCATAATTGCGAACACCTTTCTTCGTACTTGCCGTTGGTGAAGGAAGTGCGGGGCGGTGCATCATTCTTCTATTTTGAAACCGGTGACCGTACTCAGGAGCATGCAGCGCACTTTGCTAAAGAAATTGACGCCTTACTGCGTGAGCATGGCGGCGATAACCGTCGGCTGGCGGTTGATAAGATCGAAATTGCCGGTTTAAGGGAGCTTGATAAGTGCGGCGTTGAAATCAGAGATGGTCAGGCATTAATGGAACATGCCCGTGTCATTAAAGGTGAGGATGAGATCAATGCCATGCGGTGTTCGATTGCCTCCACTGAAATCTCGATGCAACTGATGAAAGAAGCTACTGTGCCGGGGGTAACAGAGAACGATATCTGGTCGGTACTGCATGCCGAGAACATTCGCCGTGGCGGTGAATGGATAGAATGCCGGCTGCTGGCCTCAGGACCGCGTACTAATCCGTGGTTCCAGGAATGTGGTCCGCGTGTCGTTCAGCAAGGTGAGCTGCTGGCGTTTGATACCGACCTTATCGGGCCATACGGTATCTGTGCCGACCTGTCCCGAACCTGGATGATCGGTGACGCTAAACCGACCGCTAAGCAAAAGCATCTTTATCAGATTGCCTATGAGCATATTCAGTACAACATGCAATTACTAAAACCGGGAATGAGTTTCCGTGAAGTGACGGAAGCCGGTTTACGTTTACCGCCGGAATACCGTGATCTTCGCTATGGGGTCATGATGCACGGTGTGGGGCTGTGTGATGAATACCCGTCAATCCGCTATCCGGAAGATATTGATGGCCATGGTTATGACGGCGTCCTCGAACCGGGGATGGCATTATGTGTTGAAGCCTATGTGGGGGCCGTGGGCGGAGGTGAAGGCGTTAAACTGGAGGATCAGATTATCATTACTGAAGATGGCTATGAAAACCTGACTAACTTTCCTTTTGAAGCTGATTTTCTGAGCTGAAACATATCGTACAATACCGGCTCTGGCATGGTCGGCCGGTATTCCTCTCTTCTGATTTGTAAAATATCTGCAGCTGTGTTTTCCGATTCGTTATCTGCATGGCCGAAAAAATCAATCTTTTCAATGCGTAACAAGCTTTAGGATTGCTGGAATCGGCCGATATTAAGCAGAACAGGCGTCGTTTAACTGACCCTTTTATCTGCAAAATGGGTAGCTGACCCTCATGTGCGACTAATTGATTAGATAGGCTTTCAGTTAAGCTTGAAATCATCTTTATTGCGATAAAATGTTAGTTTTTTGTAAGAAGTTTGTTTGAAAACGACGGCCTAAGCTTAATCCTGAATAAATATAGGGCTTTTTTATTGCTCTTTTGCCAGGCATACAACCCGGATGGCTCTCAGTGGCCGGGTGTACGGTTTGAGTAGGTGTTTTTTTAAACAGTTTACTTTGTTAAGATTGCAAAACAAAACAAGAGCTTAATGGATTTATTCAAGCAAATTTGCTCTTGAGATTTAACAGTATGGTTAAGTAATTGTTTGATTTTAAACACTGTGGCTGACTTTACAGTAGTCAGAATTAAATCAGATGTTTGTTGTGGCCTGCTATATGCGGGTTAGATTTGTTTAAATGAAAATACAGATATTTTTGTGCTTCAAGGTGATGAAGCCAGTGTGCTTGGTTTGCGTTTAAGGATGAACGGCGAAAAAGCCTGGTTGTGATTGCTCTGATTGGCCCGGGGGGGGCTTATGGATAAGACCAATAACGCAGTTGTAAATGTTGTTAGTGTTGAAGGTGACGTGGTTGTACTGGATGCCGCAGGTAAGATGCGTGCAGTTCAGGTGAATGACCAGCTTCAGCCGGGTGAAAAAGTCATTACCTCTGGCGACAGTGAAGCTGTTGTCAGTCTGGGTGATGATACTGTTGAGCAATTGCCATCGGACAGCGTTGCGCTGGTGGTAATTGATCCGGAAACCGGTGAAGTTTATCTGAATATCCAAACCCTGTTAGAGCAGAATCAGGATGAAGAATCCGAACTGTCGGAGATTGAACAGTTAATTCTGGCAGGTGCCGACCCTACTGAACTGTTAGAAGAAACCGCTGCAGGTGGTGAAGCTGGCGGAACCGCGCCGGCCAACGATGGCTTTACCGGCCTCGGTGAAGTGTTACGTACCGGTGACTCGGTTATTGCTGAAGCAGGTTTTGATACCGGTACAAGAAATGGCTCAGATGATGACCGTTTTCAGGATGATGGGCCGGTAGAAGAGGATATAGCACAACTTCCTGTTGTTACACCGGTTGTTTCCATTGCTGCAATTGACGCAGCAGCGGTTGAAGGCGTGGACAATGCCATCCGCTTTGAAGTCAGCCAGGATAATGTCAGCGCACAGGCGACCACGGTCGTGATCAGCGTGAACCTTGGCAGCGCGGAAACGACAGACTTCAGTCAGATCAGCTATACCGATGCGACCGGTACCTTCCATACATTGACTGATCCGGCAGACATCCAGGACTTCTTCACCAACGGTATCAGCGTGTTGATTCCGGCGGGTCAGGTCGTGGCCCCACAGATTGACTTTGTGGCGGTGGATGACAGCATCTACGAACAGAGTGAGACGTTCAGCCTGACGATCGACTCGGCCACCAATGCCGATGTCAGCACCAGTGCAGGCAGCGACAGCGCAACGATCAATGACGAAGATAAAGACACCCCGGATGATAAGCTGGGCGATCAGCCAACGGTCTCCATCGCAGCACTGGATGGCAGTGCAGTAGAAGGCGGCAGTGGCACCGATAACCAACTGACGTTCCAGGTCAGCCAGAGCAACGAAAGCAACGTTGATACCGACGTTGTGGTGACGCTGGATCTGGGCAGCGTTGAAGCGGCGGATCTGTCCGCCAGTGTCAGCTACACGCTGGCAGACGGCAGTCCGGCGACCACCACGGTGGGCGACCTGGTGAACGGCCTGGCCATTACGATCCCGGGCAACAGCAGCTATGCCCCGGTGTTCACCCTGACGGCGCTGGACGATGACATCTATGAAGTCAGTGAAAGCCTGAACATGAACCTAGCGCTGGCCGCCGGTGAAACAGATGCTGCACTGGGCACCGCCACGGCAGCGGGTGTGATCAATGACGAAGGTAAAGACACTCCGGATGACCGTCAGGGCGATAAGCCGACCGTCTCTATAGACGCGGTGGACGCTGTTGCAGTGGAAGGCGTGGACAGTGCCATCCGCTTTGAAGTCAGCCAGGATAATGTCAGCGAAGAGGCGACCACGGTCGTGATCAGCGCGAACCTAGGCACTGCGGAAGCAGCAGACTTCAGCCAGATCAGCTACACCGATGCGGCCGGTACCGTTCATACCCTGACCGCCCCGGCAGACATCCAGGACTTCTTCACCAACGGTATCAGCGTGCAGATCCCGGCGGGTCAGACCGTGGCCCCGGCGATCGACTTTGTGGCGGTGGATGACAGCATCTACGAACAGAGTGAGACGTTCAGTCTGACGATCGACTCGGCCACCAATGCCGATGTCAGCACCAGTGCAGGCAGCGACAGTGCAACGATCAATGACGAAGGTAAAGACACCCCGGATGACCGTCAGGGCGATAAGCCAACCGTCTCCATAGACGCCGTTGATAGCGTTGCAGTGGAAGGCGTGGACAATGCCATCCGCTTTGAAGTCAGCCAGGATAATGTCAGCGACGAGGCGACCACGGTCGTGATCAGCGCGAACCTGGGCACTGCGGAAGCCGCAGACTTCAGCCAGATCAGCTACACCGATACGGTCGGTACCGTTCACACCCTGAGCGACCCGGCAGACATCCAGGACTTCTTCATCAACGGCATCAGCGTGCAGATTCCGGCGGGTCAGACCGTGGCCCCGGCGATCGACTTTGTGGCGGTGGATGACAGCATCTACGAACAGAGTGAGACGTTCAGCCTGACGATTGACTCGGCCACCAATGCCGATGTCAGCACCAGTGCAGGCAGCGACAGTGCAACGATCAATGACGAAGGTAAAGACACCCCGGATGACCGTCAGGGCGATAAGCCAACCGTCTCCATAGACGCGGTGGACCCTGTTGCAGTGGAAGGCGTGGACAATGCCATCCGCTTTGAAGTCAGCCAGGATAATGTCAGCGAAGAGGCGACCACGGTCGTGATCAGCGCGAACTTGGGCACTGCGGAAACCGCAGACTTCAGCCAGATCAGCTACACCGATGCGGCCGGTACCGTTCACACCCTGACCGACCCGGCAGACATCCAGGACTTCTTCACCAACGGCATCAGCGTGCAGATCCCGGCGGGGCAGACCGTGGCCCCGTCGATCGACTTTGTGGCGGTGGATGACAGCGTCTACGAACAGAGTGAGACGTTCAGCCTGACGATCGACTCGGCCACCAATGCCGATGTCAGCACCAGTGCAGGCAGCGACAGCGCAACGATCAATGACGAAGATAAAGACACCCCGGATGATAAGCTGGGCGATCAGCCAACGGTCTCCATCGCAGCACTGGATGGCAGTGCGGTAGAAGGCGGCAGTGGCACCGATAACCAACTGACGTTCCAGGTCAGCCAGAGCAACGAAAGCAACGTTGATACCGACGTTGTGGTGACGCTGGATCTGGGCAGCGTTGAAGCGGCAGACCTGTCCGCCAGTGTCAGCTACACGCTGGCAGACGGCAGCCCGGCGACCACCACGGTGGGCGATCTGGTGAACGGCCTGGCCATTACGATCCCGGCCAACAGCAGCTATGCCCCGGTGTTCACCCTGACGGCGCTGGACGATGACATCTATGAAGTCAGTGAAAGTCTGAGCATGAACCTGGCGCTGGCCGCCGGTGAAACAGATGCTGTACTGGGCACCGCCACGGCAGCGGGTGTGATCAATGACGAAGATAAAGACACCCCGGATGATAAGCTGGGCGATCAGCCAACGGTCTCCATCGCAGCACTGGATGGCAGTGCGGTAGAAGGCGGCAGCGGCACCGATAACCAACTGACGTTCCAGGTCAGCCAGAGCAACGAAAGCAACGTTGATACCGACGTTGTGGTGACGCTGGATCTGGGCAGCGTTGAAGCGGCGGACCTGTCCGCCAGTGTCAGCTATACGCTGGCAGACGGCAGCCCGGCGACCACCACGGTGGGCGACCTGGTGAACGGCCTGGCCATTACGATCCCGGCCAACAGCAGCTATGCCCCGGTGTTCACCCTGACGGCGCTGGACGATGACATCTATGAAGTCAGTGAAAGTCTGAGCATGAACCTGGCGCTGGCCGCCGGTGAAACAGATGCTGTACTGGGCACCGCCACGGCAGCGGGTGTGATCAGTGACGAAGATAAAGACACCCCGGATGATAGGCTGGGCGATCAGCCAACGGTCTCCATCGCAGCACTGGATGGCAGTGCGGTAGAAGGCGGCAGTGGCACCGATAACCAACTGACGTTCCAGGTCAGCCAGAGCAACGAAAGCAACGTTGATACCGACGTTGTGGTGACGCTGGATCTGGGCAGCGTTGAAGCGGCAGACCTGTCCGCCAGTGTCAGCTACACGCTGGCAGACGGCAGCCCGGCGACCACCACGGTGGGCGACCTGGTGAACGGCCTGGCCATTACGATCCCGGCCAACAGCAGCTATGCACCGGTGTTCACCCTGACGGCGCTGGACGATGATATCTATGAAGTCAGTGAAAGTCTGAGCATGAACCTGGCGCTGGCCGCCGGTGAAACAGATGCTGTACTGGGCACCGCCACGGCAGCGGGTGTGATCAGTGACGAAGATAAAGACACCCCGGATGATAAGCTGGGCGATCAGCCAACGGTCTCCATCGCAGCACTGGATGGCAGTGCGGTAGAAGGCGGCAGCGGCACCGATAACCAACTGACGTTCCAGGTCAGCCAGAGCAACGAAAGCAACGTTGATACAGATGTCGTCGTGACGCTGGATCTGGGCAGCGTTGAAGCGGCAGACCTGTCCGCCAGTGTCAGCTACACGCTGGCAGACGGCAGCCCGGCGACCACCACGGTGGGCGATCTGGTGAACGGCCTGGCCATTACGATCCCGGCCAACAGCAGCTATGCCCCGGTGTTCACCCTGACGGCGCTGGACGATGACATCTATGAAGTCAGTGAAAGTCTGAGCATGAACCTGGCGCTGGCCGCCGGTGAAACAGATGCTGTACTGGGCACCGCCACGGCAGCGGGTGTGATCGTTGATAATGATTCCACTACGGTCTCCATCGCAGCACTGGATGGCAGTGCGGTAGAAGGCGGCAGTGGCACCGATAACCAACTGACGTTCCAGGTCAGCCAGACGAACGAAAGCAACGTTGATACCGACGTTGTGGTGACGCTGGATCTGGGCAGCGTTGAAGCGGCAGACCTGTCCGCCAGTGTCAGCTACACGCTGGCAGACGGCAGCCCGGCGACCACCACGGTGGGCGACCTGGTGAACGGCCTGGCCATTACGATCCCGGCCAACAGCAGCTATGCCCCGGTGTTCACCCTGACGGCGCTGGACGATGACATCTATGAAGTCAGTGAAAGTCTGAGCATGAACCTGGCGCTGGCCGCCGGTGAAACAGATGCTGTACTGGGCACCGCCACGGCAGCGGGTGTGATCAATGACGAAGATAAAGACACCCCGGATGATAAGCTGGGCGATCAGCCAACGGTCTCCATCGCAGCACTGGATGGCAGTGCGGTAGAAGGCGGCAGCGGCACCGATAACCAACTGACGTTCCAGGTCAGCCAGACGAACGAAAGCAACGTTGATACCGACGTTGTGGTGACGCTGGATCTGGGCAGCGTTGAAGCGGCAGACCTGTCCGCCAGTGTCAGCTACACGCTGGCAGACGGCAGCCCGGCGACCACCACGGTGGGCGACCTGGTGAACGGCCTGGCCATTACGATCCCGGCCAACAGCAGCTATGCCCCGGTGTTCACCCTGACGGCGCTGGACGATGACATCTATGAAGTCAGTGAAAGTCTGAGCATGAACCTGGCGCTGGCCGCCGGTGAAACAGATGCTGTACTGGGCACCGCCACGGCAGCGGGTGTGATCAGTGACGAAGATAAAGACACCCCGGATGATAAGCTGGGCGATCAGCCAACGGTCTCCATCGCAGCACTGGATGGCAGTGCGGTAGAAGGCGGCAGCGGCACCGATAACCAACTGACGTTCCAGGTCAGCCAGAGCAATGAAAGCAACGTTGATACCGACGTTGTGGTGACGCTGGATCTGGGCAGCGTTGAAGCGGCGGACCTGTCCGCCAGTGTCAGCTACACGCTGGCAGACGGCAGCCCGGCGACCACCACGGTGGGCGATCTGGTGAACGGCCTGGCCATTACGATCCCGGCCAACAGCAGCTATGCCCCGGTGTTCACCCTGACGGCGCTGGACGATGACATCTATGAAGTCAGTGAAAGTCTGAGCATGAACCTGGCGCTGGCCGCCGGTGAAACAGATGCTGTACTGGGCACCGCCACGGCAGCGGGTGTGATCAATGACGAAGATAAAGACACCCCGGATGATAAGCTGGGCGATCAGCCAACGGTCTCCATCGCAGCACTGGATGGCAGTGCGGTAGAAGGCGGCAGTGGCACCGATAACCAACTGACGTTCCAGGTCAGCCAGAGCAACGAAAGCAACGTTGATACCGACGTTGTGGTGACGCTGGATCTGGGCAGCGTTGAAGCGGCAGACCTGTCCGCCAGTGTCAGCTACACGCTGGCAGACGGCAGCCCGGCGACCACCACAGTGGGCGACCTGGTGAACGGCCTGGCCATTACGATCCCGGCCAACAGCAGCTATGCCCCGGTGTTCACCCTGACGGCGCTGGACGATGATATCTATGAAGTCAGTGAAAGTCTGAGCATGAACCTGGCGCTGGCCGCCGGTGAAACAGATGCTGTACTGGGCACCGCCACGGCAGCGGGTGTGATCAATGACGAAGATAAAGACACCCCGGATGATAAGCTGGGCGATCAGCCAACGGTCTCCATCGCAGCACTGGATGGCAGTGCGGTAGAAGGCGGCAGTGGCACCGATAACCAACTGACGTTCCAGGTCAGCCAGACGAACGAAAGCAACGTTGATACAGATGTCGTCGTGACGCTGGATCTGGGCAGCGTTGAAGCGGCGGACCTGTCCGCCAGTGTCAGCTACACGCTGGCAGACGGCAGCCCGGCGACCACCACGGTGGGCGACCTGGTGAACGGCCTGGCCATTACGATCCCGGCCAACAGCAGCTATGCCCCGGTGTTCACCCTGACGGCGCTGGACGATGACATCTATGAAGTCAGTGAAAGTCTGAGCATGAACCTGGCGCTGGCCGCCGGTGAAACAGATGCTGTACTGGGCACCGCCACGGCAGCGGGTGTGATCAGTGACGAAGATAAAGACACCCCGGATGATAAGCTGGGCGATCAGCCAACGGTCTCCATCGCAGCACTGGATGGCAGTGCGGTAGAAGGCGGCAGTGGCACCGATAACCAACTGACGTTCCAGGTCAGCCAGACGAACGAAAGCAACGTTGATACCGACGTTGTGGTGACGCTGGATCTGGGCAGCGTTGAAGCGGCAGACCTGTCCGCCAGTGTCAGCTATACGCTGGCAGACGGCAGCCCGGCGACCACCACGGTGGGCGACCTGGTGAACGGCCTGGCCATTACGATCCCGGCCAACAGCAGCTATGCCCCGGTGTTCACCCTGACGGCGCTGGACGATGACATCTATGAAGTCAGTGAAAGTCTGAGCATGAACCTGGCGCTGGCCGCCGGTGAAACAGATGCTGTACTGGGCACCGCCACGGCAGCGGGTGTGATCGTTGATAATGATTCCACTACGGTCTCCATCGCAGCACTGGATGGCAGTGCGGTAGAAGGCGGCAGTGGCACCGATAACCAACTGACGTTCCAGGTCAGCCAGAGCAATGAAAGCAACGTTGATACCGACGTTGTGGTGACGCTGGATCTGGGCAGCGTTGAAGCGGCGGACCTGTCCGCCAGTGTCAGCTATACGCTGGCAGACGGCAGCCCGGCGACCACCACGGTGGGCGACCTGGTGAACGGCCTGGCCATTACGATCCCGGCCAACAGCAGCTATGCACCGGTGTTCACCCTGACGGCGCTGGACGATGATATCTATGAAGTCAGTGAAAGTCTGAGCATGAACCTGGCGCTGGCCGCCGGTGAAACAGATGCTGTACTGGGCACCGCCACGGCAGCGGGTGTGATCAGTGACGAAGATAAAGACACCCCGGATGATAAGCTGGGCGATCAGCCAACGGTCTCCATCGCAGCACTGGATGGCAGTGCGGTAGAAGGCGGCAGTGGCACCGATAACCAACTGACGTTCCAGGTCAGCCAGAGCAACGAAAGCAACGTTGATACCGACGTTGTGGTGACGCTGGATCTGGGCAGCGTTGAAGCGGCGGACCTGTCCGCCAGTGTCAGCTACACGCTGGCAGACGGCAGCCCGGCGACCACCACGGTGGGCGACCTGGTGAACGGCCTGGCCATTACGATCCCGGCCAACAGCAGCTATGCCCCGGTGTTCACCCTGACGGCGCTGGACGATGACATCTATGAAGTCAGTGAAAGTCTGAGCATGAACCTGGCGCTGGCCGCCGGTGAAACAGATGCTGTACTGGGCACCGCCACGGCAGCGGGTGTGATCAATGACGAAGATAAAGACACCCCGGATGATAAGCTGGGCGATCAGCCAACGGTCTCCATCGCAGCACTGGATGGCAGTGCGGTAGAAGGCGGCAGCGGCACCGATAACCAACTGACGTTCCAGGTCAGCCAGAGCAACGAAAGCAACGTTGATACAGATGTCGTCGTGACGCTGGATCTGGGCAGCGTTGAAGCGGCGGACCTGTCCGCCAGTGTCAGCTACACGCTGGCAGACGGCAGCCCGGCGACCACCACGGTGGGCGACCTGGTGAACGGCCTGGCCATTACGATCCCGGCCAACAGCAGCTATGCCCCGGTGTTCACCCTGACGGCGCTGGACGATGACATCTATGAAGTCAGTGAAAGTCTGAGCATGAACCTGGCGCTGGCCGCCGGTGAAACAGATGCTGTACTGGGCACCGCCACGGCAGCGGGTGTGATCAGTGACGAAGATAAAGACACCCCGGATGATAAGCTGGGCGATCAGCCAACGGTCTCCATCGCAGCACTGGATGGCAGTGCGGTAGAAGGCGGCAGTGGCACCGATAACCAACTGACGTTCCAGGTCAGCCAGAGCAACGAAAGCAACGTTGATACCGACGTTGTGGTGACGCTGGATCTGGGCAGCGTTGAAGCGGCAGACCTGTCCGCCAGTGTCAGCTACACGCTGGCAGACGGCAGCCCGGCGACCACCACGGTGGGCGATCTGGTGAACGGCCTGGCCATTACGATCCCGGCCAACAGCAGCTATGCCCCGGTGTTCACCCTGACGGCGCTGGACGATGACATCTATGAAGTCAGTGAAAGTCTGAGCATGAACCTGGCGCTGGCCGCCGGTGAAACAGATGCTGTACTGGGCACCGCCACGGCAGCGGGTGTGATCAATGACGAAGATAAAGACACCCCGGATGATAAGCTGGGCGATCAGCCAACGGTCTCCATCGCAGCACTGGATGGCAGTGCGGTAGAAGGCGGCAGCGGCACCGATAACCAACTGACGTTCCAGGTCAGCCAGAGCAACGAAAGCAACGTTGATACAGATGTCGTCGTGACGCTGGATCTGGGCAGCGTTGAAGCGGCGGACCTGTCCGCCAGTGTCAGCTATACGCTGGCAGACGGCAGCCCGGCGACCACCACGGTGGGCGACCTGGTGAACGGCCTGGCCATTACGATCCCGGCCAACAGCAGCTATGCCCCGGTGTTCACCCTGACGGCGCTGGACGATGACATCTATGAAGTCAGTGAAAGTCTGAGCATGAACCTGGCGCTGGCCGCCGGTGAAACAGATGCTGTACTGGGCACCGCCACGGCAGCGGGTGTGATCAGTGACGAAGATAAAGACACCCCGGATGATAAGCTGGGCGATCAGCCAACGGTCTCCATCGCAGCACTGGATGGCAGTGCGGTAGAAGGCGGCAGTGGCACCGATAACCAACTGACGTTCCAGGTCAGCCAGAGCAACGAAAGCAACGTTGATACCGACGTTGTGGTGACGCTGGATCTGGGCAGCGTTGAAGCGGCGGACCTGTCCGCCAGTGTCAGCTACACGCTGGCAGACGGCAGCCCGGCGACCACCACGGTGGGCGATCTGGTGAACGGCCTGGCCATTACGATCCCGGCCAACAGCAGCTATGCCCCGGTGTTCACCCTGACGGCGCTGGACGATGACATCTATGAAGTCAGTGAAAGTCTGAGCATGAACCTGGCGCTGGCCGCCGGTGAAACAGATGCTGTACTGGGCACCGCCACGGCAGCGGGTGTGATCAGTGACGAAGATAAAGACACCCCGGATGATAAGCTGGGCGATCAGCCAACGGTCTCCATCGCAGCACTGGATGGCAGTGCGGTAGAAGGCGGCAGCGGCACCGATAACCAACTGACGTTCCAGGTCAGCCAGAGCAACGAAAGCAACGTTGATACCGACGTTGTGGTGACGCTGGATCTGGGCAGCGTTGAAGCGGCGGACCTGTCCGCCAGTGTCAGCTATACGCTGGCAGACGGCAGCCCGGCGACCACCACGGTGGGCGACCTGGTGAACGGCCTGGCCATTACGATCCCGGCCAACAGCAGCTATGCCCCGGTGTTCACCCTGACGGCGCTGGACGATGACATCTATGAAGTCAGTGAAAGTCTGAGCATGAACCTGGCGCTGGCCGCCGGTGAAACAGATGCTGTACTGGGCACCGCCACGGCAGCGGGTGTGATCGTTGATAATGATTCCACTACGGTCTCCATCGCAGCACTGGATGGCAGTGCGGTAGAAGGCGGCAGTGGCACCGATAACCAACTGACGTTCCAGGTCAGCCAGACGAACGAAAGCAACGTTGATACCGACGTTGTGGTGACGCTGGATCTGGGCAGCGTTGAAGCGGCGGACCTGTCCGCCAGTGTCAGCTATACGCTGGCAGACGGCAGCCCGGCGACCACCACGGTGGGCGACCTGGTGAACGGCCTGGCCATTACGATCCCGGCCAACAGCAGCTATGCCCCGGTGTTCACCCTGACGGCGCTGGACGATGATATCTATGAAGTCAGTGAAAGTCTGAGCATGAACCTGGCGCTGGCCGCCGGTGAAACAGATGCTGTACTGGGCACCGCCACGGCAGCGGGTGTGATCAGTGACGAAGATAAAGACACCCCGGATGATAAGCTGGGCGATCAGCCAACGGTCTCCATCGCAGCACTGGATGGCAGTGCGGTAGAAGGCGGCAGTGGCACCGATAACCAACTGACGTTCCAGGTCAGCCAGAGCAACGAAAGCAACGTTGATACCGACGTTGTGGTGACGCTGGATCTGGGCAGCGTTGAAGCGGCGGACCTGTCCGCCAGTGTCAGCTACACGCTGGCAGACGGCAGCCCGGCGACCACCACGGTGGGCGACCTGGTGAACGGCCTGGCCATTACGATCCCGGCCAACAGCAGCTATGCCCCGGTGTTCACCCTGACGGCGCTGGACGATGACATCTATGAAGTCAGTGAAAGTCTGAGCATGAACCTGGCGCTGGCCGCCGGTGAAACAGATGCTGTACTGGGCACCGCCACGGCAGCGGGTGTGATCAATGACGAAGATAAAGACACCCCGGATGATAAGCTGGGCGATCAGCCAACGGTCTCCATCGCAGCACTGGATGGCAGTGCGGTAGAAGGCGGCAGCGGCACCGATAACCAACTGACGTTCCAGGTCAGCCAGAGCAACGAAAGCAACGTTGATACAGATGTCGTCGTGACGCTGGATCTGGGCAGCGTTGAAGCGGCAGACCTGTCCGCCAGTGTCAGCTACACGCTGGCAGACGGCAGCCCGGCGACCACCACGGTGGGCGACCTGGTGAACGGCCTGGCCATTACGATCCCGGCCAACAGCAGCTATGCCCCGGTGTTCACCCTGACGGCGCTGGACGATGACATCTATGAAGTCAGTGAAAGTCTGAGCATGAACCTGGCGCTGGCCGCCGGTGAAACAGATGCTGTACTGGGCACCGCCACGGCAGCGGGTGTGATCAATGACGAAGATAAAGACACCCCGGATGATAAGCTGGGCGATCAGCCAACGGTCTCCATCGCAGCACTGGATGGCAGTGCGGTAGAAGGCGGCAGCGGCACCGATAACCAACTGACGTTCCAGGTCAGCCAGAGCAATGAAAGCAACGTTGATACCGACGTTGTGGTGACGCTGGATCTGGGCAGCGTTGAAGCGGCAGACCTGTCCGCCAGTGTCAGCTACACGTTGGCAGACGGCAGCCCGGCGACCACCACGGTGGGCGATCTGGTGAACGGCCTGGCCATTACGATCCCGGCCAACAGCAGCTATGCCCCGGTGTTCACCCTGACGGCGCTGGACGATGACATCTATGAAGTCAGTGAAAGTCTGAGCATGAACCTGGCGCTGGCCGCCGGTGAAACAGATGCTGTACTGGGCACCGCCACGGCAGCGGGTGTGATCAATGACGAAGATAAAGACACCCCGGATGATAAGCTGGGCGATCAGCCAACGGTCTCCATCGCAGCACTGGATGGCAGTGCGGTAGAAGGCGGCAGCGGCACCGATAACCAACTGACGTTCCAGGTCAGCCAGAGCAACGAAAGCAACGTTGATACAGATGTCGTCGTGACGCTGGATCTGGGCAGCGTTGAAGCGGCAGACCTGTCCGCCAGTGTCAGCTACACGCTGGCAGACGGCAGCCCGGCGACCACCACGGTGGGCGACCTGGTGAACGGCCTGGCCATTACGATCCCGGCCAACAGCAGCTATGCCCCGGTGTTCACCCTGACGGCGCTGGACGATGACATCTATGAAGTCAGTGAAAGTCTGAGCATGAACCTGGCGCTGGCCGCCGGTGAAACAGATGCTGTACTGGGCACCGCCACGGCAGCGGGTGTGATCAATGACGAAGATAAAGACACCCCGGATGATAAGCTGGGCGATCAGCCAACGGTCTCCATCGCAGCACTGGATGGCAGTGCGGTAGAAGGCGGCAGCGGCACCGATAACCAACTGACGTTCCAGGTCAGCCAGACGAACGAAAGCAACGTTGATACCGACGTTGTGGTGACGCTGGATCTGGGCAGCGTTGAAGCGGCAGACCTGTCCGCCAGTGTCAGCTACACGCTGGCAGACGGCAGCCCGGCGACCACCACGGTGGGCGACCTGGTGAACGGCCTGGCCATTACGATCCCGGCCAACAGCAGCTATGCCCCGGTGTTCACCCTGACGGCGCTGGACGATGACATCTATGAAGTCAGTGAAAGTCTGAGCATGAACCTGGCGCTGGCCGCCGGTGAAACAGATGCTGTACTGGGCACCGCCACGGCAGCGGGTGTGATCAATGACGAAGATAAAGACACCCCGGATGATAAGCTGGGCGATCAGCCAACGGTCTCCATCGCAGCACTGGATGGCAGTGCGGTAGAAGGCGGCAGTGGCACCGATAACCAACTGACGTTCCAGGTCAGCCAGACGAACGAAAGCAACGTTGATACCGACGTTGTGGTGACGCTGGATCTGGGCAGCGTTGAAGCGGCGGACCTGTCCGCCAGTGTCAGCTATACGCTGGCAGACGGCAGCCCGGCGACCACCACGGTGGGCGACCTGGTGAACGGCCTGGCCATTACGATCCCGGCCAACAGCAGCTATGCACCGGTGTTCACCCTGACGGCGCTGGACGATGATATCTATGAAGTCAGTGAAAGTCTGAGCATGAACCTGGCGCTGGCCGCCGGTGAAACAGATGCTGTACTGGGCACCGCCACGGCAGCGGGTGTGATCAGTGACGAAGATAAAGACACCCCGGATGATAAGCTGGGCGATCAGCCAACGGTCTCCATCGCAGCACTGGATGGCAGTGCGGTAGAAGGCGGCAGTGGCACCGATAACCAACTGACGTTCCAGGTCAGCCAGAGCAACGAAAGCAACGTTGATACCGACGTTGTGGTGACGCTGGATCTGGGCAGCGTTGAAGCGGCAGACCTGTCCGCCAGTGTCAGCTACACGCTGGCAGACGGCAGCCCGGCGACCACCACGGTGGGCGACCTGGTGAACGGCCTGGCCATTACGATCCCGGCCAACAGCAGCTATGCACCGGTGTTCACCCTGACGGCGCTGGACGATGATATCTATGAAGTCAGTGAAAGTCTGAGCATGAACCTGGCGCTGGCCGCCGGTGAAACAGATGCTGTACTGGGCACCGCCACGGCAGCGGGTGTGATCAGTGACGAAGATAAAGACACCCCGGATGATAAGCTGGGCGATCAGCCAACGGTCTCCATCGCAGCACTGGATGGCAGTGCGGTAGAAGGCGGCAGTGGCACCGATAACCAACTGACGTTCCAGGTCAGCCAGACGAACGAAAGCAACGTTGATACCGACGTTGTGGTGACGCTGGATCTGGGCAGCGTTGAAGCGGCAGACCTGTCCGCCAGTGTCAGCTATACGCTGGCAGACGGCAGCCCGGCGACCACCACGGTGGGCGACCTGGTGAACGGCCTGGCCATTACGATCCCGGCCAACAGCAGCTATGCCCCGGTGTTCACCCTGACGGCGCTGGACGATGACATCTATGAAGTCAGTGAAAGTCTGAGCATGAACCTGGCGCTGGCCGCCGGTGAAACAGATGCTGTACTGGGCACCGCCACGGCAGCGGGTGTGATCGTTGATAATGATTCCACTACGGTCTCCATCGCAGCACTGGATGGCAGTGCGGTAGAAGGCGGCAGTGGCACCGATAACCAACTGACGTTCCAGGTCAGCCAGACGAACGAAAGCAACGTTGATACCGACGTTGTGGTGACGCTGGATCTGGGCAGCGTTGAAGCGGCGGACCTGTCCGCCAGTGTCAGCTATACGCTGGCAGACGGCAGCCCGGCGACCACCACGGTGGGCGACCTGGTGAACGGCCTGGCCATTACGATCCCGGCCAACAGCAGCTATGCCCCGGTGTTCACCCTGACGGCGCTGGACGATGATATCTATGAAGTCAGTGAAAGTCTGAGCATGAACCTGGCGCTGGCCGCCGGTGAAACAGATGCTGTACTGGGCACCGCCACGGCAGCGGGTGTGATCAGTGACGAAGATAAAGACACCCCGGATGATAAGCTGGGCGATCAGCCAACGGTCTCCATCGCAGCACTGGATGGCAGTGCGGTAGAAGGCGGCAGTGGCACCGATAACCAACTGACGTTCCAGGTCAGCCAGACGAACGAAAGCAACGTTGATACCGACGTTGTGGTGACGCTGGATCTGGGCAGCGTTGAAGCGGCGGACCTGTCCGCCAGTGTCAGCTACACGCTGGCAGACGGCAGCCCGGCGACCACCACGGTGGGCGACCTGGTGAACGGCCTGGCCATTACGATCCCGGCCAACAGCAGCTATGCCCCGGTGTTCACCCTGACGGCGCTGGACGATGACATCTATGAAGTCAGTGAAAGTCTGAGCATGAACCTGGCGCTGGCCGCCGGTGAAACAGATGCTGTACTGGGCACCGCCACGGCAGCGGGTGTGATCAATGACGAAGATAAAGACACCCCGGATGATAAGCTGGGCGATCAGCCAACGGTCTCCATCGCAGCACTGGATGGCAGTGCGGTAGAAGGCGGCAGCGGCACCGATAACCAACTGACGTTCCAGGTCAGCCAGACGAACGAAAGCAACGTTGATACCGACGTTGTGGTGACGCTGGATCTGGGCAGCGTTGAAGCGGCAGACCTGTCCGCCAGTGTCAGCTACACGCTGGCAGACGGCAGCCCGGCGACCACCACGGTGGGCGACCTGGTGAACGGCCTGGCCATTACGATCCCGGCCAACAGCAGCTATGCCCCGGTGTTCACCCTGACGGCGCTGGACGATGACATCTATGAAGTCAGTGAAAGTCTGAGCATGAACCTGGCGCTGGCCGCCGGTGAAACAGATGCTGTACTGGGCACCGCCACGGCAGCGGGTGTGATCAATGACGAAGATAAAGACACCCCGGATGATAAGCTGGGCGATCAGCCAACGGTCTCCATCGCAGCACTGGATGGCAGTGCGGTAGAAGGCGGCAGCGGCACCGATAACCAACTGACGTTCCAGGTCAGCCAGAGCAATGAAAGCAACGTTGATACCGACGTTGTGGTGACGCTGGATCTGGGCAGCGTTGAAGCGGCAGACCTGTCCGCCAGTGTCAGCTACACGTTGGCAGACGGCAGCCCGGCGACCACCACGGTGGGCGATCTGGTGAACGGCCTGGCCATTACGATCCCGGCCAACAGCAGCTATGCCCCGGTGTTCACCCTGACGGCGCTGGACGATGACATCTATGAAGTCAGTGAAAGTCTGAGCATGAACCTGGCGCTGGCCGCCGGTGAAACAGATGCTGTACTGGGCACCGCCACGGCAGCGGGTGTGATCAATGACGAAGATAAAGACACCCCGGATGATAAGCTGGGCGATCAGCCAACGGTCTCCATCGCAGCACTGGATGGCAGTGCGGTAGAAGGCGGCAGCGGCACCGATAACCAACTGACGTTCCAGGTCAGCCAGAGCAACGAAAGCAACGTTGATACAGATGTCGTCGTGACGCTGGATCTGGGCAGCGTTGAAGCGGCAGACCTGTCCGCCAGTGTCAGCTACACGCTGGCAGACGGCAGCCCGGCGACCACCACGGTGGGCGACCTGGTGAACGGCCTGGCCATTACGATCCCGGCCAACAGCAGCTATGCCCCGGTGTTCACCCTGACGGCGCTGGACGATGACATCTATGAAGTCAGTGAAAGTCTGAGCATGAACCTGGCGCTGGCCGCCGGTGAAACAGATGCTGTACTGGGCACCGCCACGGCAGCGGGTGTGATCAATGACGAAGATAAAGACACCCCGGATGATAAGCTGGGCGATCAGCCAACGGTCTCCATCGCAGCACTGGATGGCAGTGCGGTAGAAGGCGGCAGCGGCACCGATAACCAACTGACGTTCCAGGTCAGCCAGAGCAACGAAAGCAACGTTGATACAGATGTCGTCGTGACGCTGGATCTGGGCAGCGTTGAAGCGGCAGACCTGTCCGCCAGTGTCAGCTACACGCTGGCAGACGGCAGCCCGGCGACCACCACGGTGGGCGACCTGGTGAACGGCCTGGCCATTACGATCCCGGCCAACAGCAGCTATGCCCCGGTGTTCACCCTGACGGCGCTGGACGATGACATCTATGAAGTCAGTGAAAGTCTGAGCATGAACCTGGCGCTGGCCGCCGGTGAAACAGATGCTGTACTGGGCACCGCCACGGCAGCGGGTGTGATCAGTGACGAAGATAAAGACACCCCGGATGATAAGCTGGGCGATCAGCCAACGGTCTCCATCGCAGCACTGGATGGCAGTGCGGTAGAAGGCGGCAGCGGCACCGATAACCAACTGACGTTCCAGGTCAGCCAGAGCAACGAAAGCAACGTTGATACAGATGTCGTCGTGACGCTGGATCTGGGCAGCGTTGAAGCGGCAGACCTGTCCGCCAGTGTCAGCTACACGCTGGCAGACGGCAGCCCGGCGACCACCACGGTGGGCGATCTGGTGAACGGCCTGGCCATTACGATCCCGGCCAACAGCAGCTATGCCCCGGTGTTCACCCTGACGGCGCTGGACGATGACATCTATGAAGTCAGTGAAAGTCTGAGCATGAACCTGGCGCTGGCCGCCGGTGAAACAGATGCTGTACTGGGCACCGCCACGGCAGCGGGTGTGATCAATGACGAAGATAAAGACACCCCGGATGATAAGCTGGGCGATCAGCCAACGGTCTCCATCGCAGCACTGGATGGCAGTGCGGTAGAAGGCGGCAGTGGCACCGATAACCAACTGACGTTCCAGGTCAGCCAGAGCAACGAAAGCAACGTTGATACAGATGTCGTCGTGACGCTGGATCTGGGCAGCGTTGAAGCGGCAGACCTGTCCGCCAGTGTCAGCTACACGCTGGCAGACGGCAGCCCGGCGACCACCACGGTGGGCGACCTGGTGAACGGCCTGGCCATTACGATCCCGGCCAACAGCAGCTATGCCCCGGTGTTCACCCTGACGGCGCTGGACGATGATATCTATGAAGTCAGTGAAAGTCTGAGCATGAACCTGGCGCTGGCCGCCGGTGAAACAGATGCTGTACTGGGCACCGCCACGGCAGCGGGTGTGATCAATGACGAAGATAAAGACACCCCGGATGATAAGCTGGGCGATCAGCCAACGGTCTCCATCGCAGCACTGGATGGCAGTGCGGTAGAAGGCGGCAGTGGCACCGATAACCAACTGACGTTCCAGGTCAGCCAGACGAACGAAAGCAACGTTGATACAGATGTCGTCGTGACGCTGGATCTGGGCAGCGTTGAAGCGGCGGACCTGTCCGCCAGTGTCAGCTACACGCTGGCAGACGGCAGCCCGGCGACCACCACGGTGGGCGACCTGGTGAACGGCCTGGCCATTACGATCCCGGCCAACAGCAGCTATGCCCCGGTGTTCACCCTGACGGCGCTGGACGATGACATCTATGAAGTCAGTGAAAGTCTGAGCATGAACCTGGCGCTGGCCGCCGGTGAAACAGATGCTGTACTGGGCACCGCCACGGCAGCGGGTGTGATCAGTGACGAAGATAAAGACACCCCGGATGATAAGCTGGGCGATCAGCCAACGGTCTCCATCGCAGCACTGGATGGCAGTGCGGTAGAAGGCGGCAGTGGCACCGATAACCAACTGACGTTCCAGGTCAGCCAGACGAACGAAAGCAACGTTGATACCGACGTTGTGGTGACGCTGGATCTGGGCAGCGTTGAAGCGGCAGACCTGTCCGCCAGTGTCAGCTATACGCTGGCAGACGGCAGCCCGGCGACCACCACGGTGGGCGACCTGGTGAACGGCCTGGCCATTACGATCCCGGCCAACAGCAGCTATGCCCCGGTGTTCACCCTGACGGCGCTGGACGATGACATCTATGAAGTCAGTGAAAGTCTGAGCATGAACCTGGCGCTGGCCGCCGGTGAAACAGATGCTGTACTGGGCACCGCCACGGCAGCGGGTGTGATCGTTGATAATGATTCCACTACGGTCTCCATCGCAGCACTGGATGGCAGTGCGGTAGAAGGCGGCAGTGGCACCGATAACCAACTGACGTTCCAGGTCAGCCAGACGAACGAAAGCAACGTTGATACCGACGTTGTGGTGACGCTGGATCTGGGCAGCGTTGAAGCGGCGGACCTGTCCGCCAGTGTCAGCTATACGCTGGCAGACGGCAGCCCGGCGACCACCACGGTGGGCGACCTGGTGAACGGCCTGGCCATTACGATCCCGGCCAACAGCAGCTATGCCCCGGTGTTCACCCTGACGGCGCTGGACGATGATATCTATGAAGTCAGTGAAAGTCTGAGCATGAACCTGGCGCTGGCCGCCGGTGAAACAGATGCTGTACTGGGCACCGCCACGGCAGCGGGTGTGATCAGTGACGAAGATAAAGACACCCCGGATGATAAGCTGGGCGATCAGCCAACGGTCTCCATCGCAGCACTGGATGGCAGTGCGGTAGAAGGCGGCAGTGGCACCGATAACCAACTGACGTTCCAGGTCAGCCAGAGCAACGAAAGCAACGTTGATACCGACGTTGTGGTGACGCTGGATCTGGGCAGCGTTGAAGCGGCGGACCTGTCCGCCAGTGTCAGCTACACGCTGGCAGACGGCAGCCCGGCGACCACCACGGTGGGCGACCTGGTGAACGGCCTGGCCATTACGATCCCGGCCAACAGCAGCTATGCCCCGGTGTTCACCCTGACGGCGCTGGACGATGACATCTATGAAGTCAGTGAAAGTCTGAGCATGAACCTGGCGCTGGCCGCCGGTGAAACAGATGCTGTACTGGGCACCGCCACGGCAGCGGGTGTGATCAATGACGAAGATAAAGACACCCCGGATGATAAGCTGGGCGATCAGCCAACGGTCTCCATCGCAGCACTGGATGGCAGTGCGGTAGAAGGCGGCAGCGGCACCGATAACCAACTGACGTTCCAGGTCAGCCAGAGCAACGAAAGCAACGTTGATACAGATGTCGTCGTGACGCTGGATCTGGGCAGCGTTGAAGCGGCAGACCTGTCCGCCAGTGTCAGCTACACGCTGGCAGACGGCAGCCCGGCGACCACCACGGTGGGCGACCTGGTGAACGGCCTGGCCATTACGATCCCGGCCAACAGCAGCTATGCCCCGGTGTTCACCCTGACGGCGCTGGACGATGACATCTATGAAGTCAGTGAAAGTCTGAGCATGAACCTGGCGCTGGCCGCCGGTGAAACAGATGCTGTACTGGGCACCGCCACGGCAGCGGGTGTGATCAATGACGAAGATAAAGACACCCCGGATGATAAGCTGGGCGATCAGCCAACGGTCTCCATCGCAGCACTGGATGGCAGTGCGGTAGAAGGCGGCAGCGGCACCGATAACCAACTGACGTTCCAGGTCAGCCAGAGCAATGAAAGCAACGTTGATACCGACGTTGTGGTGACGCTGGATCTGGGCAGCGTTGAAGCGGCAGACCTGTCCGCCAGTGTCAGCTACACGTTGGCAGACGGCAGCCCGGCGACCACCACGGTGGGCGATCTGGTGAACGGCCTGGCCATTACGATCCCGGCCAACAGCAGCTATGCCCCGGTGTTCACCCTGACGGCGCTGGACGATGACATCTATGAAGTCAGTGAAAGTCTGAGCATGAACCTGGCGCTGGCCGCCGGTGAAACAGATGCTGTACTGGGCACCGCCACGGCAGCGGGTGTGATCAATGACGAAGATAAAGACACCCCGGATGATAAGCTGGGCGATCAGCCAACGGTCTCCATCGCAGCACTGGATGGCAGTGCGGTAGAAGGCGGCAGCGGCACCGATAACCAACTGACGTTCCAGGTCAGCCAGAGCAACGAAAGCAACGTTGATACAGATGTCGTCGTGACGCTGGATCTGGGCAGCGTTGAAGCGGCAGACCTGTCCGCCAGTGTCAGCTACACGCTGGCAGACGGCAGCCCGGCGACCACCACGGTGGGCGACCTGGTGAACGGCCTGGCCATTACGATCCCGGCCAACAGCAGCTATGCCCCGGTGTTCACCCTGACGGCGCTGGACGATGACATCTATGAAGTCAGTGAAAGTCTGAGCATGAACCTGGCGCTGGCCGCCGGTGAAACAGATGCTGTACTGGGCACCGCCACGGCAGCGGGTGTGATCAATGACGAAGATAAAGACACCCCGGATGATAAGCTGGGCGATCAGCCAACGGTCTCCATCGCAGCACTGGATGGCAGTGCGGTAGAAGGCGGCAGCGGCACCGATAACCAACTGACGTTCCAGGTCAGCCAGACGAACGAAAGCAACGTTGATACCGACGTTGTGGTGACGCTGGATCTGGGCAGCGTTGAAGCGGCAGACCTGTCCGCCAGTGTCAGCTACACGTTGGCAGACGGCAGCCCGGCGACCACCACGGTGGGCGACCTGGTGAACGGCCTGGCCATTACGATCCCGGCCAACAGCAGCTATGCCCCGGTGTTCACCCTGACGGCGCTGGACGATGACATCTATGAAGTCAGTGAAAGTCTGAGCATGAACCTGGCGCTGGCCGCCGGTGAAACAGATGCTGTACTGGGCACCGCCACGGCAGCGGGTGTGATCAATGACGAAGATAAAGACACCCCGGATGATAAGCTGGGCGATCAGCCAACGGTCTCCATCGCAGCACTGGATGGCAGTGCGGTAGAAGGCGGCAGCGGCACCGATAACCAACTGACGTTCCAGGTCAGCCAGAGCAATGAAAGCAACGTTGATACCGACGTTGTGGTGACGCTGGATCTGGGCAGCGTTGAAGCGGCAGACCTGTCCGCCAGTGTCAGCTACACGTTGGCAGACGGCAGCCCGGCGACCACCACAGTGGGCGATCTGGTGAACGGCCTGGCCATTACGATCCCGGCCAACAGCAGCTATGCCCCGGTGTTCACCCTGACGGCGCTGGACGATGACATCTATGAAGTCAGTGAAAGTCTGAGCATGAACCTGGCGCTGGCCGCCGGTGAAACAGATGCTGTACTGGGCACCGCCACGGCAGCGGGTGTTATTGTTGACAATGATTCACGCCCGGTTGCTGCGGATAGCCAAGTTGCTACTCTTGAAGATACTACTAAGGTCTTTTCTGCAAGTGACTTTGGTTTCTCTGATGCGGATGCAGGTGATTCTCTTCAGTCAGTTCGCATTGACAGCTACGATGCATTAGCATTGGGTACCCTGAAGTTTGACGGTAATGAAGTTACAGCTCCGCTGGTTATTTCGGTTGCTGATCTTCAGGCCGGTAAACTGACGTTTGAGCCTGAACTTAATGATTCCGGTGTCGATGGTTATGGCGGTACCGACGTTGGAGATCAGGAAGCAACATACGCTACTTTCGAGTTTAGCGTCAGTGACGGTACAAACTGGAGCACTGCGCCAGCAACAATGCAGATTGATGTTACACCTGATGCTGATGCGCCGAATGTTGCTACTAACGCTATCATTGACGGCAGCAATAATCCGATCAGTGGTCAGATTGTGGTACCAAGTGGTAATGGTCTCGAGAAAACTGTTTATACCAACTACGGTTCGGGGCAGTTAATTAACAGTAATGCTCTGGAAGGGATCACCGACGGACTCAGTGGTGGTTCAACTACGGTTGAAACACAACCCTATCGTGACGGTGGTAACGGTCCGACTAATGTTGCTTCCCGCTCTATTGAAGTTACCAAAGGATTGATTTATCTGGAAGCGGGTACCCAGATTTCCTTCAATGGTTATGCTGATGATTCGGTACGGATTGAACTTGGCGGTAACACCCTGCTAAGCAGCACAGGTGATGCTTACGGGTCGTACAACACTGCGTCAGCAGGGTCAAATGGTGCTGGTGCGGGTACATTTACTACCAGTGGAACATTTACCGCGCCAGCCAGTGGTTACTATACTTTGGAAACCTATGTATATAACCACTCTGGCCCTGGTGATATGTCTATCAACGTTACAGTACAGAAGCCGGGTGAGTCTGCGACTACAACACCGCTGAATACTGCTAACCATCAGATTTATACAGATATAAATCAGGTAGACAGTAATAATGGTCAGCATTCCGAGTTCCAGTTACAGCCAGGCAGTGACGGTGGTCACTATCCGGTTGAACTGAATGTTGGCTATGAAGACAGTCCGATTAAGTTGACGGGTATTACCCGAAGCCTGGTTGATACCGACGGATCAGAACAGTTGGGAACTGCTGTTGGAGCTGATGCTGCTGACGCAAGTGACAACCCAGGACAGGTGGTTATTTCTGATATACCTGTCGGTTCAAGTCTGACAGATGGTACCAATACCTTTACAGCAACTGCTGGCAATACTTCCGTGGATGTTAGCAGCTGGAATCTGAGTAACCTGTTTTATGAAGGTAATGCGGATGATCAGGACAGTGACAGTGAAATTCATTCACTGACAGTTACTGCTAACAGTATTGAAATTGTTGATGGTGTGGTTGTAGATACTGCTTCTACTCAGACTACGCTGGACATCCGTGTCATTGATACAGCTCCGCTTGCCAATGCTGTAAGTTCCAGCCTGAGCGAAGATGATGCCAGTGCAACGGGTAATGTTGTCTCTGCTGCAACGCTTAAAGAAGATACCGTTACCGTAGAAGGTGTTCAGTCAGGCACACCAGGTGGAAATGTCAGCGGTGGTGTTGGCACGGCTATATCCGGAACCTACGGTTCTCTGACATTAAATGCTAATGGTAGCTATACCTACGTACCTAATGGTGCTGCAGCGCCAGGCGCAAACGTGTCGGATGTATTCACCTATACTATTGTGGATTCTGACGGCGATCGTTCGACCGCTACAATTACTTTGAATATAACAGGAACAGATGCTGCACCTGCTATAGCGTCCGTTGATCCTGTAAGTCTTAATGAAGAAGGCTTAGCGGAAGGTTCAAACAGCTCTTCAGGCAGTGTTTATAACGGTACTTATGATGCTTCAGATGCTGAGGGGGCTTCTTTAACTGCTACCTTATCTGTACCGACAGGAGTCAGTCTGACTTCAGACGGTGAAGCTGTAAGTTTTGTGCTTCAGGATAATGGGAAAACGTTGTTAGGTTATACAGGGAATGATCCGGCAGATGCTGATTCTCAGGTTATCAGACTTGAAGTAACGGATAATGGCACCTATACAACGACTCTCTTAAAACCTGTTGACCATAGTGCTCAGGGTAAAGATTCAATAGCGTTTGATGTTGGTCTGACAGTCAGTGACGGTACTTTGCAAACAACTGCAAACATTCCTGTTACTATCGTTGATGACCAGCCTAGCTCTGCTCAGTCTGTGGGTTATGTGAGTCCGTCTGAAACATATACAACTAACCTTGTATTTGTTCTTGACCGTTCTGGCAGCATGGGAACAACCCGTCTAAATACAGCTAAAAATGCGATCAGAGAGCTATTTGATGCCTATGACGATATAGGTAACGTCAATATATTGCTGGTCAGCTTTGCTAACAACTCTACAAACCATGGTTGGTTTAGCAATGCTTCTGATCTGCAGGATGAATTAGATGATATAAGTTCCAACGGTAGTACTAATTATCAGGCCGGTATAACCAGGGCGCTTAATGCGGTTGATTTCGATCTGAGTGATCCTGATGACTTAGCTTCCAGCGTGCCTTCCTCAAATCAGACGCTGGCGTATTTCCTGAGTGATGGAGATCCAAACGCAGGTGATCTTGATAATGTGTTTAACCGTTGGGATGGTTATGTTGATAATCATGTCGATAAGGTTTACGCCTATGGAGTAGATAGCAATGTTAGCCTGACAGGCAATGGACAAGGCAGTCTCAACCAGGTTGCATCCGCCGATCCTAATGGTGTTTCGAAAGTTGTTGCTCAGTCGGATCTTGTTGCCGAGTTTGTTAATGGGGTTACTTCTCAGGTGAGCGGCAATATTTCCGTATCGGGGGCTACCGGTGATGATATTGTATTCGGTGCTGACGGTGGTTATGTAGAGTCGATTACTGTCAATGGAACAACGCTTACCTATAACCCTAATACTCAGGCTAATGATCCGTCACTGTACCGCAGAACGTTTACCACGGCTGAAGGTGCAAATTTAACCTTCAACTTTAAAACTGGTGAATATACATACTTCATTCCGCCCGGAGTTACTATTACGACAGGCGCAGAAGAAGTGTTTGCTATTACTGTGAGGGATGGTGACGGTGATGTAGTTACAGGTTCTACATTAAAAGTGGTCATTCAGGAACCGCTTGAGGTTGAGAGCGATATCATCATTACAAATCAGTCGTTGATAACTGATATAACTGACGCAGATTTGTTAGCCAACGACGCAGACCTTAATGGCAATACGCTTGTTCTGAGCAATCGTGTCAACAATGCCGGTGATATCACTTACGACGTATCCAATGGCATCAAGACAGAATCTGCCACTGCAACGATTCAGTTTGATACCGACGATAATGTTCTGACTGGTGGTAGCGCTGACGAAACCCTTGTGGCCGGAAACGGTAATGAGGAGTTGCGGGGTAACGCAGGTGATGATGTCCTCAGAGCAGGGGCCGGCAATGATACGCTTGTTGGTGGCCTGGGTGATGATATTCTGACCGGCGGCGAAGGTGATGATATCTTTGACTGGAATGCAGGTGATCAGGGAACCGGCAATGCTGCGGTTGACCGGATCACTGATTTCAATCTTTCTGATGATAAAATTGATATCTCCGATATGTTAGATGGTCTCCACGGCGCTGCTACCGACCCAGTTGATCTGATGCAGTATCTGGACTTCTCAGAAGATAACGGATCAGCGGTTCTGACCATAAAAGATACTAACGGCACTGACCAGCAGAAAATTCAGTTTGACGGGCAGTCTTTGAATGAACTGTATTCGGCTACGGGTACCGCCAATCAGGCGGATCTGCTGAATAAACTTGTAGATGACACTACTTTAATAGTTTAATACCGGAAGGAGATATCCCCGCTGTTTTATTTACATGAAGCAGCGGGGATTTTGCATGGATCAGAGTGACGATGGAGTCTTTATAAAGTGACGCAGTTAGACGCTGACTGGGCAATAGGTTCGCGGCAGGAGCATTTCGTCGACCCTTTGCTTGATGCGCTAGTATCTTTATCCAGATATTACGGTATGCCGGCTTCCGCCGATTCTCTCACCAGCGGCCTGCCCCTTGTGGATGGCCGGCTTGATGTGGAGCTTTTCCCCCGGGCTGCAGAGCGTACCGGGCTGGCCGCACGTCTGGCCAGACAAAATCTTAACCAGATCCATAACCTTTTACTGCCCTGTGTTCTGCTGCTTAAGGGACGGCGTTGCTGCATCCTTTTAAAAGTAGACCATGACAAGGGTGAAGCACATATTTTGCAGCCTGAAGTGGGTGACGGTGAAATGGTTCTGCCAATTACAGAGTTGGCAGACAGCTTTACCGGTAATGTGTTCTACGTTAAGAAGAAATATCAGTTTGATCAGCGTAGCCCGGAAGTGCTGGGTGATAAGAAACAGCACTGGTTCTGGGGAACGGTCATGCAGGTCATGCCGATCTACCGGGATGTTCTGGTTGCCTCACTGCTGATTAACTGTTTCGCTGTAGCATCACCCCTGTTTGTCATGAACGTTTATGACCGGATTGTTCCCAATCTGGCGTTCGATTCATTGTGGGTGCTGGCTGTCGGGGTTTCGCTGGTTTTCCTCTTTGACTTCCTGTTACGCAAGCTGCGTTATTATTTCATTGATGTCGCCAGTAAAAAACTGGACCTGCAACTGTCAGCAAAAATTTTCTCCCGGGTAATGGGTATCCGTCTGGAAGCCAGGCCCTTATCAGTCGGGGCTTTTGCAAACAATTTACAGTCATTTGAAGCGATCCGGGAATTCATTACATCCGCCACAATCAGTGCGTTGGTTGACTTACCCTTTACTATTATTTTCTTACTGGTGATCTGGATAGTCGGTGGACCTCTGGTCGCCATCCCTGTCGTGGTGATTGTGATATTGCTGGGATACAGCATGTATTTGCAGAAACCTCTGGCACAACAAATCGAGCTTACATCCAAGCTTTCCGCGCAGAAACAGGCCACTCTGATAGAAGGTCTGTATGGCATAGAAGCCATTAAAATCACCGATTCCCAGAGTAAGTATCAGGTGCTTTGGGAACAGTCGATCAGTGAAATGGGCAAACATGATATTAAAACCCGCCGGCTGACAAACAGTGCTTCCAGCCTGTCCAGCTTTTTACAGCAGATGATGACAGTTGCTGTCATTATCCTGGGGGTATATCTGGTTGCTGCCGGTGAACTGACGATGGGCGGTATTATTGCGGCGGTGATGCTCGGTGGCCGGGCGGTAGGACCAATGGCGCAGGTTTCATTACTGGCAACCCGGTATAATCAGGCGAAATCGTCCATGACTCTGATCAATCAGGTCATGGAAATGCCGCTTGAGCAGGAAGAGGGACGCAAGTACGTCAGCCATTCCAAGCTGGACGGAAAAATCGAATTTGATAATGTGAGTTTTTCTTACCCAGGTTACGAATCCACCGCACTGAACAACATCAGCTTCACTATTAATCCCGGTGAGCGGGTTGCGCTGATCGGCAGTATCGGGGCCGGTAAGAGTACCTTGGAAAAACTGATATTAGGGCTGTATGTCCCAACGGAAGGGGATATCCGCATTGACGGTGTAAATATTCAGCAACTTCATCCTGCAGAGTTACGGCGAAATATCGGTTGCATCACCCAGGACGCTCAGCTGTTCTTTGGCAGTATCCGGGATAACATCGTACTGGGTACCCCGTTTGCGTCTGATCAGGCACTGTTACGGGCTGCAGAGTGGGGCGGCGTGACTGAGTTTACCAATCATGATCCGGATGGTCTGGAACGGCAGGTCGGTGAAGGCGGTCGTCAGTTGTCCGGTGGCCAGCGTCAGGCGGTTGCTGCGGCGAGGGCGATGATTATGGACCCGCCAATATTTGTTCTTGATGAACCTACCAGTCAGTTAGACAGGCGTTCAGAGCAACGGCTGCTTGAACAACTTAAGAAACTGGATGAGACGAAAACGATTTTCCTCAGTACGCACAAATCAAGCATGCTGGATGTTGTGGATCGTATTATTGTGCTGGAAAAAGGCCGTCTGATTGCGGACGGGCCGAAGCTTGAAGTGATCAACTGGCTGCGTGAAGGCGGTCCCCGAAGTGGTCAGGCGCAGCAGAGAGGCTAATGGTTGATGACAAAACAGCAGGATTATTCAGCAGATATACAGTCGCCACTTGATAAAGATGTGAGCGGTATACAGGATGTTAATGCTGAAGCTGATAAAAATGAAGCAGTTAGCAGCATGAATGAAACGCTGGCAGATGCAAAAAGTGAAGCGCCCGGAAATGCCAGGCAGGCGATGTCTGAAATGTCTCAGGCATCAAAAATAGCCAAGAAAGATAACGTCAGCGTCGACCCTGAGCTGCATGAGTTTATCGACAGTGCCGCAGAAGCTGTTCTGCTGGATACACCACGCAGCTCCCGTGTTTTATTGTGGGCGGTATTTGCGTTTTTGCTGGTGATTGTGGTCTGGGCCTATTATGCAGAACTGGATGAAATTACTCGTGGTGAAGGCAGTGTTATTCCTTCGCAGCAACTGCAGGTTGTTCAGTACCTTGAAGGCGGAATCGTTGAGGAAATTTTTGTTAAAGAAGGCCAGGAAGTGTCGCCCGGACAACCTTTGGTCCGGGTTGATGATACCCGCTTTCTTTCAGATTTCAGGGAGCGGGAGCAGGAAGCAGCATTCCTGAAGGTCTCGGTCTCCCGGTTACGTGCGGAGTTGAAAAGCGTTGATATTAATGACGATGCTGCGCCTGATGACTGGCAGGAAAATGTTAAAGTTATTGCGGCTCCGATTGAGATTGATAGCGAGATTCAGGAACAGTTTCCGCTGATGTTTGGGCGGGAGCAGGCTCAACTGGCTGAATACCAGCGTAATTTACGTAACCAGCTCAGTATTATTGGCCGGCAGGTCGACCAGAAAGTACAGGAACAACGGGAGTTACAGTCGCGGATCAGTCACCTTGAACGATCCTACAGTCTGAGCCTTGAAGAACTGAAAATTACCAAGCCACTGGCACAACAGGGGATCATTCCCCGTATCGAAGTGCTGAAGCTGGAGCGGGAATTAAACGGGTTTAAGCAGGAACTTGAAGGTGCCCGGCTGGTTGTACCGAAGATTCAGTCAGGCATTCAGGAAGCCGTTGATAAACGTCGTGAAGTCGCTTATGCGGCCCGTTCAGAAAGTCTGGGCAAGCTGAATGAAATGCTGGCTAAGCTCAACCAGACAAAAGAAGCACAGGTAGGGCTGAAAGACAGAGTAGAGCGAACGACTGTTGTTTCGCCGGTACAGGGGACGATTAAAACGTTGCTGGTCAATACACTTGGCGGGGTCATTCAGCCGGGTATGGATCTTGTCGAAATTGTACCGACGGAAGACCAGTTATTGATTGAAGCGAAAATTGCGCCGAAGGACATTGCCTTTCTTCGGCCCGGGCTGAAGGCCATCGTAAGGCTGACGGCTTATGATTTTGCCATTTATGGCGGACTCGAAGGTAAGCTGGAACATATCAGCGCTGACAGTATCGAAGATGAGAAGGGTAATATTTATTATCTGATCAGGATCCGTACAGATAACAGCAGCTTAGCTAAGGGCAAAGATGACTTGCCGATCATTCCGGGAATGATGGCAACGGTTGATATAATGACGGGAAAAAAGAGCGTTTTAGATTATTTGCTGAAACCGATTTTTAAAGCTCAACAACGAGCACTGACGGAACGATGAAACTGACAGGGACCAATGTTCGGGGGGAAATGGGGAATATGTTTAAACTATCTAGGTATGGCCTGGCAGTGATGCTTGCATACGGAGGCAGTGCTCAGGCACAGACTCTGATGGAAGCGGCTGCATATACGATTGAGAGTTCACCGGATGTAGGCATCATTAAGAGCCAGTATCTGAGCAGGACTGAGCAAATCGGTATATCCAAGGCGGGTTATCTGCCAACTGTAGATCTTGCGTTAGGCTATGGTCAGGAGTGGACTGACAGTCCGGGAACGCGTACGCCGGCGAATGGCCATGAAGATGTTGAACTGACCCGTAAAGAAGCATCACTGACGCTGTCTCAGCTGTTATATGATGGCAGCCGTACCAGCAATGAGGTAGACCGGGTAACCTCTGAAGCAACAGCTCACCGTTATCAGTTATGGTCTGCAGCGGAAAATATTACCCTGGAAGTGGCCGATGCATATCTGAACGTCATACATTCACAGAATGAACTCGGTCTGGCAGAGCAGAACCTCAATGATCATATTGATATTCTGGAAGGTATCCGGGAACGTTCTGAATCCGGTTTGAGCTCCGCATCAGATCTTTCTCAGGTAAAAGGCCGGCTGAGCCGGGCCCATGCTAATTACCTGTCTACAGAAAACAACCTGCTGGATGCTAAAGCTAGGTTCTTCAAGATTGTTGGCCAGGAGGCTGATGATCTGCAGGCGGTAAGTGATGTGAATGAAAACATGCCGCTGTCGTACGAAGAAGCGCTTCAGCATGCAGGAAAGGTTCATCCAACCCTTCAGGCAGCCCGTTTTGACGTAGATGCAGCAGAAGCTCAGCTGCGTGTGCAGGATGCTGCATTCCGGCCCGATGTCCGTTTTGAACTGGGCGGAACATGGAATGATGATCTGGACGGTACCGAAGGTCATAACAATGACCGGACGGCAATGATCCGTTTACGCTATAACCTGTTTAACGGTAATGCAGATACTTACCGTGAGAAACAGGCGTACTACCAGTTGATGGAAGCGACCGGTATTGAAGAACGGGCACAGCGTCAGGTGGCTGAAGGCCTGAGCCTGGCCTGGAATGCTTACCAGTTGCTGGATAAGCAAATGGAGTTTCTGAGCGGATACGTTGAAGAAAGTGATAAGACACTTATCGCTTACGAACAGCAGTTTGAGCTTAGCCGCCGGACGCTGGTTGATTTGCTTGACGCTGAAAACGAACTGTTCGAATCCCGTCGTCAGTTGTTAGCGGCAGAGCGTGATTTTACGATGTCCAAGTATCGTGTACTTAATGCGATGGGTGAGTTACTGGCGGTTCTGAATATTGACCGTTCATCTGTATTATCAGCTGCAGAAGTTGAAGAAATTCAGTCACTGAACTGAGTGTACCGAACAACCGGAAAGCACCTCTTCCTAACGGATCAGGTGCTTTTTTAATGTCTGTGAAATAACTGATCTGAGTCTGTCCGGGGATAAACTCTGGCAGGCAGAAATACTGCTAATGGCTGGGAATTGGGCTATAATCGCCGCTTTTTAAAATCAATGTGAAAGTAACACCATGAGCGAAGCGCTGGAAAAGGCAAATAAAACCCGTTTGAACAAGTTGCAGAAACGTCTGCGACGGGAAATGGGGCGTGCCATTGAAGATTTCAATATGATTGAAGATGGCGACAAGGTCATGGTGTGCCTGTCTGGCGGTAAGGATTCATTTGCCATGCTGGATATCTTAATGAATCTGCAGAAGAGTGCGCCGATTCATTTTGAAATTCTGGCAGTTAACCTCGATCAAAAGCAGCCGGGGTTCCCTGAGCATGTATTGCCCGAATACCTGACTGAGGTGGGAGTGCCGTTTCACATTATCGAACGTGATACTTACTCCGTTGTAAAAGAAGTTGTTCCGGAAGGGAAAACGACCTGCTCACTGTGTTCGCGGTTACGCCGTGGCACACTGTATGGTTTTGCAGAAGAAGTAGGCGCCAATAAGATCGCACTTGGTCATCACCGCGATGACATCCTGGAAACATTTTTCCTGAACATGTTTTACGGTGGCAAACTCAAGTCCATGCCGCCGAAACTGGTCAGCGATGACGGTAAAAATATGGTTATCCGGCCACTGGCCTATGCCCGTGAGAAGGATATTGAAGCATACGCGCAATTGCGTGAATTCCCGATTATTCCCTGCAACCTTTGCGGCTCGCAGGATGGCTTACAGCGTCAGGTTGTAAAAGAGATGCTGCAAACCTGGGATAAAGAGCATCCCGGACGCATCGAAACCATGTTCCGTTCCCTGCAAAATGTAGTGCCGTCTCATCTGGCAGATATCGAACTGTTTGACTTTAAAGGTCTGCAACACGGCTATGCTCACGGTATTGCCGACCCTGAAGGTAAAGGCCTGAAGCAGGCAACACCGGCGGCCATGCCGGAAATGATCGATATTCTGGCGCTCTGATGACGAATCAGCCAGCAGCACCTTTGACCGTCTGGGTTGATGCAGATGCCTGCCCGAATGTGATTAAAGACATATTGTTCCGGGCAGCTGACCGTAAGCAGATTCCTACCGTACTTGTGGCCAATCAGTTTTTGCGGGTACCTCAGTCAGCTTATATCCGGTCGGTACAGGTTCCTTCCGGCTTCGATGTGGCTGATAACTACATTGCTGAGCATTGTCAGGGGGATGACCTTGTTATTACCGCAGATATCCCGCTGGCCGCTGAAGTAGTCGAAAAAGGTGTGCTGGCGATTAATCCGCGCGGCGAACTCTATACTGCCGAAAATATCCGCCAGCGGCTGAATATGCGTGACTTCATGGCTGAGTTACGGGATGCCGGTATGGTCAGTGGCGGGCCGCCTAAACTTGGCCAGACGGAACGGCAACAATTTGCTAACCAGCTGGACCGGCTGTTAACAAAGTTGCTTCGTAAGCGTTAAATCTCCTATATACATCTTTAGATGTAATTATCATATTTTTACTGCCCGGCAGATTTCAATTTGCTAGTTTCTTAGCTTCGTTTAAAAAAGGAGCGAGCTATGGAACAGTCACTGGTTATTCTTGAGCGTCAGGATGCACAGGTCATATTACGCCTGAACCGTCCGCAGGCGTATAACTCACTTTCTCTGGAATTACTTGAAGCCCTGAGTCAAACGCTGACAGAGCTGGCCAGTGATGACAGTATCGGGGTCTTAACCATCGCCGGAAGCGGGCGGGGCTTCTGCTCCGGGCATGACCTGAAAGAAATGAGGCGGGTAAATGATCCTGCCATTCATCAGCAGCTATTCTCAACCTGTTCTGCTGTCATGCAGCAGATAGTGACTATGCCTGTACCGGTCATTGCTCAGGTGCATGGCATTGCGACCGCCGCCGGTTGTCAGTTGGTTGCCAGTTGTGATCTGGCGGTTGCCGCTGAAACGGCACGGTTCGCCACACCGGGGGTTAACATCGGCCTGTTCTGTTCGACCCCAATGGTTGCCCTGAGCCGGGCTGTCCAGCCTAAACACGCAATGGAAATGTGTTACTGGGTGAGATGATAAGCGCACAGCGGGCCGCTGACATTGGCTTAATCAACTGGCAGGTTGCCGACGCAGAGCTGGAAGTTTTTACCCGGAAGATAGCGGCAAAAATTGCATCACAATCCAGAGCCGTCGTGAAGTTGGGTAAACAGGGATTCTATCAGCAACTGGGTCAGGGGCTTCCTGAAGCCTATGACCACTGCAGTCAGCTGATGACAAATAACATGCAGCTTCAGGATTGTGCCGAGGGCATCGATGCGTTTGTCAGTAAACGCTCTCCTGATTGGCAGCACCGGTAAAGTCAGCACAAAAATTACGTATAACATGCTTGTTAGCCGGTCAGATTCTGGTACATTTAGCCTTATGAAATTTTATAGCTAAAAATTGTTTATATATTCTTTTTGGTTATATTTTATTCTTATCAGCTATAAGTTTTCAGATCACGACCGCTAAAAGTCTCATCTTTTGCTCTGTCTCGTGAATGTAAAACAATAAAAACAGTATGCAGGTCTGACGGATCAGGGTATCCCGTCAGGCTTACAATATGCACGACGGAGGGATTTCGATGCATAAGCAATACCTCTCAATGTTTGTGGCAGGCGCTGTGTTATCTATTGCTGGCAGTGTACAGGCGGCAACTTCTGATGCGCTGATTGAGCAGGGGCGGGATGTATTCCTGAACAAATCCAAGGGTAAT